>JAUXTS010000004.1 GCA_030679115.1 archaeon
GCTGGAGACATAACATATAACTACAAAGTGAAAGGCGCACCTAAACTTGTCAAAAATAAAAAATATAATGAATTGCTTTTGAGTTATGCAACTCCAGTTCCTGGAAAATTTGCCCTGCCGGGAAACCTGAGTGAATTTGGAGCAAGCAGTGGACCATTGGGAAGCATTGGAGGACCGGGAGATGTAAGTTTTGACAGCGGAGGTGGATTGTTAAGCATGCCAACTCTTGTGAGCGGAGCAATCGGAGGATTGGCTGCATATACATCTAATTATATTACTAAACTGACAAATGCTAAATTGAATATTCCGCTGGACAATCCAATAAAAATTGCAGTTGATTTCCCTGTTGGACAAAATCCGGTATATGTAACATTGAACACTCAAGAAGATGTTTTAAATTTTGCGAGCAAATATCCTGCAAAATTTGCAGATGCTCAAAAAATACCATTATTTGGTGGAGATGCAGTTGTTTCTCCGGATCAAGCTGCCGAGGTAACTAAGGGACAGGCACAATTAGCGTCGGCAAATACATTTACAACTGCGCTTAATGCAATTGGAGTTGCAGCGGCAGTGTTTTCACTTGCAATGGCAATATTTGGTCCTGGGCCTAAATTAATGGGAAGTATGATTCAAAGCGGAATTGGATTAATTTTAGCTATACTTCCTCTTTTTTCAATAACTCTAGGACCATTTGGAGCTATAGCTGGAATTCTTATTACTTTAGTCTTTAAATTCCTTGGAATTGGAGATACAAAAGAAGTAATTGTTTCATTTACATGCCAGCCATGGCAAGCGCCGGTTGGAGGAGATAATTGCAAGAAATGCGGAGGGGAAGAATTTCCATGTTCAAAATATGCATGTCAATCGCTTGGGCAAACATGTGATTTCATCAATGAAGGAAGCGATAATGAATTGTGCATTGACACAAATCCTAATGATGTGACTGCTTCTAAAATAACTCCTTGGGATGGATTATTAGGCATAGGATTTAATTATGAAAATTCTGACAGCGGATATAAATTAATAAGCAATGAAAATGATGGATGCCTTAAAGCGTACCAGCCAACAGTGTTTGTTATATCCACGGATGAAGTTGCGCAGTGCAGATTGGTTGCAGTTCATACAGATAATTTTGAAGATATGGAATTTGATTTTGGAACGAGTAGTTTATTCTTGTATAATCACAGTATGGAATTTTTAATTCCGAGTCTTGAAAGTCTTGGAATTGAAGGCTATGACCCTAATGCGAGAGCAGACTATAAGTTTTATGTGAGATGCCAGGATAAAAATGGAAATGTAAATGAGAATGAATATGTGATTGATTTCTGCATTAAACCAGGAGATGATATTGGGATGCCCGTAGTTGTAGAAAAATCGCCTGAAACAGAAAATATTGCATATGCAACTGCAGAGCAAGGAATTACTTTGTATGTTAATGAGCCTGTAGAATGCAGATGGGATACAACAAATAAAATTTATGCAGAAATGCCTAATCAAATGGATTGCGATAGCAGTATAACTGAACAGACAAGCAAAGGATGGAGTTGTTTTGCAGAATTGCCAACGAGCAGTGAAGAGAATAATTATTTTGTGAGATGCATTGACCAGCCTTGGTATGCAGGAGTAAATGAAAGCAAAAGAAATACGATGGATACAAGTTATAGCTTTAAGCTGAAAAAAACTGCTAGTACATTGACTATAAGTTCTGCATCTCCTGACGGAGAGACATTGAAATTTGGCTCGAGCCCATATTCATTTGGAGTTATAGCTAAAACATCTGGAGGATATGATAATGGAAATGCCTATTGCTTCTGGATGATTGGAAATCAGCAAATATTATTCACAGAAACTGGAGGAACAAGCCATAAAAGAATATTTAATCAGTTTGGAGAAGGAAATAATGCATTAGCTATAAGATGCGTTGATGGAATTGGAAATACGGCAGATAAAACAATTAATTTTAACATTGAATTGGACCAAGAATCTCCATTAGTCACACGAGTTTATTCGCAGGGAGGAAGTTTGATTGTTGTAACAAATGAAGATTCTGAATGTGTTTATTCTCTTGAAGGATGCAGTTATAATTATGCAGATGGAAAAGCATTTTCTGGCGCAGGAGCACACCATAGCGTTGGATTTACAAAGGGATTAATTCATTATGTAAAGTGCAAGGATTCTCAAGGAAATGTGCCTGGTGGATGCAGTGTAGTGGTAAAAGAAGCTTAGATAAAGTTTATAATTAATCCAAATTCAAACTAATCTTTAATGCGAGATTAACTTTTTCCATATAATAAAAATCCAAGGAGCTTAATTTTTTTATTAGTCTTCTTTTATCTAATGTCCTTAACTGATTCAACAATATATTAGAATCCCTATCCAAACCAGAATTTTTCTTTGGAATAAAAACAGTCTGAGGATATTCTTTTTCGTAAAGTCTTGAAGTTATCGCTGATATGATGATTGTCGGGGAAGATTGGTTGGAAAAATCATTTTGTATGACTAAAACTGGCCTGACTCCGCCCTGTTCGCTGCCTACAACAGGTTCCAGATTAGCTAAGAAAATATCTCCTCTTGTTACTTTCATTACCACTCCCAATCACTAATGTCCTCTATTGCTTCAAATTCCTTAGTTATTTTGAGACTCTCTTCGGCTGTAGCCTTGCAACCTTCTATTAAAAGTTCTTTTTGCTTCCTTTTTCTTTCTTCAGAAGTTCTTATTAAATTGACAATAATTTCTTCATAACTTTCTTTTTTATTTTTCAGCATATCTAACTGCCTTTTTACATTTTCTCTTATTTGAATTGTTGTTATCGGACTTTCCATTATTCTATAGATAAACTATAGTTTATATATTTTATCTTTTGATTGTCCTTTTATTTTCTGCTAAAAATATTTATAAACAATGATTATCTGTTTTATATATGAATAAAAGAGGGCAGGTTGCTATTATCATAATTCTGGCTGTTGTAATTGTTTCTGCGGTTGTTGCAGTTTTTCTTTATCCAAGAATAAAAGTTGCAGTATCTTCAGAAGTCAGTCCAACTGAATTTTTGCAGTCATGCATACAAAATGAAGTGGAAAAAGAGGTAGTTCTTTTGGGGAAAAATGCAGGTTATAAAAATATGGAAGGAACTTTAACTTATGATGGAGAAGAATACAAATATTTGTGTTATACTTCAAACTTTTATGATAAATGCATTGTGCAGCAGCCTTTAATTAAAGAAAAATTTGAAACTGAATTAAATGAAATGATAAAATCGAAAGGAACTGAATGCGTTCAGACTTTGAAAGCTGAATATGAAAAAAGAGGATATACTGTTTCTACAGGAAGCGTTCAATCAGAAGTTTCTGTAATTCCAAGTACTATAAGAGTAAAGTTTATTTCTCCAATGACAATTACAAAAGAACAGACACAAACATTCAATGAATTTAATGTTAATTTAGAAAGTGAGATGTACGATTTGTTAATGATTGCGACGAGCATAATAGACTTTGAAGTAACTTATGGAAATTCTGAAACAACATTATATATGCAGTATTATCCTGATTTGAAGATTGAAAAAATTCAGCTTAGCGACGGAAGCAGAATCTATAAACTTTCAAATGTTGTAACTGAAGAGAACTTTATGTTTGCATCAAGAAGCATTGCATGGCCTCCAGGATATGGAATATGAAAATAAAAAATATTTTAGGAATTGCATTTTTAATGGTTTTCTTAATTGGATTTGCAAGTGCGCAGGAAGCGGAAACGACTGTATGCTGTGAAAAAACAATTTCAGGATTATACTGCCAAGATGTTCCAATAGAACAATGTGCGGCAGGAGCAAAGCAAATTCCAACTTCATGCAGTTCAACAAGCTTCTGCAAAGGAGGAACATGCTATGATTCTGATGAAGGAATTTGTCTTGATAATACCCCTCAAAAAGTATGCAATGATAATGGAGGAATCTGGTCTGAAACTAATAATCCTGCATGCAATCTTGGGTGCTGTGTACTTGGAGACCAGGCAGCTTTTGTTTCTTTGGTAAGATGCAAGAGGCTTTCTGCATTTCTTGGATTGCAGACTAATTATAAATCAGATATAACTGATGAAGTTGAATGCGTTCTTTCAGTTCAGGGGCAGGAAAGAGGCTCGTGCGTTTACGTAAGCGAATTTGAAACTACATGTAGATTTACGACGAGAGATGACTGCAAGAACGGGATAAACGGAACTCAAGGAGATTTTTATCCTGGAAAATTATGTTCTGCTGAAGAATTGAAAACAAACTGCGGACCAACAGACAATACTATATGCATACCTGGAAAAGATGAAGTTTATTTTGTTGATTCGTGCGGAAATCCTGCAAATATATATGATGCTTCAAAATTGAAAGATACTGCTTACTGGACTAATGTTCTTGATAAGAGCAAAGTTTGCAATGCAAATTCTGCTAATGCAAATTCTAAATCATGCGGAAACTGCAATTATCAGCTTGGAAGCATATGCAGAAAAGCAACTGAAACTTCTCCATCTTATGGAGATAATATCTGTGCAGATTTAAATTGCAAAAATACGCAGAATGGAAAATCTTACAAACACGGAGAAAGCTGGTGTATATTCAATGATGCTGGAGAAACTGGAAAAGGAAAGAACAGTGTTGGAAGCAGATTTTTCAAACATGTTTGCGTAAATGGAGAGGAAGTTTTGGAAGCATGTGCAGATTTCAGGCAAGAAGAATGCATTCAAGATAAAATAACAACTTCTGCTGGAGATTTCTCGCAGGCAGCGTGCAGAGTAAATAGATGGCAGGATTGCACAGCACAAACAGAGCAGACAGATTGTGAAAATACTGACAAGAGAGACTGCTTGTGGAAGAAGGGAGTAAAATTACAGCAGACTGCAACAGATAATACTACTGCGGTAAAAGCAAAGGGTGCGTGCCTTCCAATGAATGCTCCAGGGTTAACATTCTGGGAAGGCGAAGAAACAAAGGGAATATGCGCGCAGGCAAATGCACAATGCATAGTAACATTTGAAAAGGGATTGACTGGAGGAGAAAAATGCACCAAGAATTGTGAATGTTTGGAAGCTGGATGGACGAAACAGCGTAATGAAGTCTGCAATGCACTTGGAGACTGCGGAGGAAACACCAACTGGGCTGGAGACCTTGGAAGCAAGAAAGGATTTAAGGTTACAGTCGCTGGAGTTAAGAGTGCAGAAAGCAGCGGCGGATTGTTTGGTTAATTATAAACTTCTTTTCTATGTTCAAATGTCAAGAACCTGCCCTAAATGGGTTGGCTTGACAATGAGCTGGTTCTTGAACACCTCGAGAATTCTGTTTGCATACCCTTCTTACTTTAGTTTGTGAAAAAGCAAACAGAATTCTCTCAGTCTTAAAAAATAAATTGTATTCTCAAAATAGGAATATATTATTCTAAATGGCTTGACATAAATTGTCCTTTCACCCTTTAAATTATATCTAAGAGGTTTGCCTATTTCAGGATGTTCAATAATTTTATCGATTTGTTTTAACGCTTTATCTTTTACAGATTTATCTGCTTTTTTAAAATCCTCTTTGAAATGCTCTGTATAGATTACTTCTACCATTGAGATATCTCTTTTAAGAAATCATTCTTGCTCATTTTTTTATATTTTCCCTGTTCCACATCTGCCCAGGCTTCTTTTATTCTGTTTAAAGTTTCTATATCTTCTTCTCTTAAACTTCCTTCTATTTTTTTTAAGACAATTAAATTTCCTTTTTCTGAAACCGCGAATGCTTCTCCTTCTTTTATTTTCATTTTTTCTCGGATTATTAAAGGGATAACTACCTGTCCCTTGCTGCTTATTCTTGTTATTTCAGTTTCCATGCTTTAGTAAGATATTCTTACCTTATAAATGTTTGTTAATATCTAATTTTATTCCTTGATAATAATAACCTTTATATACCTATAAAAAAGCGTTTTTTTATGAAAATGTTAAGAAATCTTGGATTGGCTGGAATATTAGCAGGTTCTATGTTTATCGAAGGATGTGTAGAACCTCAAGCTGTTAATGGAAGACAGCAGGAAACTTTGTCTTCAGTACAGCAAAGAGAAGATAATTCTGATATTGCTGCAGTTGGAGGATTGCTTCTTGGATTGGCTGGAATTAATGCGAGCACACCTCAACAGGCAGCAGGACTTGGATTATTATCAAATGCTGCAAATAGATATTCAGATAGGCAAAATAATTTGGCAGCTGCTGAATTAGGAAGAACACAAGTCAATGTGAATGTAAATCCACAGAATAATCAACAGCAAGCAGGACAACCTTACAGAAATCCTATTTCTGGAGGAAGAACATCTTATTCTGTTGCTTTTAATTATTATGAAGACAGTAATAGAGATGGGATAAATGAATTAACAGAAATGAAAGGGATTAGTGATAGATTTGATTTAGCAAAAGAAAAAACAATAAGTTTTGCGAGTGCATTTGATAATATGAAAGGAAAAATAGGGATGATGAGACTTTATGATTCAGAAGGCAGATTGATTAAGGAAAGCGGAAGATTAATTGAAGGTAATAACTGGGTAATTGATAATTTAGGATTTGATGCTAATGAATTAAGAAAAGCAGGGGCAAATGGAAGATGTGTTGTTAACTGGGCAGTTGACGGAAAAGTAGTTGATGCTTATTATGTTACATTTACAGACAGCTCACCGCAGATACAAGATTCTCCAAGGGAACAAGAAGTTGAAAAGAAAAATCCACTTTCTACTGCATTCAATTATTGGCAGGATATCAATAATGATGGTTCTGTAAGTGGAGAGGAATTAAAAGGAAGAGGAAATAGATTTTCACTTTCAAGAGAAAAGATGATCCGCTTTGGCACATTAGTACAAAATGGAAAAGGAAAAACACTTGATTTTTATCTGTATGGGCCGAATAATAGAGTAGTAATAAGAGATAGTGTTGAAGTTGATTCTGAAAAAGCATTCATGTATTTCAAAATATCTGAAGAAAGTCTAAAGAATATAACTGCAAGAGGTAAATGCACTGCAAACTTTAGGATAAGAGATGCAGACCAAGAGAAGACAGATGCAAGAGTATGCGATTCTTATGACGTAACTCTTGATGAATAATCTTAAAATAGAAAATTATAAATACAATAAATCTTAATAATTGATATGGAAAATGTAACTTTAAACAAAGTATATGAAAAACTTGTTCGATTGAGCAGAGAAGTTGAACAAATGAAGCATTGGATGGCTGAAGATTTTGAATTAGCTGATGATGTAGTTTTAGAGATTGAATTATCTAAAAAAAAGCCTAAAAAAGAGTTTGTTTCTCATGAAGAAATGAGAAAAGAATTTAGTTAAAATGATTTCTATAGAATGGGATAGTAAAGCTAGAGATTTTTTAAGAAAACTACCTAAAGAAACTTCATAAAGAATATTTAATAAAATTGATAATGAAGTCCGAGTTAATCCTGAAAGATTTATTGAAACTTTAGTTGATAAGGATTTTTATAAATTGAGAATTGGAGATTATCGACTTTTTGTTGATTATTATAAGGATAAAGGCATTATGATTATAAGAGCCATTAGGCATAGAAAAAATGCTTATAAGTATTGAATTATATTAACTATCTGTTGTATTTTAGGGAGCTTGTGGCATATGGGGCGATAATGGTAACGGGGAAATAGAAAGTTATAAGTAGAATAAACGACGAAAATAGACAGATGAAATATTATATAGATACATCGGTTTATCTTAACCTGTGGCAGAAAGAAACAGATTATAAAACAAAATTCAAGTTCTGGAAAGCAGCCGAAGAATTCCTTCAGAAAGCTGAGGATGAAAATTCCTTGATTTTGTATTCAGGATTTGTAATGAAAGAATTGATGTATATACTAGGAGATTTATTTTATGAGAAAAGAGAAATTTTCTTTGACGAAACCAGATTTAAAAAAATATTTGCAGACGTCAAAGATTATAATTTTGCAAGAGAATTAGAGAAAGAGTTTAATTTTGATATAAGCTTCTTTGACTGCATACATATTACACTTGCTATGAAAGAAAAAGCAATTTTAATTTCTCGAGATAAAAAACTAATCGAATATGCAAAAAAGTATTGTGAAGCAGGAAAGCCTGAAGATTTCTTATCCAAAGAATAAAACTAAGGATTTTAATCTATAGCCTAAATTAACTTTAGTAGTTTTATTCTTAGTCTCACAAACTCGAGGAGTTTATGATAGAGAGTTTACTTCTTCCAAGTCCTTATCGCTAAGTCTTTCAGATAGTTTTTTTCTCGCATTTTTAACAATTTCAACCGATTCTCCCAGATTCTTTATTGTGCCGACTTCTTTTTTCCAAACAAAGCTTCTTACTGCATCTCTGATTGCTTCTGAACGATTTGAGTAAATTCCTTTTTTAACTAAATTATCTATTAGTTTTACAAGACCATCGCTTATTCTTATCTGAACAGTATCCATTACCATAGTAATGCAATTGTAATGTGCTTATTTAAATGTTTCTTTTACCCTCTACATTTTATTTTTATTGGCTGTAGGGGGTAATTGTAGTATACTAATTGATTTTCTTAAGATTTTGATAGTTGGGGCGCTGGTGGCGTATGGGGTGATAACGACTGAACGAACGAACTGAAAAAATGAAAGAAATTCTTGTAACTTAAAAGTTACAAAATAGAAAGAATTATATATAAGCGAATACTCTATAAAATATGGACTTTTTGCCTCTGTCAGAGGAATTAGAAAGGCAGGATATTCTTAGATATTTTCGTGTTAATTTTATAAAATTGAAAGGAGGCAATATATGATGCAAATTGAACAAATAGCTGAAAGTTATGATGTCTCGCCTAGAAAAACAGATAATCTGGAATATGGAAGATTGGAACTTTATTCATTAGGCGCTCTGAGATTTTATACCGGACTTTTAGGAGGCAACAACAGCTTATTTAGAAGCGCACCTTTGGGCGGAGGCAGTCTTTTTGGAAGCAGACCGCTTAGAGGAGGATTGTTTGGGGGCGAATCCATTTTTGATAGAATGGAAAGACTTGTAGCGAGCAGACCATTAATAACTTTTAAACCGGCAGAAGAATTCGGTCTTGGAATTGGAATCGCTAAATTAGACGGTGCTGGGCTAATCGAAAGGTATAGAAAACCTGAAACCGATGAAGCTAATGGATTTCATATGAATCTGGAATACTTTGTACCTAAAATATCGAAGAAAAAAAGACCATTTATAAATATCCATATACCTTTGAACGACGATGAAAAATAATAATGAAATAGAAGAAGCTAAAATAATTGGTTTATTTAGTGAAACTTATCCAGATGGAAGAATAGACGGTTTTGAGTTTAGAAAATCAACAAACCTGCATAACAAATTAATCTCTTTATTTTTAGAACTTGGATTTCAAAAAGAAGAAGTATCTGAAAAAATAGATAGAGATTTTATTGGTACAAGTTACGAATATATCTTCATATATGGGCAAAAGATAAAGGCACATATCTTTGTTTTATTAGATTCTTTGCAAATAATATTTGATAGTGCTGAGGATAGGAAAAAAATAATTAAAGTAATCGAGAAATATGCTAATTTTCCAAATGATGTTGAATGAAATCAAACTATTGTTGAATAAAACAGATAATTATTATAGAACCTTATTAGATATAACTTCCAGATCCAAACTGTTTATTTTAGAAGATAAAGACTGGAATAATCTTTGTAATCAAAATAATTTAAAAAAAGAAGTAAGCGGAATTTTTCTTCCAAGAAATATGTCTGCTTATGTTAAAGAAAATAATGAATTTTTGCCGCTGAACATTATTCATGAATTATATGGGCACGGATTGTTCTTTGAATTTTCGAAAAGAGGAAGATTTTTTACTAAATTGGAAGAGAAACTATTTAGAGAAGAAAAAAAGTTATTGAAAGGAAGAAGATTTTCTATGGCTGAGCTTGAGGAAGCCAGAAAGCAGAGTAGCACATTTTCTTTGTTGAAAAAAACTGAGCAAGAAAGCAGCACATTTATTGAAGCATTTGCAATCTGGACTGAAAAATATCTTTCGGATAATTTTGGATTGGGAGAGCTTTTTAGAAAGAAATACGAAGAAAAAATGCCTGAGATTGAAAAAATGATTGAAGAATTTGAAGATTTCAGAAAGAGACATGGTGAAAAGGCTATATTCTACGAATCGGGCTTTCCAAAATATTATGATTCTAAGAGTCTTGCTCTTTTTCTGCGCAGATTTTTAGGGAATAAACTTTCAGAAGAGGATATATGTATGGTATATGGTTCTAGAAAGCCGTATTCGGATATAGACGTGCTGCATGTATCTAAAACTCCAATTAATCATACAAATAGAATTTTAGATATTTATGGATTTACTCCAAGGCTATTAGATTATCGAATAAAACTATTTGATATTTCAGTTACCGATCCAATAATAAGTGGAGAAATTGTGATTGGAAGCGAAGATTGGTTAGGCGACAAGATGAATCAACTTCTTACGCAACCAATTACTATGGAGGCAATTTACTATAATATAATCAGAGCAAAGGAGCAAACTGTTTTGGCGAAAGAGCAACCTGTTGATTCAAAACTTTATTATGAAGGAATGTCCTATGCCGACACATGTATGAAAAACGCACTTGCTCTAAAACAGGGAAAAAGGCTACTTACAAAGAAAGCGCTTAGTGGAAGGTATTCGTAAACTTCTTTTCTATGTTCAAATCTTAAAAAATCAAAAAAAGATGACATTTTCATGCCATTAAAACCATACCCAATTACTTTAACAAATAGATTCTGTTGGATTATCTTCGCAAATAATTTGTTTTAATATATTTATTTTAATTTCTTGTTCTTGAATTGCCTTGACAAGCACAGGAATAAGATGTGCATAGTTTAATCCATAACTTCCTTCTTCTCCATCAACAACTTCAGGCACAATTTTAACCATTTCTTGTGCAATAAATCCTATTTGCTTTCCCTCATTTGTAGAATCATTCTTCCAATAATAAGTCACGGGTTTCATCTTCATAATTTCATCAATCCCGTAATTAAGTGGATTGATATTTTTCTTATATTGAATATCTGATGTATCTATTATCCCTTGAACTGCATATACTTTGCTCCAGCGATTAGATGGACTCCCAAGTTCAAAAACTCCATTACTATTGGGCAAAAAATTAGTACTTATTCTAATTCCCCCAGAAGCATAAAAAAAACCAAAATTAGAATTGCCAATATAACAAAAATCTTGAACACCAGTAGATCCAGTATTTCTACACATATCTGCACTTCGTGCGCGATTAGCTCTTCCGTCTAAATAAACCTCAATAACTTGAGCAGTCCCAAAAGGGTTATTGACTGCCGCAAGATGATACATCTGATCTGCTGAATCATAATAAGCGCCAATTAAATCTCGACCAAGACTATTGCGCAAATCCTTTAATATTTGTTGAGAATTTGTAGTAATAACTTGAGCACTATTGCTACTTAAAGAAGGACAACCCGTTCCATCAGTTTTACAAACTCCAGAAATCTGACTTGCTGGAATTATCCCATCAATTTCACTTGCACTATGTCCAAATGTTGAAGGACTGCTTGTTCCATAAGCATAAACTGCTAAAGCCCCCCCCCCCAATCAAAAAAAGTCCAACTATAACAAGAAAATATTTCTTCTTAATATTAATGTTGACTTTCATAAAATCAAGATAATTTTAAGTTATTTAAACCTTTTTAGAGAATTATCTCTGTTTAGAAGCAGCCTATTTTTTCTTAAGAATATTTATAAATAACAATTCTTTCTTTAAGTAATGCAAAATAGAGGGAAAAAAAGGGTAAATTCTGGCATTGCATTGTGTGAAATTCTGCTTCTTATAGGAATGAGTTTTGCCATTGCGTTTATATTGAGTGAAGAAGTTGGATTGGGAAGTGCGGCTGGAGCAGCAGCTGGTGCAAATGCTGGAGCAGCAGCTGGTGCAAATGCTGGTAAAGTTCCTTCTGCGTCGCCAGTAGGAATAATGGCTTTCGTTAAAAAAATATATGGGGGTGCAGCATTTGGAACGCAGGCAACTGGAGCATCAACGACGGCGATAACGGGGAGTGCACTTACTGCCGGAGCAGCGTGGGCGCTTACAGCATATGCTGCGATTAAACTTCTTGGAAAATTATTTGGATTAGAAGCAGGGTTAACAAATTCTTTGGCATTATCAGTTGCAGGGGGATTGTTTGCTTATCAGACATTAAATGTTCTTGCAACAAATGGAATATTTGGAAGTGCGAGTGCAACAATGGTAACAGCTGCACCATTTATTGGACTTGGAGTTGCAGCGGCTATTTTTATATATACATACAAGACTGAAAAATTAAAATTAGTTACATTCCAATGCCTTCCTTGGGAAGCACCTATCGGAGGAACAAATTGCGAAGAATGTAATAAAGATGTATTCAGACCATGCAGTGAATATAGATGCAGAAGTCTTGGACAGGCATGCCAACTATTGAATGTTGGAACTTCTGGAGAAAAATGCACATGGGTGAATCCTAAAGATGTAAAAAGTCCAACTATAAAACCTACTGCACCATTGACTGACGGATTGAAATATGTTCCAGATACAACAAGACCTCCTGCACTTGGAGCAAAAATTATAAGAAGTGCGGCTGGAGATGGATGTTTGCAGGCATTCACACCTCTTGAATTCAGTGTTGAAACAAATGAGCCAGCACAATGCAAAGTAGATTATAATCATACAATAAACTTTGAGGGTATGCAGTATTTCTTTGGAGAGAGCAATTACTTTGAATACAATCACACACAGCACATGAAACTTCCAGGATTGGATACTGGAACAACTGGAGCGTTGTCTCCTATAATAAAAAATGATGGGACATATTCAATATATGTAAGATGCAGAGATGCAAACGGAAATGAGAATGTAGATGAATTCTCATTTGGATTCTGTGTCGGCAAAGGTCCGGACACAACTCCTCCTCGAATTGAAGGAACATCAATAATTGATGGAAGTCCAGTGCAATATAATATAGACCATGTTCCTATTGAAGTTTATGTAAATGAACCTGCTGAATGCAAATGGAGCAGAATAGACAAGGCGTATAAAGATATGGAAAACCCGATGACTTGTGCTACGCAGAGTTATCAGATTAATGCAAATCTTGCCTATACTTGTTCTGGAACACTGACTGGAATAAAGAATCTTGAAGAAAATAAATTCTATTTCAGATGCAAAGACCAGCCAGGAAAGCCTGACAATGAAAGATATGAAAATACACAAAGTTATCCTCTTACATTGAAAGGAACGCAGGCATTGAATATAATAAAAGTTGAACCAAATATGACATTGTATGGAAGCACTTCAGTAATAATTGTAAATCTTGAATTGGAGACAAGCAATGGGGCAGAAGAAGGAAAAGCAAAGTGTTATTTCTCTTCAACTGGAACTATTGATAGTTATATTCCAATGTGGGAAACTGACAACCACATACACAAGCAAAGTCTTGATTTAATTTCAGGAAGCTATAAGTATTATTTCAGGTGCATTGACGCTGGAGGAAATGCAGATGAAGCAAGCACGAGCTTTAGTGTATTTGTAGATAGAAGCGCACCTAAAATTACAAGAATTTACAAGGAAGGAGACAATCTAAAAGTTGTAACTGATGAAAAAGCTGAATGCGTATATTCATTGAGTGGATGCAATTATAATTTCAATGATGGATTGAAATTCAGTTATATAAATCCTGATGACAAAACTGTAGAAGTAACTCCTTGGAAAGCCACAAATGTTTATTTCATAAAATGCAAAGATGAATTTGGAAATATGCCTCTGCCAAATGCGTGCTTGATTGAAGCGAGCGCTACTCAATTGGCTCTTGGACAGAGTATTTGAGTTTGATTTGAAAAATAGAAAGGTATTTATAGAATCAAATGTTGTTTTATATATGAAAAAAGTAAAAGGAAAGAAAAAGTCTGGCGTTAATGCGGCCATGAATGGCGGCGCTTGTTAAGCGAGCGTTATTTATGCCTAAAAAATATGTACTTAAAGATAGAGTTCTATATAATTTAATAGATGAAGAAAAATATCTTCTTGATAATATTAAAGAATTGAGTAAGATAAAGGATGACAATATAAAAGATATTTTATTAAAAGAAAGAAGGGGAATAAGAGAAACAATAGATATACAAATAACAGGAAAATGTAATCTTAAATGTGCTCATTGTTATATCGGTGAAAAAGAATATAAAGACATTCCTTTTGAAGATTTGAAGCGATTATTTGATTCAGCTAAAGAGCTAGGCGTATTTAATGTTGTATTGACTGGAGGAGAGCCCACCATGCATAACGATTTCGACAAGATAGTTGACTATCTAAATGAGAATCGGTTTAGAATAATACTTGTTACAAATGGCACATTTATTGATAAAAAGCTTGAAAAATTAAAGGGAAAGATTTATGACCTTGTTATAAGCTTGGATGGATTCAAAAAAGATTATGAAAAAATAAGAGGCTGTGATTATAATAAAACTATAGATAATTTATATAAAGTAAAAAACAGCGGGATAAATTTTAGAATTAATGCGATTTTACATAAAAATTTAATTAAATACTATAAGAAATTCTCTAAATTTATTAAGACAGAGTTTGGTTGCCCCATCATGTTTATACCTGTTGGTTCATTAGGATTTGCAAACGATAACCAGTGGGTGGTTGGAGATTACTCAAAAGTTGGTAAGATAATAAAAAGCGTTGGCTGTTTTCAGGACAAAACAAATTGTAAATTTTATTATAAGCAGATGGCTATAGATTATAAGGGTTTTATTTATCCATGCCAATTTTTTAGGGAAATTGATAGTTATAAATTAGGCAATATATTTGAAGATGATTTAAAGGAAATAAGTAAAAAAATTGATGGGCTGAAGATAATACCTGAGACAAATGGTTCCGCATGCAAGGGATGCAAGTTTAAGAAGAAGTGTGGCGCAGGTTGTAGGGGCAGAGCTCAGGCATACAACTATGATCCAGATACTCCAGACCCTCTTTGGCACGATATCTTTCTTGGAATTAAGGGAGACAAAGTGTTCTTTCCAAAATTAAAAAACCCCTTATATGATAGGATAGATTATAGCAAATACCCGATGTCTATGGAACTCCAGGATAGAATGAAAGAGGTAATTTTAAAATTGCAAGGAAATAAGTTTTTAGAAATTGGTTGTGGAGATGGAACTTTCTTAAAGAGTTTAGCGATAAAGAATCCTGAAAATGAATATCTTGGGATAGATAATTCTAAACAAATGATAAATAAAGCTATGAACTTGTCAGGTAAAAATATTGTATTTAAATTATCAGAACTGAAAGATTTGAATAAAAATTATGATGTTACGTTTGCAGTTTATTCATTCTTCAATCATCTAAAAAATATAGAAGAAATTAAAGGATTTTTTAATAAACTCAAAACTTTAACAAAATGGTTTGTATTTGATGCTAATGCATATGGGCTGTTTCCTAAAGAATCTATAATGAAGGATAAATTTGGTGATTGTGAAATGATTGAATATGTAAAACAAACTGGCAGATACATTTCTTCCATAAGACGATATAATTTTGATGGAACAAGTTATTTTTATGCCAGTTCATGGCCTATAGTGAATTGGGAGATTTTTCTTAAACAATATGGATTTGTTAAAAAAATAAAAATTGGTAAGAGAAATATTTTTATTCTGCAAATAAATAATAAGTAGCCGTTTGAAGAACTGCCTAAAAAGTTTGCTCTGAGTTTACTATATTATCTCTTATAGTCTCTTTTTTTATCAAAGCAGAAATAAATATATTAGTATCTATCACTAAGTTCATTGAATCTTACGGCAGCCGCCCTTTTTATTTTTTTGCTTATTTCTTCAACATCTTTCTTTGTCAGCTTGCTTTTTGAAGCAATTCTATTCATAACTTCTAAATCATCTATCCTTTGTTCTATGGCTGTTCTTGCTATTTCGCTCCATCTAATTTCGCTAAATTTTTTCATCTTTTTATGGAGTTCTTCAGGTATTGATAATGTCATGTTAGTCATACTTAATTATGTGATTACACATATTTAAACATTTCGATTTATTCATTAATATCTGTTTTTATTTCGGGCTCAAAGAATTGTGAAAATCGAGAACCTTTTTCTTTTGCATTTTTCAAACTAACTACCCAATTTTTTCCTGAATCTTCCAATTGTGAAGGATTTAGAAAAAGCCAACCTTCGTAATTAAAACGGAGGGCAATTACAGGATTTAATCCTAATGTTAAAGAAAATCTAACGAAATCGTCTATCTGCTGTTTTGAAATATAAATTGAAGATTTTTTGGATGATTTTGCTTCTATAGTATATCCCTTGCGCCCAATTTTTGCAGCCAATAAATCACATGGAGAATTATCATTTACTCCTGAACCAGCTACTCTGACTGCACGCCAACCCTGCTGGGTAAATAGTGATAGAAGTTCTCTTTCTGCTTTTGAACCTTTTGCTTTGTTTGACATTTTGCCTCTTTTTAACTTAAAGAAGTAGAATTGAGCATTTATATAAACTTTTAGATAAAAAATAAAAAAAATAAAAATCGTTTTTTTGATTTATTCAGATTTGCCTGATTGTATCTGTGTGCGTATAGCTGTTTTTATCTCTTCCCTTGTTTCAGAAGAAAGGCTATTCCAAGCTTCCTGCTTTTCCTGAGCTCTTTCCTGAACTTCCTGCTTTACTTCTTCTCTTAGAGTTAAGCCGTCTTCTTTAGCTTTATCGACAAGTTCCTGAACTTTTTCTGTTCGGTTTTCTTTTCTTGCCTGGTTCATTGCTTGAACAACTACGCTAAGATTTCTACCATAATTACTGACAGGTTTTATAGCAGATATAGCTTCGCCATATTTTCCTTCAGCCAGAAGAACTTTTGCATCTGCAAGATTCTTTTCTGCTTCAGCTATACTTGCTTCTGCAGAGGAGACATCTGTGCCTGCAGCTTTTTCTTCAGCTACTTTTGCTTTAACTCTTATGAGCGCTTCTTCAGTATTCTGAATTCTTCTTTCTGCAATAGCTTTTTTAGCAGCAGTCAAACCTTCGCGGTCTTCTATTTCAGTTATATCGTCAGAAACTTCAGAATCAGTTTTTTCAGTTACTGCTCTTAATCTTGTCTTTATTTTATCCTTGCGTTCTTCAAGTTTTTGCTCTATAGCTTGTGTTTTATTTTCCATTTTTGCAACAGCAGTTTCAATTGCAGTTCTTGCTTCATCAGATAAATTCTGTTCTGCAAGAATGTCTTTCAAAACTTCAATTCTGTTTTCATGGGCAGCTATAGCTCTCTGCAAGCCTACTATTTTTTCTGCAGTAATTTTAACTTGAGATTCTTCAGTATCTTCCTGAATTGAATCCAGTCTTAATCTTGCTCTTTCAAGAAGTGCATCGTGTCTTTCCTGAGCTCTTTCCATTGCTTTTACATTGCCTTTTTCAGCCATTTTCTTAACTTCGAGCAGTTTCTTTTCTGCCAAAGCTAATTCTTTTTGGGCTTTCTTTTCTTGATTAAATGTAAACATCAAACCAAGTTTTTCCCATCCAGTCTTCAAACCATACATTGCGCTGTCCGGAGTGACTCCAGGGTCAGCAGCAAGATTATCTGAAGCAATGGAGTCTACTTCTGCCTGAGCAGAAGCATCCAAAGTTTCTTCGGCTGCTACAATCGGCAAAGCAAACAGCATTAATCCTATAAGGGCAATTGCTAATACATTTGTTTTCATTCTCATATACCTCCTTTCATTTCTTTGATTTGTCATGCTAGACTATAGAAAAAAACATATATAATATATCTGTGAAACAAGATGGAACAACTTTGGAACAAGAAGTTACTTTAATCTTATCTTATTTGTATTGCCGAAAGGTATTTTTTCCACTAAATTTCGAGATTCAAGATTTCTGATTACCCTGCTTAATTTTGCTTTTGAGAAATTAGTCTTTAATTGAAGCTGTTTTTGCCAAATTTCTCCCCTTTCTGATTCTTTTATTGTTTTTAATATTAATTTTTCAGAATCTATGAGATGGCTTTCTATATCTCTTTTTTTATCTTTTTTTCTTATGAATATGATATATATTGGATAAGACAAACCGAGAAGTATAATTCCAATAAGCAGAAACCATGGGCTTAAAGAAGAATCTGATATTATTGAAACGAAAATTGAAATATCTGAATTTTCCTTAACATCTTGGATAGTCCATGAAGTGCTTATCTGCCTGCCATCTGTTTCAATAATTGAAAGTTCAGGGAATATTTTATCTTTATCTAAAAAATAACCCTCTTTTAATATGAGGGTGAGTTTTGCTTCATCTATTGGAAAATTGAAATTTATATCATCAATATAATAATATCCGTCTTTGGATTTTTCAAGAGCAAGACGAGTTATATAGCTAAATTCTATATCCTTGCCTTCAAAAGTTAGTATATTATTATAGATTGAATATTCCGTATTGGAAGAAAGAGATGTGATATCGGAAGGAATATTTATTAAAATTTCTTTATTTTCATCCAGCGAAATTGAATGTTTGACAAGAAGTTTATTATCCACTTGATTTATTTCTATATTGTATTGAGAGGCAGATGCGAAATTTGAAATTATAAGAATTAGAAAAAAAATAAAAAATGCTGAATATTTCATCAGATATCTCTCCCCTGCAGGGTTCTTCTTCCATTTGCTCTTGTGCGTTCGGCAGCTTCTTTTAATATCTGCATTACTTTCTTATTCAGCATTTCAGGAACATCTGAAGAAACGCTCAAATCAGGAACGGCTTCTTTTATCTTGCTTTTTACAATTAAATCAACCATGGTTTCCCTCCTTTTTTTCGGGTTTCATAAATGGAAAAAGTATTACATCTCTTATTGACTGCTGGGCGGTTAAAAGAATCAGCATTCTATCTATTCCCAAACCAAGTCCGCCTGTTGGAGGCATTCCTGATTCTATAGCTTCTACGAAATCCTTGTCGTAAGGATGTGCTTCCTGATTCCCTAAAGAAAGTCTTTCCTGCTGTTCCTGCAAAAGCTGTTTTTGAAGAATTGGGTCATTCAATTCTGAATAAGCATTTCCTAATTCAATTCCAAAGCAGAAAGGCTCAAATCTTTCTATTAATCTCAGGTCTTCCCTGTGAGATTTGCATAAAGGAGTTGTTTCTTTAGGATGGTCTATTATGAAAGTTGGCTGAATAATATTTTTCTCGCAAAAATGCTCAAAAATTGCAGAAACCAGCATTCCCCAGTTTTTTTCTTTGTATTCAACTCTATTTTCATTTGCAAATTCTAATAGTTCTCTTTCACTCATATTCAGCACATTAATTTTTGCATGCTCTTTAATTGAATCTGCCATTGTTATTCGTTTCCATGGTTTTTTGAAATCTATTTCAGTATCATTAATTTTTATTTTTGTTTTGCCAAGAACTTTTTTGCAGACATGCTCGTAAATATCTTCAAATAATTCCATCATATTATTATAATCTGCATAAGCTTGGTATATCTCCATCATTGTAAACTCAGGATTATGCCATTTGTCTATTCCTTCGTTTCTGAAATTTCTTGAAATAGTAAAAACTTTTTCAAAACCTCCAACAATCAATCTCTTTAGATAAAGTTCGGGGGAAATTGCAAGGAATAAATCTATGTTCAGGGCATTGAGGTGAGTTTTGAATGGGCGGGCTTCTGCACCCCCATAAATTGTCTGCAGATAAGGTGTTTCAACTTCATTGAATCCTTTTGATTTAAGAAAATCTCTAATAGAATCAATTATTTTTTCCCTTTTCTCAAATACTTCTTTAACTTCTGGAGACATTATCAAATCAAGATGCCTCTTTCTGTATCTTTCTTCTTTATCTTGAAGTCCATGCCATTTTTCTGGAAGAGGAAGCAGAGATTTTGAAAGCATTTCTGCCTTGTAAACCAGTATTGAAAGCTCCCCTCTTTTTGTCCTAAAAATCGGACCTTCTATCCCTACAAAATCTCCTATGTCTATATAATTCTTAAAAAAATCTATTATTTTCTTTGGAGTTTCCTCATCTTGCAGAACAATCTGTATTTTTCCATGCCCATCTTGCAAGACTCCAAATATTATTTTCCCTATGTCTCTTAATCCAACCAGCCTTCCTGCTATCTTTGCTGATTCCTTGGCTTTCTCTTCAGGCTTCAGCTTAGAATGTTTCTTCTGAAGCTCGTCAGCATTGTCCTTCTTATCAAAAGAATAAGGATATGGTTCTATGCCTAATTTCTTAAGTTCTTTTAGTTTCTTAAGCCTCTCTGATATTATTTGCTCCTGCCTTCCCATATTAAAATTAGATAATTATGATTTATATAGTTTTATAATCTGGGAGTTTTATAATCTGGGATTTTTATAATCCTGCAAATAGAACAACAAGCATGTTGTTATAGAAAATAGATTTGTTTATAAATGAAGGGTTTTCTGATTTAAAATGATAGTCACTCCTAATGAAACGCTTGTAGATAAAATAAAAAGAACATTTGATATAGAACATGTAAGGAATATTATTCCATATGATGTAGCAAAAAAATTGGATTTTCAAGGAAAAGATGCATTGAGAGAAGAACGTCTAAGAGAAGCATTAATATTGAAGGCTCAATCAGCAGTATTTTATTTTCAAAATAATTGCTTTAAAGAAGCAGCGAAATCTGCAGAAAATGCAGCAGGAATATCATTTTCTATAAAAGCAAGAGAAAGATATCATTATGATTCATTTAATTATGATGAATTAAATAAAATAATGTCTGAAGCTTATCTTAACGAATTCAGGGGCAATTGTAGCATCCTAATTAGAGATTACAAAACTGCTTTTATTGCTTATTTGGAAGCAGCTAAAAGTTATATTGAATATCAAGGTAATGAAAGCAAGGCAAGAAAACTCAAAAGAAAATGCGGAGAACTTAATTGGAAATTCAAACTAAAATCAGGAGATAGAAATGCAACAAGACTTTACAAAGAAGTTACTTATAGAATAAATAAATTTAGTAAAGTTCAAACAGCTAAATAAAATTAAAAATTTTAAATTCCTTGAAATCCTGAAAAGATGTCTCTTTTTCTTCGATATTTCTTATTATTGAATGCTTGGGACCATTTTTGCAGACACTAATCATTTCATTGACGTCTTCCTTATTGCCTTCCAAAAATATTTCAAGGCGCCCATCTTCGAGTTTTCTTAAAAATCCACGAACATTGTTAATATCTGCTTTTTCTTTTATATATGTGCGGAAGAACATGCTTTGAACTGAACCTGTGATTGTTAATTTTACGGACTTTTTCATCTTTGAGTATAAGCAGGAGAGTTAATATATTTTACTTAACTTCTATAATGCAGGACTTTAATATTTCCTCGTTGTTTTAAAGTCCCGCGAATATAGCAATGGCTTTTGTTGAGGAATTATCTCAATCCATTGCTATAATTTTGGAGCAGTATTATCTTTTTTTATTGTGAACATCTCATTTACTAAACGAAGATAACCTACTTGTTTCCAATCTTTTTCGAGAAGTTTTGCTGCTTGTTTGTCAACCTCAAGTGGCTGTCCAGCTAAAAGAACTCCTTTAGATGAAGCATCTACAACTGCTAAATTTGGCACTTTGCATTTTATAATATCATAAATTGAATATTTTAAAGGCCATTTTCTTATTTTGCTTTTTGATTTTGAGAGAAATCCTTTATAATATTTAGCAGGATAAGCTCCAAGCATATTTGCCAGTGAACCATGAATTTCTGTTTCTTCATCATCTGCTAATGGGACGAGAGAAATTACAAAACTATCTAAAAGTATTTTTGGAAAATAAATTTTGTCAAAACGTGAGAATTCGCTGTTTACTTTTTCCTCTACTTCTGATTCATTTAAATCAACCAAACCGACAGAATATCTTTCTGCGAGTTTTTTATATCCGAATATTTCGAACATTTCTCCCGTATCTTCGCCATCTGAACCTTCTGCAATAAGCAATTCGGTATCTGGACTTTTATGCTCTAAACAGAATCTTAAAACTGCTTCCACAAGCTTAATTTCAGTATTTTTCGTATAAACTTGCCTTAATGAAGGCTTTATGATTATTCTTTGGTGTTTTTTTAGCTCGTCCTGAAGCTTAATTACCTTCAAAAGAGCTGGCACTGTAGCAGAATATGAATTGAACTTAACAGAAACTCCTTTTGTCATATAAGATAATTTAATCTTCCCTTTTTAATTATTATTGTAACGTAGAACATGATTATTTTTACCTTGAGACTTATGTTCCACGAATATACTAACCGATATAATATTAGAATCTGTTAGCATATAGTGAAAAACATGATATAATAGAATGAGATTGTATGTTTTTCCCTCGATAGTCAAGATATAGATTCAAAATATCGTTGACTATATAGTGAAATATAGGGCAATTATAGTCCGTCTTCGCGCCTGTCTAACTCGTTATTTACAACTGCGATTGTCTGGGAAGCGAAATACATTCGCTTCCCTATAGAAACTGGAATGCAAATTTTCTTGAGGCGCTTGTATTCTTTTCCAGGAAGTCCTTTATGGTCTCCTAAAATGAATATTGGGTTTGGTTTTATATCTGCTTTTCTGATATCTTCGCCATCGGAATCCAAAATATAGATGTTTTTTCCTTCTTTGTTGAGTTCATTGACGAGCTCTAAAAATCCTTTTTTTTCTATCCAATAGCCTGGGAATACTTCATTTTTCCTGCCTTCTTTATACTTGTAAAGCATTCTTTTCAATATGGTTGAAATGTTCTTTTTACTCAAATAAATTTTATCTTCTCCAGTAATTCCTTCAGTAACTGGAAAAAGCTCTAAATGCCTTGGAGGTGTTGGGGGACCTGCGAAAATCATATGCAATTTAGTGTCAGTACGGATTTTGTGGCTTAGGAAAAATGCAGCTATTACTGTATGAATGGCTATGTCTATTCTTCCTGAAGCCTGTAAATCTTCTTTGATATAGTGTCCTGCAGTTGGTGCTGTTCTTGAATAGTATATGAATTCTCTCATAATTTTTTAAAGAAAGGAACACTTTTAAGACTTGGGGTTTAGTTTAAAACAAATTCAGGACGAGCGATAATATCTCCTTCCTGAATTGAACGATAAATTCCTATAAATTTATCATTATTAAATAAAGCGAAAAATCCTTCAGGAATTTTTTCATTAATATCTGATTTCATTATAGGTTTTCCTGTTAGAAGAGATTTTAAATTTTCAATTTTTATCTGAATAACTGGGAGAACTTGGGAAACTATTTCTGCAGGAATTAATATTTTTCTTAACAATTCTTCTCTTCCTTCTTCATATTCTTTCAATGCTTTTTCAAAATCGTACAGATTAACGAGATTTTCTTCGGTAAAAATACCTGCTTTTGTTCTTCTCAATTCAAGCATGTGAGCTCCTCCTATTTTCTTGCCCATATCATCACAAAGTTTTCTTATGTATGTTCCTGCCTGAACTGTTGTTCTGAATAAAACATCTTTTCCGTCTATTTCCAATATTTCAAATGATTTTATTTCTCTTTCTCTTGGGGCTCTTTTAACTCTTGAACGAACTGGAGGCATTTGAATTATTTTTCCGATAAATAAATTTATTATTTCTTTTAATTTTTCTTCTGAAATTTCTTCATGAACGCGCATTATTCCAACATATTCCTTGTCGCGATGCATAAAATAATCGTTTAAACGGCAAGCTCTTCCCAATGCAACTGGAAGAACTCCGGAAACTACACTCGGATCCAAGGTTCCGAAGTGACTTGTCTTGTTAAGCCCAAGACTAACTTTTACATAATGAGATACTGAAAAACTAGTTGGTCCTAAAGGTTTATCTACATTAATAATACTAAACTTCAATAATTCATTTATTGGCTTTTCTTTTCTTATTTTATCCAAATCTATATTGTTCATTGTATATTTCTTGTATATTCTCAACTAAAGAGAGAAATTCTCTTCCCTCGCGAGTTATGGAGACTTTAAAAGAGTTTCCACTTCCTCCCTTGCCTTCAAGATTTATGAATTTCTGATATTTTTCTTTTTTTAAAGTTTTTAATGTTGAATTGGACTTATGGTTTAGTCGAACATTCAATTCAGTTGTATCTAACTTGTCTTTATTTTTTATAACTGCCAAATATTTAATCATTGTTTGTGTAAAACTATGATCAATGAATCCCTGTAAAGCATTATTACATCTTGAACGATGTAAACTGAAAGGAGTTATATTATTCCTTAAGAAAATTTTGAAAAATTGATAGAAATTGCCCCATTTGCTTATTGTGAATCTGTCCCTTAAAACATTTGATAAAGTGTCTATTTTTGATTCGCACAATATTTTTTGAAACATATCTTTTTCTTTCTGACTAAAGCTTAATGTTATTCTGTGCAGACCTTTATAGTTTATATCTACGCTCCCTTCAGCACAGAGAAGACCATTTAATGCATAAAGGGCGTCTTTTCCCCTAGGATTTTGAAGTTTGTCAAAAACATTTCTGAAAACACATGCTACAATCAGCTTATCTATAACTATTCTTAAATTTCCTTTATCAGACGTATTTAACACACATTTTGAGATTGAAGGATAAAATTGCTCATCTTTAAGATTTAATGAAGTTTGCCATTTCTTTTTGGCAATTTCTGCATCGGATTGGTGATTGAATAGTAATCTGGCTCTCCATGTTTCTTTAGGAATTCTAAGTATTTCTTCGAATTTATCCATGACGAATCGGATTAATTCAACATCTTTATTTACAAAGTATAGTTTGGTAGCATAGTGCCCGTCTCCGTGAATCAGATAGAAGAGTTCTATCAAATCTGGCGTAATTTCTATAAATCTTGGTAAGGTAATTGGAATTGTGCTCTTTTTGACTAGAGTAACTAAATTGTTTTCCCTAAATAATACAATCACATTTTCTTGTAAATTGGATAAATCTATCAATTTATTGGTTGTTTCTTCATTTTTACAGCATCTTACGACTTCAAAGCGTATAGATTCATGATTATTAAAAGATAGAGTTTCTATGACTATTTTAGGAATATGAAATTTACCCCATTTTAATGTCTGAGATATAAACTCAAATTTATTTTTACCCTTGACTGCTCTGAATATTATGAAATCACCATCATTAATGTTGATTGAGTGCCTTTCTTTTGCTAAAAATGTTGCAAATGCTTTTTTGTCAACATTATTCACTTCGGTTTCGAAGGCGATTGCAACTTTCTCTTTTTTATATAGTTTTAAGAATTCTTCTGGATGGATTATTTCTTCAGTATAGACATCAAAGTTATTGTAATTTATTTTAGTAAGCATTTTCACCTACTTTATCTTATCTTTAAGATAATCTTTTAAAACTTGGCTTAGCTTTTTGCCAACTCTTTCTCCCTTTGCCTTGCAATATCCGGCAAATTCTCTCCATGTTCCATCATCTATATCTTTGACCAATTTGTTTCCCATTTTAGTTTATACTTGTATATATTAAGATATACCTATATTTAAATGTTCTTATATCTTCATAAGCAATGCATTTATTGTTTCTCCTTTTACTTTACTTCTCAGCTTATACGTATTTGCCCATTTTGCATATGCCTGCCAGCCTTGGTAAGAATCAAAAAGCTGACTGAAAGTTATCTTATTATCCTTGTAATTTTCAACTTTCTGCCTTATTTTTCTTATGTTTCTTTTCCTTAATAATTTATGGCGAGAAAAATTTCTGAAGCCGACAAAATCAATGCCTTTTGATAGTGAAATAACTTTTGATTTGTCTTTGTGCAACTCTAATTTTAATCTTTCTTTCAAAAATTTATCTATCTGAGACTTCCATTCTCCCAACTGTTCTTTTGAGTTGTGTAAAATGACAAAGTCGTCGACATATCTTATATAAAATTGTGCTTTTAGTATATGCTTTACAAAATAATCCAATTCATTTAGGTAAATATTAGCGAAAAACTGAGATGTGAGATTGCCTAAAGGCATTCCTTTTCTATTTTGGCTGGGAAGCCAAAATGTTACTCTCTCTCTCTCTCTCTCTTCGTTCTAAAGTTCGCGTTATTGTTTAAAATCTTTTTTATTAGTTCTAATGTATCTTTATCCTGAATTTTTCTTTTGAGAATGTTCAAAAGTATTCCATGGTTAACTTCCTGAAAATAATGTTTGATGTCTGCCTTTAGGCAAAAAGCACTATGCGTGAAATTACTGGTAACTTTTCTTTGGAATTTATCGAACCTTCTTAGAGCAAAGAGATTTCCCTTACCTATCTGGTTTGCACAGGAATCATATATAAAAGATTTTTCAAAGAGGACTCGTATAATATTGTTAAGAGCGTGATGAATTATCCTATCCCTGAAGTCAGATTTTGAGATAACTCTTGTTTTTGGGTCTCTGAGAATGAATGTTTTTAGCGGCTTTGGCCAATATGCTTCTTCTTTTAATTCCAAATGCAAATCTAACAGATTTTTCTCTGTGTTCTTCTCAAATTCTATTATGTAGAGTTTTTTGGTTTTACCCTTGCGTGCTTTTTGCCACGCAAGAATAAGATTTTCCATGCTATAAATTTTTGGATATAGATTATTGTGCGTTTTCATTATTAGCGTCTTAGAAGCTGCAGGGAATAAGCTTATTCTCTGCCTGTCCAATTCCTATAAGAATTGTCCATAAGGCCATTCCAAAAGCACGGTTGTTCGTGTTGTCGTTCCAGTTGTTGTTGCCGTTGAGGTTCAACCTGTAGCTGTTCTCGTTCAACAGAGTGACTCGTGTAGCTAACTAACCAATGTTTCACCGATGTTTCATATTTCTCCTTAGGAAACCAATCCTTAAAGATACTTGATGTCACACCTGAATTTTATGGCTTAAAATAAATCTTAATATGCTCTGATTAGTTTGCGTGTGGCCTTAGCTTTAGCTTATTAGACTTTGCTAAGACATTAAAAATTGAGAACTTTATTATTAAAATCTATCTAAATTTTTTTGCACACACTGGCTTGCCAGCCACAGACACCCCAAAAGCACGGCAGCCCGTGCCGTCGTACCAGCCGCCGTAGCCGTCGAGGCCCAACCCCCAGCTGCCCTCGAGCAACAGAGTGACTCGCTGAACTGGTTCGCTAATATCATTAAAATTAATTCCCCAGTTGTAAGGTGTCAATTTCGCATCTCTTGCTGTTTTTATGAATATTGGAACGCCTTCTCCACTAAGAATTGCTCTTGCAAATCCGTC
>JAUXTS010000021.1 GCA_030679115.1 archaeon
ATTTATTTTCTTCAATTTTTCTAATACTCTCAATCTTCTTCACTCTTCCTGCAGTTTTACTTTGGATTCCTGCCTTTCTCCTATTAGCAAAAGGATTTGTCAGTTTTATATAAAATTATAATCTTTTGATTATCCAATAAATAAATGAAAATTCTCTGCAATGTATTTTATTAGTTTTTATCATCCAGCCAATATCAAGAACAGAATGAAATAGCATTCCAATGAACGCATAAATTAATGGCTTCCAGACAAAGATAAGTACCAAACCCAGAATTAAAAGATTAAATTCAATCGTATGAAAAATCTGCAGATGGTCTTTCATAAATATTCCCTTAGCTTTTTTTATTAAATATATCTTCCTTCTTTCCTCATAATGTTCAAATGAACTTCTCAATCCCAATTTTCCAGTATTATAAACTGCAGAAACATAATGGTCAAAATCAATTAAAAAAGAAGATAAGAAAATTATAACTGCCTCCAATAAACTAATCTGCGGCCAAATTAACCAGAGAATAACGCTGAATATCATTCCAAATAAGAAATGCCATCTTGGTAACATAGTATCAATTAATTTTTATTGCTTCAACTGGACACGAACTTGTTGCTTCTTTAGCACATTTGCCAGTTCCTTTTGCCTTGACTTCTGCCTTTCCATCTTTCATTACAAAAACTTCTGGGCAGATAGATTCACAAGCTCCGCACCCAATGCATTTTTCTTTGTTTATTTTTACCTTCATCTTTGTATATCCTTCCAAGAGATTCCCTTATTTTTTAAATCTTTCAGTTGTTTGAATTTATCTTCAAAAATCTCTCTTTCTTTCTGGTAAAATATTCCTATAGGAATTTTATCAGTAGAGTCATAATTAAATTCTTCTGCTTTTTTCATAGCACTGCCCATATCTCCCTTATTATGCCCTTCTTTTTCAAGTAGGTACATTTTCTCTTTTAAATTAATATTATTGAAGATAAGGCACGATTGCAAAATTTCAATAAACGCAAATCCTTTATGCTTGAATGCCTCTTCCAAAATCCATTCTATTTGCTTGACATCTGAAGAAACTCTTGCCACAAAACTTGCTCCAGAAGCGAGCATTATTCTGATTGGATTCAACGGAGATAATTTTACTCCTTCAGGATTTGTCTTCCCTTTAAATCCAAGTTTAGTCGTCGGAGTTGGCTGTCCAACTGTAAGAGCAAAGACTTGATTGTTCATTACAACATATTTCACATCAGCATTATATCTTGCTGCATGTATAAGATGTTCAATTCCTTCTGCATACGCGTCCCCATCTCCTGAGAATCCAATTACTTTAAGATTTGGATTTCCTGTTTTTATTCCAAGACACATTGGCAGAACTCTTCCATGAAGAGTATTTATCCCATTCATATTGATATAATCAAATAATTTAGCATGACAGCCTATTCCTGTAACAATAGCAATATCATCTTTATCTGATTTTTCCAATTCTTTAGCAATTGCATTTTTCAACCCTGCTAAAACCATAAAATTATTGCATCCGGGACACCATGTGCTCTTTACTCCAGTATTAAGCTCTTTTTTCATGAGTTCCCCCCTATTTTGTTTTCAATTTCTTTTCTAAGCTCATCGCTAAAGAATGGCCAGCCATCATATCTTAATATTTTATCCTTAATCATAATGCCAGTTTTTTCAGCAATCAAGGCAGATAGCGGAGATGTTGCATTATTCTCTATTACAATAATTTTATTCATTTTTTTCAATTCATCTGCAATTTTGCTTGAAAATGGTTCAAGATAAATAATTTGAATCCCCTTAACATCAAGTTCTGAAATTGCATCCAATACTGCTCCCTTTGTAGAACCCCAGAAAATAACTGCATTTTTGCTGTCTTTTTTGCCGTGAATTTTAAACATTTCAAAATTCTCACATTCCCAGGCAATATTCTCTTTTTTTCTTAATCTATTTTCAATATTCTTCTTTATTATTTCAGGATTTTCTGTAGCTACTCCTTTTTCATCGCTTTCGTAACTATTATATCTGCCAAGAGTTATATTTTTTTGAGATTTTATTACAACCGCATCTTTTTCACACGAGTACAGGCTTTCTGCAAGATGCTTATCTGTCAGAATTAAAAATGGAATTTTATATTTTTGCGAAAGATAAAATGCCTGCCCCATAACTTCTTCGCTTTCTGTCGGATCTCCAGGGGCAGTAAGCACTCGAGGGAATTCTCCATGCCCAAAATGCCTTGCAATATCCATGTCTCCCTGTGAAGTATATGTAGCAACTCCTGTTCCAGGTCCGGGTCTCGATGCTAGATAAACAACAATAGGTATTTCAGCAACTCCACTCATGCTAAGTGCCTCCGTCATCAAATCAAATCCTCCTCCAGAAGTGCCTATCATGCTCTTGGCTCCAGTAATTGCTGCCCCAAGAGCCGCATTGACAACTGCAATTTCATTTTCAAGCTCCAAGACAAAAAAATTCTTTTCATATTGTTTTGCAGCCAGTTCAATCATAAGTGACGTTGCGGGAGTCATAGGATAGGCAAAATAAGTGTCTAATCCAGATTTAATTGCCCCTTCAGCACTGGTTTCTGCGCCGTTTAAAAGTTTAAGGAAAATATTTCTTTTTTCAAGCTTAAATTTAATCTCTTCATCATCATATCCTTTTTTTGCATTTGCAAGATTATCTTCAAAATGCCCTAATTTTTTCAATTCTTCTTCCAAAAATTCAAAATCTATTCCAAATAGCTTGGCAAGTCTTCCTGCGAAATACATATTTTCTTCTCCTTCTTTTTCAATTACTTTTTTTCCAATAAATAAGTTATCTTCATTTTTCTCCAAAGAAACAAGAACATCTGTTTTATTTTCATTTGACATAATTAATTTATCAGAAATAGTTATCTGATTTGAATTTGTTCCTCCTCGGATAAAAGAGCCATAATCTCTCGAGATAAAAATATAATATCCCCATTTTGTAAAAACATTTCCGATTATTTTAGCAAGTATATTCGGTCCTTTTCCTGCCTGCCCCTTTATTAAAATATTAATCTTCATATATTTTTTCTCCATTTTTTCTCTTTAAATAATCATCTATGGCTGAGCGCAATGCTTTATCTCCCAAAACAGAGCAATGAATTTTTATTTTTGGCAGTCCATCAAGTCTTTTCAAAATATCTTTTGGCCTCAATTTCAATGCTTTTTCAATTTTCATTCCTCCATTTTCAGTCACCATTACCGAAAGCATAGATGTAGACGCAATCGCGCTCGCACAGCCAAATGTCTGCCATTTCAATTCTTTTATTTTTTCTCCTTTTTCATCAATTTTAATCCAGACTTTCATAACATCTCCACAGGCAGGGCTTCCAACCATCCCAAGTCCATCGTATTTGTAATTGCTAATTTCTTCATCAGATATAAAATTTTTCGGATTGAAAAAATGCTCTTTTACTGTCTTGCTGTAAAACCAGCTTTCCTCTCCCCCGCGACTTTTCAAATCTGCATAATTTTCCTTAGTCATTTTAATCCTCCTTTAATCTTTACAGGAGAAATTTTTCTCAAATTTTCAACAATTTTATGCATTATTTCAATTATGTACTCAATATCTTCTTCTTTGATGTCTCTTCCTAGGCTGAATCTTATGCTCCCGTGTGCGATATCATGGGATAATCCTATAGCCAATAGAACATGGCTCGGTTCCAGATTATGCGATGAACAAGCCGAGCCAGTAGATGCATAAATTTCTTTTTCGTTCAAATGCAATAGGATAGATTCTCCTTCAATATCAAAAAAAGAAATATTCACATTATTCGGCAGTCTATTTGTCCGATGCCCATTCAATTTAGTATCTTTTATTTTTAGTAAACTATCAATCAGTTTGTCTCTCAATTTAATCAGCCTTTCATTTCCTTTCAATCTTTCATCTTGGGCCAATTCCAATGCTTTTGCAAATCCTACAATTGCAGGAACATTTTCTGTTCCTCCTCTTAATCCTCTTTCCTGCCCTCCACCATGAATTAATGGTTCAATATTTGTTCCTTGTTTAATATAAAGTATGCCAATTCCCTTTGGCCCATAGATTTTGCTTCCATTAAGCGTCAGCAAATCAACTCTCAACTTAGAAACATCAATATCCAATGCTCCCGCAATCTGGCACGCATCAGTATGAAAATAAATTTCTTTGTCTCTGGCAATTTTTCCTATTTCTCCAATTGGCTGAATAACACCAATTTCATTATTTGCAGACATCATCGATATGAGTATAGTATCTTCTCTAATATTATTTTTCAATTCATCAAGTTTCACAATTCCATTTTCATCAACATCTATATAACTGACTTCAAATCCTTGTTTTTCAAGCCATTTGCATGAGTTTAATACTGCAGGATGTTCAATTTTTGAAGTGATTATGTGCATGCCCTTTTCACGATTAGCAAATGCAATTCCTTTCAAGGCAAAATTTATACTTTCAGTTCCTCCGCCAGTAAATACAATTTCATCTTCTTTACAATTTAGAATTTCAGCAACCTTTTTTCTAGCATTTTCTACAGCCCGTTTAGCTTCAAGTCCGCGATAATGAAAACTGCTTGGATTTCCATATTCAACAGAATAAAATTTTTTCATCTCAATAATAACTTCCTCCCGCATTTTTGTTGTTGCAGCATTATCTGCATAAATTTCTTTCATTTATTCTCCGCAGAGTTTGCAGTCATCGCAAACTCCTCTACATTTATGGTGTATTTCGCAAAGTTGTTCTCTTATTTCAGGAAGATTTAAAATTCTCTGAACTTCCTTAAAAATTAAATTATTATTCTTCAGAATATTATCAACGCTTTTTTCAACTTCCTTCCTCAATTTTGCATTGAATTTGATTTCTCCTCCTCTTTTGTTTCCAAAATAATAAGATACTGCCGCCTCAGTAATTCCCAATAATTTTGCTATCTCTCTCTGTTCCAGCCCTTTCTTTTTCATCTCTTTTGCAATTTCTCTTCTTATCGCAGGAATTGCATACCAAACTTCAATTTCCTGCGGATGAACAATCCTCCTTTTCATAAATTCAGCAATTTTAGACATCTAATTAACTATAGTTAATTATTTATAAACTTTGTGGAAGAAGGATATACTCTTAAAAACAAATTTATTTTTCTTCTATATACTTAATCATATCTGCAAAGGCAGGTCTAGATATGAATACTCCTGCAGTTATACCTATCAATGAAGTTATAGCAAAACCTTTCAATAACCCTGCGCCTGCCCAATACAATGGAAGAAGCGAAGCAACTGCAGTAGCATATGAAGCAAAAATTATGAACAGCGCCCTCTTCAATCTCTCCTTCAGGCTCAAATGCTTAGACGTTTCAGCTTCATCAATAATTACAATCTGGCTGTCAACTCCTGTTCCAATTGTTGCAAGAATTCCAGCTATTGAAGGCAAATCAAGATTCCATTTTATCAGTGAAGCAACTCCAAGTATGATTAAAATTTCAGAAAATGAAGTAAATAACAACGCAATAGAAGCCTTTATTCTTCTATATCTTAAAAATACAATCAAGGAAACAAGTCCAATAGCTACCAAACCCGCCATTAAAATAGTTCTTGTAAATTCTTTTCCCAAAGTAGGCGAAATTGTATCTAATTTTACAATTCTAAGTTTATATGGGAGACTTCCTGTTAAAAGAATAGTCTGAAGCTTTTTCATATTCTCCTGCGCACTTAAGAATGCTTCCTGCTGTGTTTCTCCGGTTCCCGAACCTTGTATAGATATCTGTGTAGTCTCTTGTCCTTTCAAATCCCTTCCTATTTTAAGCATATCTGTTTCTTTATCATCGACAAATAAATATAAATCTTCAACTAAATATTCTCCACTTTCATCAATAGGAATATCTCTTGTAACCTCTGCATGTCTCTTTGCTGCACTTTCAGTAAGATAAATTACGAATGCGAAATTGCACCCATATCCTCCTTCAATTGGCGAACAGCTTCTTATTCCAGAGCATTGAGCGTTATTTCTGCAAACATCACTTATATCTCCTTTTCCTCCCTGAAATACAGACACATTCCCAACCTTTGCTTCAAATTTTCCCTGTTTAGATATCAATTCTTCTAAATCAGTAGGAGTTGCTCCTGCAACTTCAATCAGCATAAATTTATTTCCCTCTAAATCAGAAACTCCTCTTATTTGTACATCAGTCAATCCATAAACATTAAATCTATTTCTGCTCACTTCAACTAAATCCTGCAATTGCACATCATTTATTTTTTCTTCAGCTTCAACTAAAGCCCTTGCTCCTCCAGTCAAATCTAATCCTGTTTTTATTTTAGTATTAGGAATATCCGCTATTGTTATTTTAGGTGTTTCGTTAGTAAATAAAATATATCCATTTTTATCTGTAACTATCTCAATTTTATTTTTTTCATCTCCATTAAATCTAATTTCTCCAATTACTTTAGTATAATCTTCTACTTTTTCAATACTCTGCCCATTTACAGATTTTATTATTTCTCCAGATTTAATTCCTTGAAGAGCCGCTTCAGAATTGATTTCAACTGATTTTATTACAACCCCCTTTCCAAATAAGTTTGGCTGTATTGCTAATATGGAAAGAATCAATATAATAATCAATAGCCACATTTTCCAAGTTAATTTCATAAAAGTTTCTTTGCCCCCATATACCATCTCAATATTGAAGCATTCGTTATCCAAGTATTAATTATATCAAACGACAATCCTATTAACAATATTGTAAATATTTGTTTCAATGTTTCAGAAGAATTGCCTATCACAATATACGCTGCTCCAACAGAAGCAATTGAAGTCAGAGTCATAGTCATTCCTGTTTTAAACGCGCCGTATAATCTGCTATTTACATTCCCTTCTTTCTTTTTTAATAATCTTGTAGTCATTAATATATCTGTATCAACAGAATATCCGATAAGCATAAGAAAAGCCACAATGCCTGCAGTAGAAAGATTTATTCCCATATAATCAACAACGGCAATAGTCATCACTATATCTGCAAAAGCGCACAAAATAACTACAACACTAGGCATAGAATAATATGCATAGAGTCCTATCAATACTATTCCTAGAGGTATCAAAATAATTAATTTAGCATAAAAGAAAAATATTCCTAAAATTATTAAAGATATTAACAATGTTCGAATTCTATCTTTTTTATCTGAATGCCAAATTGCAAGAAAGAAACCAATCAATATTGCAAATATAGCCACTATCTTTATTAATCCAACTTGGGCAAGAGTTATTTTTATTCCTAAAGCAGTAAGCATCAATGTAATTCCAGTTATTTTTTTAGAAGCTCCAAAAACAAAGAATACTACCCAAGACATTAAAAGAAAAGCAGCTATAAGAGAATTTCTTAATTGCTGATAAAATCCTGCAGATAAATTAGAACTAGAAAATTCAATACTTGAATTTTCACTTATTAGTTTATATCCCAAATATTCTTCTATTTTTGGCTTTACTATATCTACATTTTCTTTCGTTTCAACAGTAAATCCACTTTGCCCACCGGCTTGCATGTTTGAAATTATTCTGACATTTAAATCAGGGAAACTCTCTCTTAATGCATCTTTGAGTTTGATAACATCCACATTCTTGTCAAAAACACTTATTGTAGTTCCTCCAGTGAGAGAAACATCTTTGTAAATTATATCTCCATTTGTATTATAGAAATTAACTAAATAGAGTATGGAGATAATAAATAATATCGTGGTAGGAATAAGAAGCCATTTGTAGCTTTTATCATACCAATTTTTTTCCGAATGCGCCTGTTTTATTTGTTCCATTTAATTTACTCTATTTTGTAGTTTTTTAAATGCGCGGTACGGGAATCGAACCCGTGTCCGCTGGTTGGAAACCAGCTATTCTGCCATTTAACTAACCGCGCTTAATTTATTATCAAGAATGGTAGTTTTAAAGTTTATTATGTCAAGAAGCTTGACAGAAAACCGCACCATTCATGGTGTGGAGGCACATTTTTTTGATTTTGCAAAATAGACTTACTTCACCTTCATCTCAAAGACGCCGTCCCAGCCGTCAGCAGGAGGGTTTTTGGAGAATTCATCACATCTTTCTATAAATAGATTGCAAGATTTATCGCCCTTTTTCATCTCTTCAGCCTTCTCAAAATCTTTCTTTGCCTCTTTAAACTTCATTTTAAAGTAAAGTTCAAGAGCTTTTTCAAATTGCACACTAAACTTCTCATCATAATCTGTGCATAGTTCGTATATCTTTACCGCATTTTTTCTTCCCTTGACTGTTACTCTGTCTAATCTTCTGAAACTAAACTTGTTTTTTACCTTTTCATAGGTAGATTCGGATACAATTATATTTACACCATACGGTTTAGTCAACCCTTCCAATCTTGAAGCTAAATTAATATTATCTCCTATTGCCGTGTAATCAAATCTTTCATGACTGCCCATATTTCCTATAATTGCCTCTCCAGTGTTTATCCCGCATCCAATATTTATGTCGGGAAGGTTCTTTTCAGCGAATTTTTTCTTAAGTTCTTTAACTGCATTTGATTGTTCAATCGCGCTTTCACAGGCAAATTTTACATGTTCCCTTTCTTCTAAAGGAGCATTCCAGAAAGCCATAATCGCATCGCCTACAAACTTGTCAACAGTTCCCTTGTGCTTCAAAATTATCTTAGTCATTATGCTAAGATACTCGTTAAGGAAATGCACAAGCTCTTCAGGGCTTAATTTTTCCCCTATTGATGTAAATCCCCTTATATCGCTGAAGAACACAGTTATCTCTTTCTTTATCCCGCCAAGCTTCAATTCCAGTCCTTTGCTCACTATTTCATTAAGCAAATCCTTGCTTACATATTTTCCAAAAGCTTCCGTAATGAACTTATTTTGTTTTTTTTCTTCCATATAGTTTATTCCAATTCCTGCCCCTGTTGAAATCAGCAACGCCAATGGTAGGAAAAACAAATCAATTATATAATCAAATTTAGAGAAAAATATTATGCTCAAATAAAAGTTTGCAGCAATTGCAAGAACTAAAATCAACAAAGCATAATAGATTTTTAGTCTGGATATTAAAAATATTCCAAGCAAACTGAATATTATAACAAACAGCATAATCATATTGTTGCTTTCTTTCTTGACAAAATTGTTAAGGATAAAGTTTCTCAATGTATTCGCGTGAATTTCCACTCCGCTCATTGCAATCCCATTTGAAGTTGGAACAAAATAATTATCGTGCAGGTTGGGGGCAGTAGCCCCTATAAGAACAAATTTATCTTTGAAGCCGATATTTGAGTTTAATAGTTCATATGCTCCAATAGAATTAAACGTTCCAGGTTCGCCTGCAAAATTTATATAATATCTTTTGTCATTTAATTTTGCATTTTTATCCCATCCAATTTTATAAAGAGCAAAAGAAAATGGCTCTGCCTCTTCGCTTAATCTGCCCTCAAAGCTTCTTGTAACTCCATCGCTGTCTGTGAAGAAATTGACATATCCGACTTCTGTATCAAATATCGGCTTGTAAAGCTTGTTTCCATTTATTTCAGTAGCCAATATAGTATTATCCATTCCCTTCAGCTTATTTTCCAAAGATGAATCGTTATTGCTTGGCTCAAAGAAAGAGACATCGACCCCAATAGCTTTGGCGTCTTTTACTTTGTCCAAAATCTGTGCAAAAACATCTCTATCCCAAGGCCATCTTCCAATCTTATTTATGCTGTCATCATCAATCTTCACAATAATAATATTATCTAATGATTTACCTCCGCCATAAAGCCCGTCAGTCATGCTGTTCTTAACCTGCGAGAATGAATTACTGTATGTCAGAATCGCAAATAATGCGATAATTATTCCAAGAGTTAATAGCGCCCTAGAATTTATTTTCATAGTGGAGAACTTACGCTAAGATTTTGAAGCTGTCTAATTCTATCTCTCAACTTTCTGATTTCCCTGGTGTGGTCTGCTATTTTCTGTATTCCTTCAGCCCTTACAGGAGATTGGTCAACCAAATCATCTATATTCTCTTTGCCATCATCTGCATTCTCCAAGAATTTCTTAATATCTTCATCATTCCATCCTTTAGCCACCTTTAGTCTGTTAACTAGGAATTTATTTTTTGCTAATTCAAGTTCCCTCATATACTTCATTCTCTGCAGACTTCTTTCCAACCCTTTAGCTATTTTTGCTCTCTCTTCCGCGTTTGCTATCCTCTTTATTCTCTTTCCATTCTCATTAACCACAACTTCATCCTCTCCAGCCTCAAATGATTCTCCATCAATATCATATCCTACATTTCCTTCACCAACAATTAACATATTATTTGATATGCCAAATGCCGTTCCCCTAACAGAAGCTACACTGTTCCCTGTTTTTACAGAATATTCTTCAACTCCAGATAGTTTTGTAAACTTGCTCCATGTCTCTCCTCCGTCCTGAGTTATCTGCGGATGCTGCCTTGTCAAATCATCAAGAGTTATTTTTGTTCCTGGCTCCAAACTCACAAGAACACTTTCATAAAGTATGACTGTTGCCTGCCCGTCTGCTCCAGTTTCAATAATATCTCTTTGTTTTAGTCTTGTTCCGTCCGCGGCAACCATTCCATTGACTAAAACCTGTCCGCTCTCCACATTAAGCTGTGCAGTTACAGTAGCAGAACCTATTAGTGATTTATAGATAAAGAAAACTGCAATAACCACAAGCAATGCAAAAATACCCAATCCTATAAGAACTTTTTTTCCCGTACTCATACATTATCCATTTCTTTCATATTTATAAATCTTAATAAAAGCCGTGTCTAACAATCCGATAGGATAAAAGTAGTTTCTTTGATGCATACAAACGCGCCCGATAGGATTCCTGAAGGTTCGTAAGAACCGAGGGGACAGAGAATTTGAAAAATTCTCTGGATGTCAAGAACTTTAGTTCTTGATCACCTCGAAAATCGAAGATTTTCTTAGTGTTCAAATCCAGACGCACCCGATAGGATTTGAACCTACGACCCCTGCCTTAGGAGGGCAGTGCTCTAATCCAGGCTGAGCTACGGGTGCATTTATTTGAAATGAGTGTTATCGTTTTAAAACTAACTATATCCTAATTTAGAAATTATTAACTTCTTCAATGTTTTTTTCAGCAACAATATTCTCATTGTTTATATTTTTAAAAATAAAAGATGCCTTTAATTTTTTTCCTTTCAAAATCAAGGGAAGCCAGTATTTGTCATCGTCCCACATCTGTGAGTAGGGTATTTCATCGAGTGAAAACCACTTAAAAGCCATCTCTTCTGTTTCTCCTGGCTCTCCGTTTATATTATCCATCCAGTATACATGCACAGTCTGATTAAATTCAGGCTTATGCAGAAAGTAAAAATCAAATTCTCCAACTTTATTTAAATCAGTCAAATTAGCTTGCAAACAAGATTCTTCCATAAATTCTCTCAATGCTGCCTCTTCAAATTTCTCTCCCTGATTGACTTTTCCTCCAAATCCATTATATTTTCCAACACCAAACCCTCTTTTTTTCATTCCAAGTAAAATTCTTTCATTTTCTTTATCTACGAATACACAAAGTGTTGCCTGCTTTTTTGGTTTATCATTATTTATCATATAATACTATAAGGATGATTCGAACGCTTCAATCATGTAAATGTTGAAGCTCCCGCGGACTTTGTCTGCGAGGACTTTCGAATCATGAATGCGGGAAGGAGGATTCGAACCTCCGTAAGCACTAAGCTAGTAGCTCTTGAGGCTACCCCGTTTGACCGCTCCGGCATCCCCGCAAATCGCAGATTTGTGGGTACTGGGATTAATTCTCCCAATCCCTCAACCAGCGCAATAAATCTAAATCAAGAGTGTTTTAAAGGTTATTGTTCCAATGATAGTTATTGGGCCTAAATAATCACAAGAAATATTCCTTTCTAATTTCCCTATACAATTCTCTTCTAGAATTTTTTATAGCATCTATAGTCGGTTTTGCAAATTCTGGTTTCTGTCCATCTGACCATCCTAAAAATCCTCCTCTAGCAAAATAAACTGCCATTCTTCCAAAATGAAGAGCAGCAACTTTGTAATCACCCAATGTAATGAATTTTTCATCAGATAAGATTCTTATCGGTATCATTTTTCCATCATTATATAAATTGATATCATCTTCTATAGAGATTTCTCCCTGCTGTCTTTCCAATTGTCTTTTCATATCTAATCTATGTAATTCTGGAAGATAAGATTGTTCAGCTTCAGAAATTATCTGTAGTATCTCCTGAGCATAATCTTCTTGTCTCTGCCAGAATTTATCTAAATCATAACTAAGAATTTGTGTTCTATGTAGTCGAGGATTTTTTGCAAGGTGTTGTATTAATTCACATAAATGTCTTGTAGCAAAAGTATGTTCACCTAATCTAGCAAATTGTGTAAATGTGCTAAAAAATCCTGATTCTACTTCCCCATGCGACTCTGTTTCAAGTATTAATGTCACAATAACTAGCCAAATATCTCATTTATAAACTTTTCTATATGTTACTACTAATAAATTAGTAAAATTATCTTTTAACGCTTAATCTTAAAAAATTTATCTTCCTAATCTTGATTTTATTACTCCGAATTTTATGATAATTTTTAAGATACTTAATATAATAAATCTAAATCAAGAGTGTTTTAAAGGTTATTGTCGCATCAATTATCACAACAATTCTTTTAAACTTATTTTATTGCAGAGGGGAATGAAAACCTTCTCAAATGAACAATTAACAAGAATAGTCTTAGCAAGGACTCCCCCAAGAGTTTTAGCAAAAGATGAAAACTATGCATTTTATAATCTTAACATGTATGGGAATAAAGTTCTCACTTGGCAAACTCCAGAAGAAATTTTTAGGAGCAATTGGAAGGGAGATGTATGTATCCGTTCAAATAAAGGAATTGCAAGAGGAAGCACAAAATACAATATTCCTCAAGAAAAGCTAATGGAAATTATAGATGCAGAATTTGAATCTAATGGGATGCCTCTAAACACACTAACATTTAATCAATCAATGCCTGATGAACATCTATCTATCCAGGGAGAAGTCATGCGCAATCTTGATGGGCTTTGCTTGACATATTCTAAAATAAAAAAACCAATGAATCTCGCACTCAAGGAAAAAACAGAAAGAGCCAAAGGGTTTAATGCACATCTTATTCTCAAACAGGAATTATGGCCTGCAAGTCTAAATGAATTGGAGAGACTGCTTGATAGATTTGGAGGCGATTTGACAACCTCTTCTTCTGTCGTTGAATTCAGTGCCTATGATATTGCAGTTGGAGATTCTCCAGGAAGAAATACAGTCATCTGGGAAGTCAGGGATTATTGATTTCAGTAAGATTTAAAAATACCTTATTCCCCCGATTTATGAAGACGGCCATAGTAACCGTGAAACGCCTGTTCCCATTCCGAACACAGAAGCTAAGTCGGTTACGTCGGTTGTGTTAGTGTCCGAAAAGACGCGAAACTCCGATGTTGTCTTCGTTATACTCTTTTATTTATAATAAAATTATTATTTATACAAAGCTACAGTCAACATCGCTTCCGCAACTTCATGTGCTATTAAACATTTTCTAGGATTAACAGCCTGATAACTACCACAACTTATAAACAAAGGTTCTGCTTGATAAGCCCTGACAATTCTTCTAGCTTTACTATATTCAAAATAATCTCTTATCTTATCAATTAATCCCATACAAATTAAATGCTAATTCTGTTTTTAAATTTATACTTTTTATTTTATCTATGAGAAGTGAATTCTTCAATCGCACCAATAGCTTCTCTTTCATTATTTCTATTAGGATATTTATTTTTATATGAACCAATTATTAAATAAGCTTCAACGATTTCATAGGGCACGCAGACTTTAATATCATCAGGCATAGATTCAAATTTTCTGACTATATTTTTAGATTTTCTATATTTAACATAGTCTTTCAATCTACTAAGCAAATTCATCTTTTCTTTTGATTAAACGAGTTTTTAAACTCTTCTCACTTTTACATATAATGAAAACTGCCTTATCAAAAACACAGGCAAAAGAGAAAATAGACTCTTTCTTTCAAGGAGAGTCTTTCACGGCAGAAGAAGTCAAAAAAATTAAAAGATTGGCGATGAAATTCAATATTAAGCTCGGAGCATATAGAAAATTATTTTGTAAAAAATGCCTGTCAAAACTGAAAGGAAAATTAAGGATTGCAAAAACCCATAAGATTGTAGAATGCGCTTCCTGCGGTTATAAAAATAAGATTAAAATCAGATAATTTACGCTTTTTTAAACCTTCAATCTCGTAAGAGTTGAATGGGTCAAAAAGACTTAAGCCTTTTTGAACAGAAAAATCTTAGAGCTTTAGATTTTTAAGGCATAAGAAAGCGTTTACGCTTTCTTAAATTTAGAAATTCCAGGCAGCATTTCTGCATGTCCCAATAGAACCGCTCTGCAGCAATATCTTTCTACACCCAACTCATCAAGAACTTTTCCAGCATCTTCGCCGGCGTCTATTCTTTTTTTGTATTCTTCCCAAAGATGACCAATTGGTTTTCCGCATGAAAAACATCTAACAGGTATTATCATAATATTATTGCTTAAAGATGCTTTTTAAATGTTTTTCTTAAAGATAATCTATAAATTTAAAAGATTTAATCTCGATTAGTTGTCGGGGAGGCCCATAGTATAACCGCAGAATATCACATTCGCAATGTGGGGATCCGAGTTCAATTCACTTCGACATGTGAATGTTGAAGTTGTCCACGGAACTTGTTCTGTAGCATCGGTGGGCCCATCTTCAAAATCTATATAAACGCTTTTCCCCATTTCTTAATATGAAAAAAGAGAACTTTTTTGTAAAACATAAATGGACTATTTTAATTTCATTTATTATAGTTCTTATAGCATTATCTCTATCGGGAATTCTAAAAAAAATAGACTTGCTCATAAATCAGAAAATAATTCTGCTTTATGCCCCATTATTTGATAATATAATGTTTTCATTTATCAATTTAACAAATCCTATAAATGCAATAATTTTAACGATAATAATTTTAGTCAGTCTTATCTTATTGAAAAGATATAATTATTTTATTATATTCTGTATTGGATTAGGCATAAGCTTTTTTGCAGAATATTTAATAAAGCCGATTATCCAGAGAGCCCGTCCTGAAAATGCTTTAATCAGTTTGACAGATTATAGTTTCCCAAGCGGGCATGCAGTAATCTCCGCATTTATATTCACATTTTTAATTTATACATTCAAAAGAGATATAAAAAATATTATTTTAAAAAATATATTTATAATATTTTGCATTTTTGCCTTCTTATTCATAGGATTTAGCAGAATTTATACAAATGTTCATTGGTTTTCAGATGTAATATCTGGATTTGTTTTTGGAATCTTTTCGCTTTTTCTTTCCATTGAATTGATTAAACTTTACAAATCCCTTAATAATCATAGATAATGCAATTGCAATATATGCGATTAAGACATATAAATTATGAAAAATAATTATTCCCAATAATTTATCTTCAATTTCATAATTCGCCCCATATTTTGTTATAGTAATAAAATAAGATATCCCTAAAATAATCAAAATTATCGCTCCAATCCATAAATAAATATCCTTCTTCATTATGTAAAAATATCACAAGAATATTTAAATACTCTCATATATTTTGTTCAAAGTTAGAAATAAAAAGAGGAAAAATGGCAAAGAAATGTATTTATTGCAAAACCGAAATTGATGATGGTTCAGTCATAGACTTCTGCCAAAGATGCGGAATAGGTGTCTGGGGCGAAAAAATGTTCAAGGCAATTGTTCAGAGCATGGAAAAATCCCGTGAAGCAGGCGACTTATTCCAGGGCTCGGTAACAGACAATAAAGTAGCTAAGAACTGGAAGCAGATTTAATTTCTACCCATTTTTATCCGAAGGTTTTAAAAACTAATTTTATCAGTTATTTTCATGTTAAAACATAAAAGTCAGAAGCAAAAAGGAAAAATCTCTTTTTCAAGATTTTTCCAGAAATTCAAGGAAGGAGACCATGTAGCAGTAGTTAGAGAATTAAGCATACCTATGGCTTATCCAAGCAAAATTCAGGGACGCACAGGAAAAGTAATAGAAAAGCGCGGTTCTTCTTATTATATAGAAATAAAAGATATTAATAAACCAAAAAAATATACAATTCATCCAATTCATTTGAAGAGAATAGAGGTGGCAAAATGATACTCAATAAAAAACCTCTTTCTTTAGTAGAAGTAAAAGAATTAAGAAAAGAAAGGGAAGAAAAGAAACCAATAGACGAATATCTCGCTAAATTTGCCAAAATCTCAAAAGATAAAGCAAAAAAAATAGCTGAAGAAATTCGTGCATTGAATAATCCAAAAATAAATGAAGAGCAAATAGTAAAAGTTGTAGACTTATTGCCTGAAGACATAGAAGAAGTAAATAAGATATTCAACGAAATAAATTTAAACGAAGAAGAAGCAAATGCAATACTTCAAATTGTTAAAAAGTAAATCCCATGACAGAGAAAGAAGAACACGCAATAATACTAGATTATCTACCCTATGGGTATCCTATGGGTGGCAAGATGATGCCCATAGCCCAAGCAGTAGGTGAAAAAACTCTAGCGTTATTAGAACTTATTCCGAGAAGAGGAGTTACTTTAGTGCAGAAAGAAAAAGTTTATATAGGCGCCGAGAAGAGAGATAAGATATACTACATCGCAGGCAGACTGCCTTGCGATAAGTTGACAGAGACTGCAAAGATCCAACTACAAGAGTTCATCACAGGCGTAGTTGCGGAGCAGAACAAGAAATTTTTAGATTTCTTTAATAACGCTCAGGCAATTAATACACGTCTTCATCAAATTGAACTTCTGCCTGGCTTTGGAAAAAAGCATATGCAGGAGATTTTGAAAGAAAGGAAGAATAAACCCTTTGAATCTTTTGAAGACATAAAGGAAAGGATAAGCAGCATACCTGATCCAAGAAAAGCTATCGAAAAAAGGCTTTTTGAGGAATTGACAGAAAGGCAGAGGTTCTACCTCTTCGTTAAATAAAATGGCAGAAAAACCACAAATACCGGCCCCACATAAACAAACTCAGCCAAAGCCAGCGCAAAAAGTTTCTAAAAAACCTCAAGAAGAACAAAGTAATGAAATTTTGGTAAGAATCTTAGGTTATGATGTCCCCGGTTCAAGAAATATTTATGCAGGATTGACAAGAATTAAAGGAGTGTCATGGGCAATTTCAAATGTAATCTGCTTAAAATTAAATTATCCAAGAACTAAAAAAATATCCGAACTTTCCAAGGAAGATATAAAGAAAATAGAAGCATTCTTAGAAGATATCCCAATTCCAGATTTTATGAAAAATCGCAGATTAGATTTAGAAACAGGCGAAACAAAACATCTTTTCGGTTCAGACTTGGATATCACAAGAGAATTTGATATCAAGAGAATGAGAAAGATTAAGAGTTATAAGGGAATTAGGCATGCATTAAGGCTTCCAGTAAGAGGACAAAGAACAAAGTCTCACTTTAGATTAAACAAGATGAAAAGCGGAGGAATAAAGAAACATGATAAGAAAGCATAATAGTTATGTACGTCCAAAAAAAGCATTTGAAAAATCAAGAATAAAAGAAGAAAATGTTTTGATGAAAAAATACGGATTAAAGAATAAAGTTGAAATTTGGAAAACTATCGCAAAAGTAGATTATTTCAGAAGAAGGGCAAAAGCTTTGGCAAGAGCTTCATCTGAAGAACAGCAGATATTTTTTGATAAATTGAAAAAAATTGGTTTGAAAATAACCGGACTTTCAGACGTTCTAGAATTAAAAGTAGAAGATTTGCTTGAAAGAAGACTTCCAACAATAATTTTCCAGAAAAAATTAGTAGACACAATAAAACATTCAAGACAATTAGTAACTCATAAAAAAGTTTTAGTTAATGGAAAAATAATAAATATCCCGAGTTATATTGTATCTGTAGAAGAAGAAAATTCTATAAAGTTAAAAAATTCAAAAGTTAAATCTATTAAACCTGTCGCTGCTCAAGTAGGAGGACAAGAAAATGGCTGAAGAAGTTACTGAAAATCCTAAAGTTGAAACTGTTTCTCCAGAAGTTGAAAAAGAATCAAAGAAAGAGAAACCTAAAGAAGAAAGAACTGGAATAGCTTATGTTTATGCTACTTCAAATAATACTATCGTTCATATTACTGATTTAGCAGGAAATACTCTTTCAAGAGTTTCCGGCGGAATGATTACAAAACATTCAAGATTAAAATCAAGTCCTACAATTGCTATGTTCGTAGCTAAGAAAGCTGCAGAAAGAGCAAAAGATTTGGGCATAACAAGTCTTTATGTAAGAATCAGAGGAAAAACAAATGCAATTGGGACAGGGCCCGGCGGACATGCTGCAGTAAAAAGTCTTGACAAGGAAGGATTTAAGATAATAAACATATTAGATACTACAAGGGTTCCAAGAGGAGGACCAAAGAAGAAAGGAGGTAAGAGAGGAAGAAGGGTTTAAGAACCCATAATTTTTATTTACTAAAATGGACACAATAGAAAAATCACCAAAGAAGCTTGTTCTTCGCATGCCTGCAAACGAATCGCTTGCAAATGCAATAAGAAGAAGCGTTGCTGAAGTTCCTGTTCTTGCAATAGATGAAGTTGAAATTTTCAAGAATGACTCTGCACTTTATGACGAAATTCTTGCCCATCGTCTCGGACTTGTTCCATTAAAAACTGAAAAAGGGATGTCTTCAAAAACAAAAATAGAATTAAAAATTTCAAAAGTTGGTCCATGCACAATATATTCAGGAGATTTGCAGGGTTCCACAGATGTAGTTTATGATAAAATTCCTCTGACTATTCTTGGCGACGGGCATAAATTAGAATTGGTTGCTACAGCCGTGCTTGGAAGAGGAGTAGAACATGCAAAATATAATCCTTGCCTATGCTATTACAGGCATCTTTTGGAAGTTACTTCTTCTTCAGAAATAGATAATGTTATAAAAAATGCAAAAAGTTTCATAAAATCTGAAAAGAAAGGAAGCAAATGGATTTGCGATTTAAAAGATGCAGATATAGATAAAATAAATTCCATAGATAAAGATGCCATAAAAGATTCTGATGAAATGCTTTTCGTAATAGAATCTTATGGGCAGATGGACGCAAAAGATATTTTCACAAAAGCAGTTGAAGAATTGGAAGAAAATCTTGATAAATTTGAGAAATCAATAAAATGATTTCTCTGCACTTTCGCTTCTTATAAAGCTTCAAGTTTGAAAAAGATATTAAATAATTACCAAGGCTTTAATCTTTGAGTTACATAGACATCTACAAAACCATTCCCATCTACAACAGCTATTCCTACTCCAATTCTTTTACAATATTTCAAATCTTGAACGCATGGGCAATCTCCTCTGAATCTGGTTGCTAAATGCGCCAGTGCTTCTTCAGCTGTTCTTGCACTATGACTAAAATTGTGCTCGAGCGCTCCATCTCTAAACTCTACGGGAGAATACCACGGCCCTTTTCTTGTTATAGCCATAGTATTGGAATGCTTTCTTGCAGCTTCTTCAAGTTGCAAATCATAGATAAAGTCTTTTCTTAAAGCAAGTTTGGTATAGCCCATAAATTCCCTAGTAAGTTTATCTATCCATTCAAGATAATTTTGAGAAAACCTTACATCGCCCATTTATTAATATTCAGTATTCTTCTTTTTATATACTTTATTGCTTTAGAAAAGTATAATGCGGGAAGGAGGATTTGAACGCTTCAATCATGTAAATGTTGAAGCTCCCGCGGACTTTGTCTGCGTGGACTTTCGAATCCTTGAACATAAATGCGGGAAGGAGGATTCGAACCTCCGTAGGCACTAAGCACACAGGATTTCTTCAATCCTGACTTAAATCTTCCTAATGGAAGAACGACTTCTTAAGTCCTGCCCGTTTGACCACTCCGGAATCCCCGCAAATAGCAGATTTGTGGGTACTGGGATTAAATCTCCCAATCCCTCAACCCGCAATCAGAAATAAATTATTTAAAAGACTTATAAAGGTTTCTTATTAATTCAATCAACATTCTTCAGAATTTCATCAACGTCTTTCGTTACTTTTTGCAGAACTTCTTCGTCAGATATCATTCTCTCTTTTTCTTTATATTTCAATGCTCTTGATGCTCCGGCAATAACTGCCATCTTGAGTCTCTTTTCATCATCCATGCTTTTCTATCGTTTAATCAATTTAAAAGTATTATTGTGATAAATTGTATAGCAATAGGTTTAAAGATTGTTAACAATCTTTATCCCATTCCACACTAAAGTGCGGAAGGTTTAAATAAAGGTTCGGTTTAATTAGATAATCTAAAGAGGAAAATGACAAAAGAAATAGACGCATTAAAAGCTGAATTAAAATTAAGAGGATTCTCTCCACTCACAGTTAGAAATTATTCTTTCTTTGCTGAAAAATTTTTACAAAAAACAAATAAAACAACTGAAGAATTAAATCAGCAGGATGTGAAATTATATCTTTCAAGTTTATTTGATTCAAAATCCAAGAATACAGTAATGCTTGCCGCCGCCGCCCTTAAATTTTTATATATAGAAGTTTTAAAAAAAGATTTTGAGCAGATACGAATGCCTAAAAAAGATAATCCTCTGCCTGAAGTTCTCATAAAAGATGAAGTGAGAAAATTAATTGATTCTGCAGATACAAATAAATCAAGACTAATTATTTCTCTCCTTTATTCAACTGGGTTGAGAGTTTCCGAACTTGTAAATTTAAAAATTGAAGACTTAAATCTTACTGAAAAGACAGGATGGGTTCGCCGCGGAAAAGGAGCAAAAGACAGAATGTTTGTCATATCAGAATCTCTATCTAAGGAATTAGAAAATTATTTTAAAGATAAAGGAAATATCTATGTTTTTTCAAAAGATAAACCCCTTACAACAAGAAATATCCAAAAGATTGTAAAGAATGCAAGAATTCGGGCAGGATTAAATAAAAGAGTAACTCCCCACACTTTGAGGCATTCTTTCGCAACTCATTTATTGGAGCAGGGAACAGATATAAGAATGATACAAATTTTATTAGGTCATTCAAGTTTGAATACGACAACTGTTTATACTCATGTCTCAACAGACCAGATAAAGAAAGTCAAAAATCCATTCGATGCTCTAAATTCCCCGCAAGTTTAAATACTAAGATGTCCTAGTTTAGCTTGTGAAAAAGTGGGATAAGTTTGAAGTAAATTATTTGAAAGAGAATTATGAAACTAAAACTAATCGTGAAATTTCTAAAGTAATAACCCGCAGTAATAAGGCATTAATTTATATGGCTATGAAATTAGGATTAAAAAAGACTCAGGAAACTATTTGTCAAGCTCGTAGACATAAATCATTTGAAATTACAAAAGAACTTTTAGAGAAGATGTATCTCCGTGATAAAAAGTCTATAAGGAAGATTGCTCTTGAATTAAAATTTGGAAAGAATACTATTGCGCATTATTTAAATAAATTTAATATGCCTCTTAGAACAACTTCTGAAGCAAATAAAAGCTTTTATAAAAAAGGAGGAAAGGTATGGAAAGAAGGTTTAACAAAAAAGACTGATAAGCGTATAGAAAAAGCCACAGAAAAAATGAAAGAAAGCTGGAACAAAAAAAGAGCAATTAGATTTTCAATTATAGAAAAAAAGTTTGATATCCCAATAAAAGATTTGATAGGAAATCTTTATTGGAATGATAAGTTAAATCAAGAAGAGATTGCTAAAAAATTAGAATTATCCAGAGTAATAATCATAAATTTAATGAAATTTCACAATATTAAAAAAAGACTCAATTATCAACATATTTCTAGTCTAAAAGGTGAAAATCATTCGATGTATGGGAAAAAATGGGAAGAAACTTATGGTATAGAAGAAGCTAAAAAATTAAAGGCAGAGCTTTCTATTCGAAGTAGAACTAATATAATCAAAAGATTATCTAATAATGAGATGCCATTTATAAATACTAAAATTGAAAAGAAACTTGCAAAAGCAATGGAAAATAAGGGGATTAAATTCATACATCAATATCCTATAGATAATAAATTTGTATGCGATTTTGCAATACCTGAATTTAAGATAATGATAGAATGCGACGGAGATTATTGGCACGCAAATCCTAGAATATATAATAAAAATAATCTTAATCAGATACAAAAAAGAAAAGTACAAACTGATAAATTCAAAGATATTTATCTCTCAAAAAAAGGCTGGAAAGTTTTACGATTTTTTGAATCAGATATAAAGAAATCTATTGCAAATTGCATAAGTTCAATTGAAAAGACTATAAACTCTTCTCAAATAATTTGAATATTAATATTTAAGCAGGAGGCAATCCATCTTTTCCAAACATTTTTTGTGATTGTGCCCCGTATTTAACATGATGGATTGGGGAAGTAAATGCACTATATCTTTCATGTCTTTGAAAATCTCTTCTTTCAATTGATTGAAATATATAATCAATTAAATTTATATTTTTAGGAGACCCAGATATAATGTTATAAGATGTTTTTGCTCCTCTTTTTAAATCATCTACACAATGAGCATCATCATTCGCTATAACTGGAATTTTATCCGCTAATGCTAAAACTCTATGATTGCTCTCCCTATTAGGAGTTTTTTTCCTTAAAAATTTTGGAAGCCATGAAGGGAAAGTTAGCCCGCCATTCCATTCTAATGCCTGAATTAATTTTTTATCATATAAATCAAGAACCTCTTCTTCAGTCCATGCATCACACATAAATGGATGGTCTAAAATAGCATAGCCTCCTTTGTCTTTTATTTCTTTCAAGGTATCCCTTGCATTTCTTCCACCAAATATATCTTCTTTTACTCCTGCAACAAGTATATGTTTGAAATGTTTATTAGTTAATATCTCCTGAGTTCTCGGGATTGTAAATTCGTTCCCATATAGCCAAACTCTTGCTTCTATGCCATTATTTTCAATATGCAAATCTTTGTCTTTAGGGTCTGCTGTCGCAAGCAATGCACTATATCTATGCTCAGTAAATTCTTTCCATTCAGGCCAATTAGACATTATATCGGTTATTGCCTGGAAATCCAAGTATTTTATACAAGCACCTACAAAATATTTCAGATTAAATGGGGCCCTTGCCGTTTCGTTTGGATTTCTATAATCTGTCCAAAATCCATGTGTATGCAGACTTCCTGTTATTGAGTTCATTTGAATATTTTAAAAAACGACTTCGTAGAAATTATTTCGTGGGAGATCGTATCCTGGACCACCAGAATCGCAGACATGAGCCCCAGGAATATGATGTTTTATTACTATTCTGCTTCTTCCGTCTTTAGTTCTGCCTTCAGAAATATAAACTTCTCCATATCCAGGTATCCATTTATTCATTGATTTTTTAATTATCTTTCCAGTCCGTCTTCCAGAGTTAAAACTTCCACTTTTTGATTCATTGCTATGCAATTCACATCTTGTAGAAAGTTCTAAAACCCTTGAAATTGCATCATCTCGAGAAATTGGTTCAAATCCAGACATAACCTTTCTTACTTTTTGTTCACATAAACAGCCCAATAAATTAGTCATTTCCATAATCTTCTCTGTATAAAAAAGGATTATAAATCTTTCCCTAAATAAAATTACTAATTTTATGCTTCATTTCTAAATAAATAAGCCAGATAATAATTAATCCTCCGTCAAGCGAAGGTGCAGCAATAACTGCGAGTTCTTCAGGAAGATAACCAAATAAATCCAGCCCAATGGAGAAAGTAGACAAAGGATAAAATAGCATTATGCTTCCCCCAAATATTGCATCTAAGATAAGATGAGAAAATGCTCCGATTGCAATCATCAAGAATATAATATTCCATTTCAGTTTATGCTTCCCAATTTTCAGAGTATTTGCCTTAATAGTTATAAATGCTAAACCCAGAAAAATCAATGGTACAAAGATAGTATGGGCAAAAGTTCTATGGACTTCTTCCCATGTGAAATTGAAGAAATTTAAAATCCAAAAAGCCGCAACATCCAAATCTGGAATTGCTCCTGCAATTCCAGCAATTAATACATAATGCAATGGAAATTTCTTTCCCCTTTGGATATAATAGTCTCTGACTATGGACATCAAAATAAGTGGAATTAGTATGTGTGCTGCAGCTTGTGGCATATTTTACCTCTTATATTATTATCTAATTCAGGTTTTTAATCCTTGCCCACACAATGTTTTAACTAGGCATAGGTAATCTTGTCTGAAAGTTCAAGTAAATTTGCATCCTTGAGATAAATATTTCTCTCGCCTTCGATCCTTAGTAGTACAACCTAACATTAATATTTCCTCCAATCTTCCAATAAAACAATATTTGATAAAACTCTATTAATTATAGGGGCATCTGAAAAATCCTTGCTTTTTATCATTCTCAATATTTCCTTGTCAATTGCAAGGCTTCTTAAATTTTCAAATTGTGATTTAAGAAGATAAAGACGAATTGTTGCATTTATTCTATGGCTGATTCTCTGGAAAAAGTTAAAGTTTGCTTCTGTCTCATTTGCAAATCTGAAAGTATATCCTCTTGGAGCAGTTTTAAGTAAATTTTGCATATATTCTACACGTGGAGCCCAATATATCAAATCCAATTCAGCCAAATGTGCCTGCAAGCCTTCAGGAGAATTTTTCACCTTTTTTTCAGAAACTAAATTCCTATCCAGCCATCCAATTTCTTTTTCCCTCCCATCAATAAATTCTGTTCTAGAATCATATCTCAATCCATTAGTCACAATATATTCTATTCTTTCTTGTATTGCAGTTTGTTTCATTTATCTGTAAGACTTCTGCCTCTTAGCTCTTGCTTTAGAATCTCCAGGTTTTCTTGTTTCTTTTCTTCTTGCATCAGGAACTATCATATTTCTATCATAATTCAAGAAGGCTTTCTTCAATGTATCCGAGCCGGTAGTTTTCAAAAGAGCCTTTGCAATAGCTAATCTTGATGCTTCTATCTGCGCTTCTTTTCCGCCACTCATAGTTTTTATGAAAAAATCATGTTTTGGAAGCTCTCCAAATTCTCTTTCATAAATTCTAACAGGTTCAAGCAAGGCAAGTCTGTGGAACAATGATAATTCAGAAACAGGAAGATAATTATAGAAAATCTTTCCATTTCCAGGGTTCAATCTTAATTTTGCCACCGCAGTCTTTCTTTTTCCTGAAAATATTTGCTGAACCATTATAATTCTCTGCTTACCTCCGCTAAAGCCAAAGTTCTGGTTTTTAATTCTCTAATCATTTTAATCTTTTTTGAAGACTCATATTCTACGGGCACTTTATCATAACAAATTATTCTTTTGAATGCTGAAAGTCCTCTTTCCTGTGTATAAGGGAGCATTCCTCTTACAGTTCTTTTTACAATTCTTTCAGATGATTTTGGAAAATGCGGACCTTTACGGCTTGAACCTCCTCTTCTTCTCTTTTCTTTATATTCTCCAATAATAAATCTTTTTCTTCCAGTAATAAGCGCCTTTTCACAATTGACTATAATAATAGATTTTCCAAGAAGAGATTGTTTGGCTGCAAAACTTGCGAGTCTTCCTAAAACTGCTCCTTCTGCGTCAATTATTATTTTCTCACTCATTGTGGCGTTTTAATTCCCTCTGCTTTTGGATTTTTCTTTATTTCTTCAAGTATTGTAACTGCTTCAGATTTAGTTTTTTTCATTTTTTCAATTGCAGTTTTTGAAAATGAAAGCGCACAAATTCTCAATTTTTTTGTCAATTCTCCCTGCCCGAGAACTTTTCCCGGAATTACAAGTGTATCTCCGGCTTTTGCATTTGCATCAATATCTGAAAGATTTGCAGAAATCTGCTTTCTTGTAGGTCCAGAAAGAACGTGGGATAATCTAAACCATCCAGGATTTACTCTTGCTAATTTTATTGTCTCTACAAGTGCAAGGTCAGTTTTTCTGCTTGTTTTTTTCTTGATATGCGTCTTGCTTAATATTACTTTCATAATATTCTGTAAAAAATAGTATATATAAATCTAACTGCCCAAAAGTTTATTAACACATTTATACACACTAATGTATGAATAAGATTAGGATCAACATAACTGTAGACAAAGATAATCTGGACAAGGCAAAGACTAAGCTGATGCTTTTTGGTGGAAAATTAAGCACATTGTTCAATGCATATCTTTCAGACTTTGTAAGCAGCATTGACAAGCAATTGGAAAGCAACCACAAGGTTCTTGAGGAAAAAAACAAAGAGCTTGAATCAAGGCTCAAGAAAATTGAGGAAAAGTTATCTAAGAAAAAATAATATGCAGGGAATAGTATTTATACAATAATAGCTTTTCTGAGGCATACAACTTTTCAAGTTGTAAGGTGAGAATCCTATCCTAATCTCCAATATCAAAGATATATGCGGGAAGGAGGATTTGAACCTCCGTAAGCACTAAGCTACGTCGGCCTTAACGACGCCCATTTGACCACTCTGGCATCCCCGCAAATCGCAGATTTGTGGGTACTGGGATTAATTCTCCCAATCCCTCAACCTGCGCTTATAATTATCTGATTATAAGGGCTTAAAAGTCTTTTCGGTTGGTTTATTTTCTTTTAGAAACTACTTTGATTATCCTGCTCTTTTTTTCTTTTGGCTTTCTTGCATTTTTTCTAATAAAAACAATTAAAATAATAATTATAGCAAGAATAATTAATCCAATTTGAACAGCTTTTGTATTTGATTTTATAACATCCAATATGGCTCTTCCGCTGATTCCTCCAGCTGTTTCTCCTTCACTTTCTTCAATAGCTTCTGTTTCATTAACTAATTCATTCACAATACTATCGCTTCCTTCATTATTCACAAGATTATTAACCACATTTTCATTTTCTGTATTTACAACAACCTCTGAAGTTGTACGGCTTGAACCTCCACCGCCTCCACCACTGCTCGGAGCAGGAACAGGATTTTCCACAGGAATAGAATCAATCACAAAATTTCTTAATTCCGAGCCTCCAATATTATTTGCTTCATCCACGCAGTTTATTTTCCAAGAATAATTGCCTGGAGAAATTTCATTAATCATTTCATTTAATTCTAATCCAATATTGTGGGATATATTCATCTCAATATCGTTTATAATCAAAGTACAATTTGAAATATTTGATTCATCACTTGCATTATATTGAAATGCAATTGCAGTTGTTCCAACAGCAGAATACTCTTCAACAGGAGAGATAAGGTTTACAATTGGGGAGACAATATCTGGCGCAGGAATAACTTCTTTCTCAATTCTGAAAGATATCAAATCAGATGAATTTTCTATGCCTAAAGAATTATTGCAATAGAAAGTTGCATTATAATCTCCCGAACTTTCATTTTCATCAATATAATAAAATTCTCTCGAATCCAAACTAAGCATATCTATATTCTCCCCATTATTCAATGAAAACCAGCACGAGCCATTTTCATTCAAACTGACATTAAAATCAAGTTTATCATAAATCTCATTATTTACTGGAGAGATTACATCAATAATTAAAACAGAAGAATCAGATGCATAGCCCAAGGTATAATTTGAATCTGCTCTCCCAACATTGTCATTTTCATCTGTAAATATACAATTCCATTCATAATTTCCTTCTGGAATATCACTAACATTAATAGAGAAGCTATAACTCGCACCATTAACACTCAAAGAAGTTTCATTATAAATTCTAGTAGAATTCCATAGATAGAAAGCCATACTCTTAATCTTCAAATCCGAAGCTTCACAATTAAATGTTATATTCTCTCCCAATCTATTAATTTTATTATTTTCAGGATTTGCAAGAGTTACGATAGGCACAGTATTATCAAGATTGATTATAGCATCATAGAGATTTATTCTTGAATAATTTATATTTTGGGCAGAATCATAAATAATTTTTCCTGTATCTGCAAAAACATCTTCAATCTCTTTAGGATTCTTATTTTGTTCTGTCAATTTCAAAAACTGATTGACTATCGCTATAGCTCCAGCCACATGAGGTGTCGCCATAGAAGTCCCAGATTTTGTAGTAGAATCTCCGCTTTTACTTGTAGAAACTATTGATTTTCCAGGAGCAAAAAGTTTCATCAAAGAATATCTATTTGAGAAAGAAGAAATAGAATCGTCTTTATCTGTTGAGCTTACAGGAATAGCATTTTCAACGCAGGCAGGACTGGCTATTTTAGTACTCCTTCCCCCATTTCCAGTTGCAATCACAACTGCAATATTATTCGCAACTGCATTATTTATTGAAGGGGCGATAGGATCATCATTGCAATAACTTGAATATGTTCCAGCACCCAAACTCATACTTATAATTGAAATATTGAATATAGAAGCATTATTTACGCACCAGTCAATTCCTGCAATAATATTTCCTTCAGCACATGAACCGCCAGCACCGCAGACTTTTACCATTACAATTTTTGCATCGGGAGCAACTCCATTTATTACTCCTTTTGCAGCAGCAATCCCACTTACATGAGTTCCATGCCCATTATCATCCAATGGATTATTATCATTATTTACATAATCGTATCCTCCGATTACTTTGCATCCGGAATTTGCATCATTATTTCCATAGCATCCACCCAAATCTGAATGATTATAATTAACTCCCGTATCAAGAATGCAGATAGTTTCTCCGCTTCCAGTAAGATTAATTCCTTCAATTTGAAGCGGATAAGTTGGCGTAGCATTAATCAAAGGCACGCTGTCTTCAAGAAATATTTCCATTACTCTTTCAACTTCTATTTTTTCTACTTTTCTGTCTCTTCTTATTTTTTCAACTTCTTCCAGCGTAAGATTTGCAAAAACAGCTCCTTTAAATTCATATCTTGTCTTATTTTTTCCAATAGTATTTCTTATTCTCGTCATATCTTCAGATTCTTTTCTTTCTCTTCCATTTTCTTTAAGTTTGATATAAACGCTGACTTCATTATTATCTCTTAATTTTGAATAAACATCAGGATTGACTTTTGCTTCAGAAGAAGAAACAACAAATCCAGATATAGTTGGTTTATAATAAATAAAAAAAGCAGCCAATAAAATAAAAATCAAAGCATAAATCAAAACAGATTTTTTCATTCTAATTTAACTCCGCATTTATTTTCTATACATTCACAGCTTCCCTGTCCGCAGTCCAATGTTCCTAGTTCACAATCCTGACTGCAATAAATTCCTTCACAATTTGGCTGTTTTTCTTTAGGCACACAGCTTGTAGCATGACAGCAGGTTTCAGGAACACAATCTTCATTAATTACACATTCTTTTACGTCATCATTTTTATCATCGTTTTCAATTTTAATTTCCATAAACATAGAGCCAATAACCAATATCACAAAAACTGCAACTATCGCTGGAAAGAATCCTCTCTTATTCATAAATAACTGATATTTTCCAGATATTTAAAACTTTATAGCATAATAATCTCTTAATTCTTTGATTTAATTTGTTCCTATAAAGTAACGTCTTGATTTTAAAAGTGTTACTACAATAAAGTTTAAATACCCTCCATTTATGCTATTAATTAATGAAAATCAATTATATATTACCTGCATTCATACTGGCATTATTCATGCTTGTAAGCGGAGTTTCAGCACAATATGACTGCACACAAGACCAGTTAATTCTTAGCCTTGCTACTTTAGCAAATACTCACGGAGAAGCATATTCAATGTATGGAAATTATCCTGTTCAAATATGCTATGATGAAATATTCGGAAGAGCTTATAATGGAGCAACTCCTAATACTTGCTCAGGAAATAATCTTGTTTTAAGATTTGCCTCACAAACTAATGCCCACGCTCAAATTCCTTCTCTTAATACCTATACTCAATCTGCTTGTTATGGAGACCTTCAATGCAGATCAACTACATCTGATTGCGCCGCAAATGAAAAACTTGTAGTTTCTCTTGCTTCAGATACAAATTCACATCTTTCTGCAACAGATTCATATCCTACAAACATCTGTTGCTCTTCAGCAAATGCAGTTTGCAATAACGATAATGTCTGCAATGGAGCCGAGAATGTGCTTACATGTGCATCTGACTGCGCACCAATCCCTGCAACATGCGGAAACAATCTTTTGAATTTGGGAGAAGCCTGCGACGGAAATAACTTCGGAGCATTATCCTGTTCAAGCTTTGGATACACTGGTGGAAACCTTGCTTGTTCAGCTAACTGTTTGCAAATCAGCACAGCATCATGCACTTCAAATAATAACAATTCAATTTGTGGAAACGGAGTTGCTGAAGCTGGAGAAGCCTGCGATAATCCAGATTACAGAGCACTCACCTGCCCAAGTTTCGGATTTGCATCTGGATTGCTTTCATGCGGAAATAGCTGCACTCAAATCAACACAGCATCCTGTTCAAATAATCCTGCAACTTGTGGAAACAGCTTAATTGAGCCACCTGAAGTTTGCGATAGTGCTAATTTCGGAGCATTATCCTGTTCAAGCTATGGATTCACATCCGGAACTCTTGGATGCCTAAATAGCTGCGGTTTAATATCAATATCTTCATGCATAGCAACAAATAACACTTTAGTAATTTCAAATGTAACGACTAATCCTCAATTGCCTTTCACAAATAATGGCGGAGAGCAGAATGTATCTGTTAATTTCACAAGTTCTGTATTCCCAATAGATGTAACATTCAATTTATACAATTATTTGAATGTAATAGCTGATACACAAGGCCCTACAACTCTAAACAGCGCTTCAGAACTTCCAATAATCTATACTCTTCCTGCTGGACTTCCAACTGGAATTTATACTCTTTATATGACTGTAGAAGATAGCCTTGGGAATATTGTAACAATAAAACTTGGAACAATAACTGTCAATCCAAATGCAAACTTATGCGGAAACGGACTTTTAGATAGCGGAGAAGTTTGCGATATAAATCAATTCAGCGGAGATAGCTGTACCGCTCACGGATTTTTATTCGGAACTTTATCTTGTGTAAATAGCTGTCAAACTATCAGCACATCTACTTGCTTCAATGATGGTAATGACGATGATGACAATGACAATGACAATGACAATGATGAAGAAAAGGAAAATAAGGTTCTTCCAGATTATTCACAAGACACAGGTTCAGCATCATCTGGCGGATTGTTCTCTTCAGGTTCAATCTCAAGCAAAACAAAGAATTTGCTTAATGGAGAAACTTTCAGTTCTCTGATAACAAAGTATGGGAAATATCTTGTTGGACTGCTTATTTTGCTTATCCTATTCATTATATTGCTTATGTTGCTTGTTGCAAGAAAAGCAGCAGCATCAAGAAGAAGAAATCAGCAAAAGAAAAAGATGTTTGATGATACTAAAAAGATTAAGTCTTCAGTCAAGAAATAAACGCAACATATATATATATTCTTAATTTAGATTATCTTAATATGAAATTAGATAAAAAAATACTAAAGAAAGGAGCATTTATTGGAATCTTATTTTTATTATTTATAGCATTCAATGTCATAGGCGAAGGGGGCAAATATAGTGATTTATCCTATATAACCTTTGTAAATTTATTAATTATTTTTATTGTTATCATGTTAGTTATTTCAATAGGATATTATTTTTTAGTCAAACCGGTTTTATCTAGCAGGTTATTGTTAGGAATAAATCATCCTAAAACGACTTTTTCAATAATTGGATTAGTATTGGGCTTTCCAATTCAGATTTTGTTTATTCTCGGGGCCATTGCATGGGGTGGAGGAGGAAGTACAATTTTTGATATGATTAGTATGCCCCCTAGCTTATTCCATCGTTTAATCGCATTAATACTTTACCCATTTCCTGAATCTTTCTCATCAGTTATTTTCTCATTTGCTACAATGATAACTTTCCTTTTGTTCTACCCAATCTTCTTCTCAATCATTGGCTACCTGATAGGAAAGTCCATAGAGAAGAAAAAATCATCATTAGGAAAGAAAAAATCATCATTAGGAAAGAAATAATCAATCCAAAAACATCTTATTATAATTCCCTTCAATAATCTTCTCAACTTCTTCAATCTT
>JAUXTS010000027.1 GCA_030679115.1 archaeon
CTTTATATTTTCCAGCCCTTAGGGCTTCTGTGAATTTTAACTGGATGCCTGCGTCATAAATTTTGCTAAACGTCATAGATTTTGATTATCGGGCTGTTTTAAAGGATTATTGCTTTCTGTTATATATATCAGACATCCAAAACGGCTTGGGCTTCAAATCCTGAACGGGTTTTTTTAATATACATTTCTGCATAAGTTGCGGCTTTGATAGACTTTATATTATAATTTTTAGCAGTGTCTCCATAAATCTCAGCTTTTAGATTAAATCCTCTCATTGTTATAGATGCTTTTGCAGGGACAAATCCCTCACTATCTATCAAGAAAAGAATTTCGTCTATAAATTTATAGAGGAGAGAGCCATAATTTTTTTCATGAACTTCTATAACTTTTCCTTTCTTGCTTGCTATTTTCTTATCTGGAGAAATATAAGCAGAAATTGCTAAAACCGTATTTTCAAAGATTTCATTTAGCATTGTACCAAAGACTTTAAACTTAAAATCAGCCGTATGCGGAAGGAATTCAAATTTCTTTTTTTCCATACGGAGAAAAAGCAGTATAACTTTATAAACTAATTGTTATTTATTATTTTATGAGATTTTTTTATTCACTATTGATTATTTTTCTTTTTTGCTTATTGATAGGAAGCAGTTATTTTTTATGGCAGGAAATTGGGTTGAGCAAGATTAATTTATTCGGCAAATCTTTTGGAACCGGCTCTTATGATGCCAATTTTTCTTTTCCTGAAAATAACGAATCTCAATTTTATAAGAATATGAGGTATAAAGACAGGACAATAAGCTATTGGATAGAGCCAGCTTGCGAAGCTGAAAAAGAAGAGAACGTTATTGGGGCATTTACCATATTATCTGAAAAGACAATATTAGATTTTATTCCTATTGAAAAGAATAAAGCAGAGATTAGCATTTTATGCTCTGAAATTGCGCCAGAGCCAGAAGAAGAAGGGCACTTCATAGCTGGAGAGGGAGGGCCTTCCAGAATTGTGAATATGAGTAGTTTTTCAGTTATTTTAACTGGAAGAATTGCATTGTTTAGAGATGACGATTGTGATACTCCGCAAGTTGCGCTTCACGAAATTCTTCATGCGCTCGGTTTTAATCATAGAAGAGACGAAAGCAGTATTTTATATCCTATTGCATCATGCAAGCAAACATTAGATGATTCTATTGTTGAAGAATTGAATCAGCTTTATTATGTAAATTCCGAGCCTGATTTATTAATAGAACAGGTTAGCGCAAATAAGATTGGCAGATACCTCAATTTTAACATTAGTATGGCAAATTATGGCTTGAATTTCATAGATAAAGCGAGCTTAAAGATTCTTTCTGGAGGAGAAGAAGTTAAAATATTTGATTTAGGCAATTTCTCTATTGGGATAAGCAAGGTTTTTTCAGTGAGTAACCTTGAGGTTTCAAGAAGTTCGGATGCATTTTCTTTTGTAATCGGTGGAGACAGGAAAGAGCTTTCTACAGAGAATAATCGTGTTAATCTCGTTCTTCGATAATCAAAAAAACGATGTGCCTCCACGCTTTAAAATGCGTGGTTTGAAAAGGCACTCGTTTTTTGGATGCTCAAGAAGCAACCACACCCTAAATTTTGTGGGTTTCTGTCAAGCTTCTTGACATAAGTAAGTTTTAAATATAATCTATTCTAATAGTGTATATAAAAGATGGCTGAAAAAGAACTAATCATTAGAGAAAAGCTTGAACATTCAGGTATTTTTAATTTTTCAGATATTTATGCTTATGCGTATAGGTGGCTTAGTGATGAAGAGGGATTTGGAGTTACTGAAGAGAAATATTCTGAAAAAGTTGCAGGCGGAGCCAGAGAAATAAATATAGAATGGGTTGCTGGAAAAAATATATCAGATTATTACAGAATTGAGTTAAGGCTCAAACTTGAACTTATAGGGTTGACGGATGTAGATGTAGAAATTGAAGGAAAGAAGAAAAAGATGAATAAAGGCAAGATTTCTATTGATATGAAGGGAATTTTGATTATAGACCGCGAAAGCAAATGGGAAGCAACCCCATTTTTGAGATTTATGAGAGATCTTTATAACAAATATATTGTTCCGCAGAGAGGACATGATTTTAGAATGGAAGTTATAAGGATATCGAAAGACTTTAGAGACTACATAAAGTCGGTTTTAGAACTCACTGGCAAGAGATAATACCGAGGTTATCCATAATACAAATATTTATATAATTAATTTTTTGTCTTCTTATATGATAAACAAAAAGAGTTTGATTTTATTAGTTTTTACATCTATCCTATTTTTGTCTTTTGCATCAGCAGACTTATCGGTTTCAAAAGAAGACAAAGGTTCTATAGTTATTGCAGAATTAAACAATCCTGCAATTTTTGAATTTACAATAAATAATTCCGATAGTCCAGATAGTTTTGAAATTTATTCTCTCCTTAGTGTTTCTATGAGTCCGAAAGGAACATTTGCTCTTCTTTCAGGAAGCAATAAATTGGAAGTTAAGGCGTATCCAAGCGAAGAGATAAGAGAGAAAGTTGAAGGATTTTATAATTTCGAATATCAAATAAAATCTATGTCTTCTTCTTATATTTTTAAAGATACTTTAAGAGTAAAGATTGTACCTCTGAAAAACATTCTTGAAATAAAACCTGTGCCTTTGCAGCAGAATTCTCCTGAAGAAATAATCACGGTGAGAAATACAGAGAATGCTCACTTGTATGATTTAAAAATTCATTTCGATTCAGTTTTCTTTGAATCTGACGGAGTTGTTTCTTTGGAGCCATATGAATCTAAGAATATTACGGTTTCTGTAAACCTTGATAAAACAAAGAAGTTGCTTGCTGGACCTTATGTAGTTACCGCAGATGTTCAGTATAATGATGCAAAAACAAGGCTCAATGGGATATTAAAATATCTTGAAAAAGAAGGAACTTCTGTAATGACAGAACATGAAGGTTTCATAGTTAGAAAGACTATTATTACAAAGACTAATGAAGGAAATGTTGAGACAAGAGCAAAAGTAGAAGTAAAGAGAGATATTATCACAAGACTTGTAACAATTAATTCTCTTGAACCTACAAGAACTGAAAGAAAAGGATTATTTGTCTATTATACTTGGGAAAGAGAACTTAAGCCTACAGAATCTATTATTGTAAGCACGACAACAAATTATACCTTCCCATTCATTCTTGCTATATTAGTTGTATTTGTTGCGCTTTTGGCAAAGATTTATTCAAATACTGCTTTAGTTGTTACAAAGAGAGTTTCTTTTGTGAAAACTAAAGGTGGGGAATTTGCACTTAAAGTTAGATTATGTGCGAGAGCAAAAGAACATGTTGATAAAATACAATTAATTGATTCGCTTCCTGGGTTGACAAAACTTTATGAGAAATTTGGAAATAAACCTGACAGAATAGATGGAGCAAGAAGATTATTCTGGAATCTCGGCAGTTTGAATGCTGGAGAGGAAAGAGTATTATCTTATATAATTTATTCAAAGATGAGCGTTACCGGAAGATTTGAACTTCCTGCTGCAACTGCAGTATTCCAGAAGGACGGAAAGAATATGGAAGTCTGGTCAAATAGGACTTTCTTTGTTGCGGAGACTGCCCGCGGAGACGCCTATTAAAAATTGAAGGCATTATAAATAATTATTAATATTGTAAGCATTATCAAAATATTTAACTTTATATTACATTATTCTATCGAGAAAAGTTTTTAAATGTATATTAGGAAAGTTTTTAAAAGTCCTTAAAGCTCTTAGTAATATCCCCCCATAGCTTAGTGGTTAAAGCGTCTGGCTGTAGATATCTAGCATGGACATTCCCCATCGGGACAAGGATGATATGCGAAAGGCCGACATTTCGGGGCAGAACCCGGAAGATCCCCAGTTCAACTCTGGGTGGGGGGATTTTTTTCTACGAAGATATTTAAAGTTAGATTTCTTAAAGCGAATATGAATAAAAAGATATTGGTGATATCTGCTTTTGCAATTTTACTCTTAGGAATGACTTTTATTTCTGCTGAAGATAATTCTACTACCCCTACTACTTCTCCTGTCCCTGTTTCGGCCATTACTAACACCACCACTACGCCCGCAACTACGACTGAAGATATGGTTCAAGAGCAAGTAAAATGTGTTTTTAATAATGCTAATGAAGTTCAAAAGTGTTATAGTGATGATGGAATGTTTGGGTGTTCTGGATTAGGCTCATGTATTGCAGGTATTTCTGGTGAAAAAGATAAGAAAACTACTTGGAAAAGTTCTTGTGAGGGGTATGCTTATACTACGCTTGATGGAACTAATGAATATATGGACTTTAAATGTGTTCCACAAAGTGTGACCACTACGCCTGCGGTTACACCAACTGCTGCCCCCGCCGGTACGCCGGTTCAAACAGTACAAGAGTTAGTAAAAGAACAAATAACCTGTCTTTTCCAAAATTCAGGAAAAGAACAAAAATGTTATATAGCTGAAGATAATTCAAGATTTTATTGTAGTGGAATTGATTCTTGCGTAATCGATGTTAGTGGCATGAAGGGAGAAAAGATGACTTGGAAAAGTTCTTGTGGAGGATATGCCTATAGTTTCCTTGATGGAAATAGTGAATATATAAAATTTAATTGTATTCCTGAAGGCAATATAACCATAACTGCTATAACTGGAAAAGGCTTTAGGTATGCTTATTGGCAATGTTATGATGGCGAAGAGCAAAAACACAATGATCCCTCTTCTTGTAAATCTTCTGAAACCTGGCAAAGTTATGCAAAAGAATTTTGTCAAGATAATTGCTATAGCGATAAAAGTAAGTGCGGAGTAAATTCTTTTAGTGTGTCTGAAGAATGTTATAACGATTTTGAAAAACCAATAGCTAATGCTGGCGGAGCAAGTGCTGAGGAGTGTGAAGGATTTCTTAAAGAATGTAAATTAGGTGATAATTCATTGTGCGATAAATGGGAAAGAAATTGTCAAATAAAAAAAGAAAGTAATATTTCAATAGGATCTATCATATGTAAAGATTCATGCCCTCTTGAAGGGAAATGTTATCCTTTTGGGTACAGAAAATCAAATAAGTTCTGTTCTGATATAGGTTCTTTTGTTGAGCAGTTAGAGGGGGATAAAACTTGTGATAATAACTTTGAATGTTCCTCAAATGTTTGCGTTTCTGGAACTTGTGTAAGTGAAGGATTTATACAAACGTTTATGAATTGGTTCAAGAACTTATTCGGATAAGCCAAAGTTTAAACTTCTAATAAATTAGTCCCAAGAAAATAGATTTTTTCTCGTACCTGGGTGGAGGGATTTATTCTCTTTTATCGATGATATAGAGAACTGCGCAGGTTATAGCCTATTTTTGCATGCAGTTCTCTAATGGATAACTGCCCCCTATGCGGGCTACAAACAATGCAGTTATCCATAAACCTTGAATTTGATGAAAAATTGGATGTGGGGTCAAACTATTTTTTACCACAATAATCCTTAAAAAAGAGTATACGCCTTAACTAAAATGCTGAACATTGAAAATATTGTGGGTAAGAGAATAAAACAAGGATATGACTACCTGCAAACATTGAGGACTTTAAAGGGTGCGGATCCTCGGGAAGTATGGGAATTTTACAGAAAATATAGGGTTGAAAATGCAACAAAAATCGGCATTATAAATTCTTACCCTGAATTTCCAGAACCGCATTCAGTATTTTCGCAATGGCGAATGACAAAAAAGAGTACAGAAAGAATTATCGAGAAAATTAAAGAAAAAGACTACGAAGAGGTTTGTTTTTTGGGTTGCCCGATTTTAGGCAATGAATATGCCAAAGATTTAGAGAAACGAATTTTACTTATGGATATGGACAAAGAAACCCTAAAATGCACCAGGCGAGATATCAGAAAAAGAGTTTATGATGTTCATGATAGTCTCCCTAAAGACATAATCAAAAAATTTAATTGTGTTGTCACAGATCCCCCATGGTATCAAGATGACATCAATCTTTTTATTTCAAGAGCTGCCCAGGCAACAGAACAGGGAGGAACAATATATTTCTCAACTCCCGGTTTGCTTACAAGGCCCTCTGTTGTTGATGAGAGATTAGAGATGCAAAAATGGCTCAGTGAAAATAATCTTATAATCGAAAACATTTCAGAAGTTGAATACGAGACTCCTGCATTTGAATATATGGCTTACTTTGATATTCCTGCTTTCTCGGGAGAGAATTGGAGAGTAGGAAATTTTGTAAAGCTAAAGAAAATCGGGGAAGTCAAAAATCCCTGCGTTAAAACAAAGAAAAAATCAAATTGGTCAGAATATTGCTTTGGTGGAAAGAGAGTTTTACTGAGGGGAGTCGGGAATCATAGAAGCTATGAAGATCCTGAAGTTAGATCTGTTAATGAGGATGGAAGTCTAATACTGAGAACCGTTAGCAAGAGAAATGCATTAATTCCAAAGATAGATTTGTGGAGTTCAAGAAATGCGGTTTTGAATATTGTTTCAGGATATTCTACTATCAAGAAGATGCTAAGAAATCTCTACAATTATCATGGTAAAAATGAAGAAACGGCTGAGAGGATTAGAAGTTTTGTAGAAATGTAGTTGGGTGCAGGGATTTATATTTATTACTTTTAAGTTACATAATCAGTAAGATTTAAAAGGTTGAACTTTTAAGGTTTCATATGAGAAATGAAAGCATAAAAAATCTTGAAGAAGAAATAAAGGAAGAACAGAGAACAAGAAATCTTTTCAAATTGAGAAATAGAATGCTAAGATATCAGAAAAGACTTGTAAAAGAAGGAATGAGAATTGCTGAAAGAGAAGGAATAACTATACTGCAAATTCCTGAAAACAGTCTGGTAGTTGTCAATGGAGAAAATGCAGATAGGATTTATCTTCGTTTGGGGAGCGATGGAAAAAGCTATAATCCGATGCCGATAATTCATCTTGCAAGAGAGAATTGTCCTTCTTTATTTAGAAAGTATGATGAAGCTAAGATAAAATATTTTGCAGAAATATGTTTCAATAAGCGTTAAGCTGTTCGCCCATAACGTCTTGCCGGAGGTTCATTTGTTGCAACCGCCCTTATTATATTTCTTGCAACTCCCCTACTTACTTTAGCATGTTTTCCAATTGGCAATCTTCTTCCTTTTATTATAATATATTTTCCTTCTTTTGCTCCGCCATGTAAATCATAACCTCTTCTTTTAGCTAATCCTTCTAACTCCTTCGTTTTTTCAGGAATATAACCTCGGTTGAGCCAATCCTGCGCTTCATTCTTAATCTCTTCATGCGCTTCAGCCGAAGCTTCAAGTTTTGATTTTTTTCTCTTAAGCCAATCTTCATAATTTTCATTTCTCTCTTCATATCTTCTTACGCTTTTTATATAAGTGCGCTTTTCTTCAGGTGAGAGACGCTCATATTTTTCATCCCCTATAATGTCTCTTAATTCTGATTCATATTTTCTTGAGATTATAAGAAGAACTATCCCTAATAAGAAAACAAATGTTCCAATCATCCCAATTATAGTATAATTTGCTGCATTGATTGAAGCGCCTGTTATTCTTGTATCAGATATCATTATCGAACTTAATCCTACTAAAATCAGCAAAAGTTCTATTACCCTTCTTTTTTCCATATTTATATATAATTTTAAGGTTTATAATCTTTATGAGGTAGTTCTAGAAAAGACTATATTTCCACAATCTAAAAGTTTAAATATAAAAGCAGATAGTAAAAGATAATAACAAAAAGGAGTCTAAAATAATGCCCCGCGAATTAGATGAGGATGAAGAACTCGAAGACAAAGAAGAGGAAGACTTAGAAGACGAAGAATTTTAAAGTTCTGGATTAGGTTTATTTTTCCTTTTTAAGAATTCTTCTCTTATTGCTTCTATATCTTTTAGTGAGTAATAAGCAGTATTATCAACTACTTTAACAGGATTTAATCCTAAATCTTCTCTTATCGGAGATAATGTATATGGGACTACCCGCATATAAGTTTTTTCTGGTGTCTTTCCAGTAGCAATTAGTTCATTTGCCAATTCAATGAGAGTCCGGCATTTTTCATCTGGTGTCTTTTCAAGTGTTGAGGGCTTAACCATATTTTTATAAAAAAAGATTGTTATATAAATTTATGTAACGACAGCACATATATCTTTAAAAATTAGTTTTGAAGTTTAATTTTATGGCAGATAACAATCAACCAATCTATATTCTTCCTGAAAATGTTTCGAGAACTATTGGAAAAGATGCACAAAGAAATAATATTCTCGCCGCAAAAACTGTTTCTGACATAGTAAAAACTACTCTTGGACCAAAAGGAATGGATAAAATGCTAGTAGATAGCAGTGGGAACATTGTTATTACAAATGATGGCGTTACAATATTAGAAGAGATGGAGATAGAACATCCTGCCGCTAAAATGTTGGTTGATGTTGCAAAGACGCAGGAGAAAGAAGTTGGGGATGGGACTACAACTGTTGCTTTATTGGCTGGAAAACTTTTAGAAAATGCAGAAACTTTGCTGGATAGAAAAATACATCCGACAGTTATTGTAAAAGGATATAGATTAGCTGCTGAAAAATCCCTTGAAATTTTGAATGAATTATCTCTGCCTTTAGAACGCAGAGATGTTTTGAAGCAGATTGCCAAGACTGCAATGACTGGAAAGGGGGCAGAGGGAAATAAAAATGAATTAGCTGAATTGATTGTCAATGCGGTTGAACAGGTTTCTTTAAAAGATGAAATTAATTTGGAAAATATAAAAATTGAAAAAATAAGTGGTGAAAGTGTGGGAAAGAGCGAATTGATTAATGGAATTGTTCTTGACAAGGATAAAGCGAATGCAGATATGCCTTCAAAAATAGAAAATGCAAAAATATTGCTTGTTGATTTTTCTCTTGAGGTAAGAAATCCAGAGAGCGAGGCTAAAATTTCTGTTTCAACTCCTGAACAATTAGATAGTTTCATCGCTTCTGAAGAAAAATATCTTAGAAATATGGCAGATTCGGTAATTTTATCGGGCGCTAATACAATATTCTGCCAAAAAGGAATTGATGATGTTGCACAATATTATTTTGCAAAAGCAGGAATACTTGCATGCCGAAGAGTTCCGAGGGATGATATGGAGAAACTTGCAAGGGCTACTTCAGGGAAAATCATTTCAAATTTAAAAGATATAAGCCTGGATCAATTAGGAGTTGCTGAAGTAGTGGAAGAGATAAAGCACGGGGAAAATTCTCTAATTTATGTCCGGGGATGCAGAAATCCAAAAGCAGTTACTATTGTCATCCGCGGAGGAACAAATCATATTGTTGATGAAATAGAAAGAGCAATTAAAGATGGACTGGGAGATGTTGCTTCAGTGCTGAAGAGCGGAAAAGTTGTTGCTGGAGGAGGGGCTGTAGAGGTAGAACTTTCTAAAAGACTGAGAATTTTCGCCCGAACGCTTGGCGGGAGAGAACAGCTTGCAGTGGAGGAATTTGCACATTCTTTGGAATCTATTCCTGAGACTCTTGCTGAAAATGCTGGACTTGATTCAATAGATATACTGACTGAATTAAGAAAGAAGCATGAGGAAGGAGGAGTTAATATAGGATTGAATTTATTCAATAATTTAATTGAAGATACTTTTTTTGCAGGAATTGTGGAACCCTTGAAAGTTAAGACGCAGGCAATAAATTCTGCTTCTGAAGTTGCAACGATGATTCTCCGCATAGATGATGTTCTTGTGAGCAAAGGAGCTTCTCAGAGGGGGAAAGGAATGCCTTCGGGAATGGAAGGAATGGAATAAATGGCTGAAAGAGAAGATGAATCAGTATTAGAGGAATTGACTGCATTTCTTGTAGAATGTGATATAGAAGATTATCATTTAGATGTTAATGGGGAAAGAATATCCGTAGCATATAGAGAAGATTTCGATGCTTTATGTTTGAGGGCAAAAGCAAAACCTGTCAAAGATAAAGATGGATGCTATGCCTTCTTTAATTATAGGGGATGGAATGTTTCTGGAAGAATAAATTGCAATAAACCCAATGGGCATTCAGATTAGATTTATCTATTAAAGTAGTTAAAAATCCAAAGGTTTAAAAAGAGAGTTTGGAAAATAATTTTATGACAACTTGGTTTGGAAAAGTAATAGTTAATGTTGGAAATGCATTGAGCAAGATTAAAGAGAATTATCTTGGATTTAGAGAGATTCTTGGTTCAAAAGAAAGATGTGTTGATACATATGTACATAGGGATAAGAAAACTGGAGTTGAAACTAAAGTTAAGGCAGTCAGTTATATTGCCGCTTCGTTAGCTGATGTAAAGAAAGATAGAAATTATATGGTTAAGAATTTAAACGATTCTTTAATAAATATGGTTGAAGGAAATTTTGTAAAAACTGATGCTTCTGATTTAGAAGCTATTTCAGAGGATTATTCTGCTTTGTTCAGAACATATAGAAGAACTCAATTAAAAGATGGAGGAAGCTTTTTAGGAAATAAGAGCAAGAAAGCAATACTTACATTAGAAGCTTTAGCTCGCGCAAATGCAGACTTTCTTAAAACTGATAATGGAAATTTGAATTTCAAGGAATTTTTACAAGGCGTATTAACTGATGGAAAAATAATCTGCGCTAAAGATAAAAATAAAGGCAGTGATGGCGGTTATGCTATTGTAACTCAATATGGAACTATGCATAGCTATATACTTGATTCAATACTTAATTTCTCAAATAGCGGAAGAAAACAAATGGATTTGATATATCAAGCTGGAGAAGAAAACTGGGACAAAGAAATGGAGAAATATTCTGATAAGAAATCCGGCAAGGGATTTAAGCATGAAAGTGGTGCTGCTGTTTTGAGTTTTGAAAGCAACAGAATGCCTGTAGTATCTAAATAAAAGTTTGATTGATTCTAAATCTTTATAAAACCTTTATTATTAACCAAATTATGCGCTCGTAGTTAAATGGTATAACACATCGTTGCCAATATCTAATAGAAGCAAACACGATGGATCCCGAGTCCGATTCTCGGCGGGCGCATTTCTCATCGGACGAGGAGAGTCCGATTCACTTCAATCTCTTCCAGAGTTGAAGTTGTCCATGGAACTTGTTCTATGGCATCGGCGGGCGCATTGAGATTTTATTTTTTAATCTCAATAGACAGAGGATACTAAGAATTTTAGTTTGTGAAAATTCTTTCAATCGGCGAGCGCATTTTTCTGAAAGGCAGATTTAAAAAGTGTTTTTATATCTAAATAATATGGCCCTATAGGCTAGGGGTTTAACCGGCTCGTTTACACCGAGCAATGCGCAGTCCGAGTCTGCGTAGGGCCATTCTTTAAAATGGTGGGAGCAATAGGAGATAAATTAAGAGAAAAATTATTTTCTAATGATATCGTATATAGAATGTGTCCATTTATCCAAAAAGATTTAATGGGTGCATATTGCGGAAAGGGTTTGCTTAATGGCGATAGAATAAGAGAAGAAAGAAGAACTATATGCGATGTTATTTCACTTCCAATGTGGTGTTTATCAAGAAATTATAGAGAATGCAGGTTTTACAAAGGCGGATTTTAGTAGTCAATATAAATTTAAATAGTCGTTATTTTTGGGCTTTTCATGGAAGAATATCAAACAGAAGTAATAAGCACATTAAGAGAACCACTTCAAATTTATGATTATTTTAATGTGCGGGCATTGGCTAATTCAAATTCCGAGCTTGTTTTAACACTTGGGAAGGTTAGAGAGAGCATAGTTAGAGAACCTAATAAAAATCTTCAATATTTGATGGTCGTTGCACATATCAGAAAATATTCTTCTCAAGACAGAAGCGGGAAAGCAAGAGAAATTCATATAAAACTTAAGAGCGTTTTAGATGGATTGATAGGGTAGGATTTAAAAAGGGGAAAGTGTAATTTTATTTATGAGTGACAAGAAACCAAAAAGCCTCACTTCTGAAATGAATTCACCGAAAAAGTATGCTCCAAACCCAGTTTCACAGATGCCTTCTGCTGAAAAAGAAGAACATAAGGTCAATTTTGAAGCGCTAAAAGTCAAATTAGAGAGTTTTAAGAAAGATGTTCTTAAGAAATTCAAATTTACAATCGCTTTAGGATTATTGCCCGAGCCATCATTTAAGATTTTTGAAGAAGATGAGGAATTGCCTAAAGAAGTTATTGATACAAAGCCAATGCATATGATAATGGTTATTCCTGAAGAAGAATATAAGAATATTCCTATGAAGATAAGGCCTGAAGTTGTTAAGCTAATAAAGGAAACAAAGGAAAATATCTGGATTCATATAAAGACTTCCGTTGATTTGTGGAATTATGGATTGGACAGCAAGTTTGAATTTATTGATGCAATTTCTGCAAGTTTTCCATTGCATGATAATGGTTTTCTTGGAGCATTGAGAGTTGCCAATATTCACAAGACTCTTGTTTTAAGAAAATTTGAAAAATATGTTGCAAGTTATGTAATTGCTGGAAGTCTGGTGAGGGGAACAGCAGATAAGGACAGCGATGTAGATACTTTTGTAATTATTGACGATACTGACGTAAAGAAAATGACTCGAGTTGATTTATTAGATAGACTTAGAGGAATAATTTATGATTATATAAGAGAAGCTTCGGCTCTTGCGGGAGTTAAGAATATTCTTAATGTCCAGGTTTATCTGCTTACTGATTTCTGGCAGTCTGTTAAAGACGCGCATCCAGTTATGTTTACTTTCATAAGAGATGGAATTCCACTTTATGATAGAGGAACATTCATTCCATGGAAACTTCTTCTTAAAATGGGGAAAATAAAGCCTAGCCCAGAAGCAGTAGATATGTTCATGAAATCTGGAGACCAGACTAAGGTAATGGTTGATAGAAGAATGCTCGATGCAATGGTAGATGTATTTTGGGGAATAACTACTCCTACACAGGCATTGATGATGATTGCAGGACATGCACCTCCAGAACCAAAGAAAATTGTTTCTGAAGTAAGAAGTGTATTCGTGGAGAAAGAAAAGTTAATGACTGAAAAAGATGTCGCAACTCTTGAAAAAGTTGTCAAATTGTATAAAGATTATGAACATGGCAAACTGAAAGAAATATCTGGAGAAAAAATTGACAGATTAATGGAAGAAGCAAATGCGTATGTAAAGAAAATAAAAGAATTGAGAAAAAAGCTTGAAATAAGGGTGCAGGAGCATTCTGTTGAAAATGTTCAGAAAGAAATTATCAGATTGCTTAAGAATATATTTGGAAATAAATCTGAAAAGGCTTTGATTCTTGATTTGAATAATAAGATGATAAAAGAAGGCAAGCTACCTCCAAGAATGCTTGGAATTGCAAAGAAAACTTTATCTGCAAGTGTTAAAGCAAAGAAAGATGGAAGCCAGAGCGAGACACAGAGAATTTTAGGAGAAGCTTCTGAATTAGTTGGCGCATTGGTAGAATATTCACAGAGAAAAGATATAGTGAAGGCAGAAAAAGGAATTATTGAAATAACTTATTCTGGAAGAAAAGCAGAGATTGTTATAGCCGAACCAGATATATTCGTTGTTGAAGCCAGTTCTATAAAGAAAATTGTAAATGGAAAGCTTGTAAATTCAGATAAAAAAGAATTTGAAGAAGCTTTGGCAAAGAGCAAGGGGAAACTGCATGTTGCTCTTTCTTCTGATGTCCTTGAAACAATAAGACAAGCGTTAGGGCATTTTGATAT
>JAUXTS010000053.1 GCA_030679115.1 archaeon
ATTGTGGAATAGGAGACAAAAATGATAAATAATAAAATAATGCACGAATGTTGTGATGCAGGATTTACAAATGGAGAAGTTTATGAGGCATATAAAATATTTTTTGGCACATTAGTTTCAGACTCGAGACTAAAAATAATAAATCTATTAAGAAACGACGAAAAAAATGTTTCTGAAATAATGAAAGCATTGAAAGCAAACCAAACCTCCGTATCTCACGATTTGGCAAGACTAAAAAAATGCGGTTTTGTCAAAGTTGAAAATAAGAAAAAATTCAGATATTACAAACTTAATGAAAAAACAATCAAGCCCCTTATGGATTTAATTGACAAGCATATGTCTAAGCATTGCATTCATATATTACGGTCTCAACAGGAGGACAAAAATGAAAAAAGCAAAAATAGAAATTGAAGGAATGCATTGTGCTTCTTGCGCATCGCATGTAGAAAAAAATCTTAGCAAGGTGAAAGGAGTCAGAAGTGCTTCAGTCAGCCTGATGACTAATAAAGGATTCGTGGAAGGAGATAATATAAAAGAACAGGATTTGAGAAAGGCAGTAAAATCTGCAGGCTATGAAGCAAAAGGAGTAGAATTTGAAGAGTCTTCTGACTCTTCTCATGATAATATGATTCATGAAACACAAGAAGAGCATAAGCTGGAATCAGCCGAACTTCATGCTGATGAAACTAATGGCAAGCACGAACATCATCATGGCGGAGGAGCCGAAGAAAGAGAAATAAAGAATTGGAAGAAAAAAACTGTATGGGCTTGGATTCTAACAATGCCCATTGCAATTTTAATGCTTTTAGATAGACTATTTGGTATAGAAATCTTTAATGAAAAATTAATGATTACAATTATCTTAATTCTTGCTTTTCCAGTCATTTTTATCTTAGGATTTAAAACTCTAAAGGGCGGACTAAGGGGCATCTTTACGCTTTATTTCAACATGGATTCGCTAATTGCTCTTGGAACAATGATTGCTTATATTACAGGAATCTTAACATTTATTCTTCCAGTTCAGGATTATTCAGGTATTTCTGCAATGATAATGGCATTTTTCATTACAGGAAGATATGTAGAAACAATCGCTCGTGGAAGAGCAAGCCAAGAAATAAAAAAACTCTTGGAATTGGGAGCAAAAAAAGCAAGAGTATTAAGAAATAAAATGGAAATTGAAATCCCAATCGCAGAAGTTCAATTAGGAGATATTTTAATAGTAAAACCTGGAGAAAAAATCCCAACTGACGGAATTGTAATAAAAGGTGAAAGTGCTGTAGATGAAAGCATGGTTACTGGAGAAAGCCTTCCAATAGATAAAAGAGTAAAAAGCCCAGTCATAGGAGCTACATTAAATCAAGATGGAATTCTTTATATCAAAGCGACTAAAGTCGGAAAAGATACTTTCCTTGCACATATAATAAAACTTGTTGAAGAAGCGCAAGGTACAAAAGTTCCAATTCAAAAGCTTGCGGATAAAATAACTTCTATATTCGTCCCAGTTATTCTTGTTCTTAGCATTTTTACTTTCGCCAGCTGGTTATATTTTACTAAAGATGCCAGTCGTGCTCTCGGTGTTTCTATCGCGGTTCTTGTAATCGCCTGCCCTTGTGCATTAGGATTGGCAACGCCGACGGCATTGATGGTAGGTTCTGGGATGGGAGCAAAAAAAGGTATACTAATCAGAAAAGGCGAAGCAATTCAGACTATGAAAGATGTAAAAATAATTGTTTTTGACAAAACCGGAACGATAACTAAAGGAAAGCCTGAAGTTACAGATATTGAAAGCAGTTTAAAAGAATCTTATCTTTTAGAAACAGCTGCAAGTCTGGAAAATCTAAGTGAACATCCAATAGCTAAGGCAATTGTTGCAAGGGCAAATCTCAAGAAATATAAGTCTGTTTCAGATTTCAAAATCCTTAGGGGGAGAGGCCTGGAAGGCAGAATAGGAAAAAGAAAAATAGTAATAGGAAACGCGACATTGATGGATGAAAAAAGAATTTCTCTTAAGAAATTTGAATATGTCATAGATAAATTTGAAAATGATGGAAAAACAACTATGATTGTTGCTGAAAACGGCAAAGCGATAGGGGCTATTGCAGTTGCTGATGCGATAAAAGAAGATTCTATACGAGCGATTTCAGAATTAAATGCAAATGGTTACAAAACAGTAATGATTACGGGAGATAATGAAAGAACTGCGAGAGCGATTGCCCGCCAAGTTGGGATAAAAGAAGTAATTGCTAATGTGCTTCCAGAAGCAAAAGCAAATAAAGTAGAAGAGCTTCAAAAAGAAGGAATGGTTGCTTTTGTAGGAGATGGAATTAATGATGCTCCCGCCCTTAAGCAAAGCAACGTAGGTATTGCAATAGGGACTGGTACCGATATTGCGATAGAAGCTGGAGATATTGTACTTGCTAAAGGTTCGTTAATGGAAGTTACTCAAGCAATAAATCTTTCAAAAGCCACATTCAAAAAAATAAAGCAAAATTTATTTTGGGCATTTGCTTATAACATTCTTGCAATTCCTTTTGCCATAGGTGGTTTGATAAATCCAATAGTTGCAGAAATTGCGATGGCTCTTTCTTCTATAACTGTAGTTGGCAATGCAAATCTTCTAAGACGAACCAAGATATAATCTCATTTTAAAAAGGTTTATAAAGTTTTTATGAGTATAATAACTACGCCAAACGCCAGGAAATTCGTCCAATTCTAATTGGGGGGATTGAATGGGTTTCGGTCTAACGACCCCTTGGTGTAATTTTATTTTTCTTTAAAAGAAATGCTTCTATATCTTTTAAGCTAATATCAATATAAGTTTTTAGCAGATTTTTGCTATCTCTTCTCATTAAATTAGCATAAATATGTGCCGAAGAGGTTTTAGACAATTTTTGAAATAGAGGATTTCCAATTTTTATTCCTAAAAGCTTATCCAAGAAAAATTTCAGATTCTGATTTATCTCGTTATTTCTACCTTTAAAATCCCTGCAAATAGTTAAAGATAAAAATTCAGGACGTATTTCTATAGATTTAAATAAATAATATAAAATTATAGAATATATTCTTACCTTAAATATTCCTCGTTTAGTTTCATAAGTATTATAGGGATAACGATATTTATTTTCTTTCCAGTTAGATATGAGTGCGGTCGCTAGTTCATTATTAAATTTAAATCCCTTGATAAACTCCCATTATCTTGAGCTATACAGATTACATAAGTATCATTAAAGATATCATAACCGCTGACGTCTATCTCAAACTTCATTTTATGTTAAAATTTATCAGATATATAAACACTTTCAGATAATCTTTTAAACCTCATTGTTAATATATGAATTAATAAGAACCAAGATTCTTATGCTTCCGTAGTCTAGTGGTCAAGGACAGTGCCCTCTCGTGTCACAGCCGAAGGTTGAATCGTCGAGATTATACCTTCAGTCCTCTCTAGGACAGGCTTTGTTTTTTTTAACCATGGCCTCACTTCGAGGTGATGGAGAACGGCGCAGACCCGGGTTCAAATCCCGGCGGGAGCATTTATGCTATCGAAGATAGCATCATTTCTGGATTTGAACACGGAGGGTTCAAATCACTTCAACATGTGAGTGTTGAAGTCACTAAGAACTTGCTCAATGTTCAAAGAGTTCTTTCAGCCGGCGGGAGCATCAACCCATCTTGGCTAATCTATGGGATTTTTACGTCCACATCAAATAGTATTACTTTACTAAGGTAGACACAACATAGGGTTTCCGTTACGTCCACATCATAGTAATATTTATAAACTATGTAGACGTAAGAATATTATGGTTTACACAGAAATAAAAGAGATTAATGGCAAAAAATATTACTATAGAGTATTGTCTGTTAGAAAGAATAAAAAAGTAGGCAAAAAAAGAATATATCTTGGAGTTGATTTAGAAAAAAAGAAACTTGAAAAATCAGAGAGTTTAGCCGACGAAAAATTGCTATCTTTAAATCATATTCTCACAAAAGAAGAATTAGATATTTTAGATAAAATAAAAGAAGAATATAGAAAAGAACCAAAAGAAACATTAGACAACAGATATGAATCTTTTTGCTCTTTATTTACACACGATTCTACTGCAATAGAAGGGAATACCCTCACCCTTCAAGAAACGGCTAATTTACTATTTGAAAATAGAGTTCCTCCTTCAAAATCTCTCAGAGAAATAAACGAAACATTGAATCATAAGAAAGCATTTGATTACATACTAAACTACAAAGGAGAGATAACTAAAGCGTTAATCCTTAAATTGCACGAACTTGTTGTTAAAGACACCTTAAAAGAAAATCTAACCTCACAAATAGGAACTTATAGAAAAGTTCAGGTATTTATAAGAGGAACTAATTGGCTTCCGCCAAAACCAGAAGAAGTCCCTGGAGAAATAGGTTCTCTGCTTGGATGGTACACTAGAAATAAAAAGATACTTCATCCTTTAGTTCTTTCTGCATATTTTCATGTTGCATTTGAGACAATTCATCCATTTGTAGATGGAAATGGCAGAACTGGCAGACTTCTTTTGAATTTCATCTTACATAAAAATAGTCTTCCTATGATAAACATACCAAATACAAAGAAACTAAAATATTACGAATGTTTAGAAGAAGCCCAAGTTAAAAGCAATCTTAAACCTATAATCAGATTTTTGTTTGATTTAATAAAAGAACAAAAGCTAAGATTCTAAAAAATCCCATCAAGATGCCGTGATGGCTGTCTGCGCGGCAGGAGCATTTTAATTAAATCCTAATCTTCAAAGTCTTCATTACTTCAAAGAAAATAAATGCAGGACAGGAAACTGCTGTTATTGTGAGCAATTCTTTAAGTGAAAGAGGCACAAATCCAAAGATTGATGCTAAAGGGGTGTAAACAGCCATAAGCTGTAAAACAATAGCTATTAAAATTGCCCCAATCAAAAACTTATTGCTAAACAATCCTATTTTGAAAATTGGCTTATCTCTTGAACGGCATGAAAGAATTATAAACATCTCACAGAATACTGCCGTTGTCAAGGCAATTGTTCTTGCTTTGGCTAAATCAATTTTATAATACAATGCAAACATACCAATCGTTGCAATAAATGTAAATATCACAGCTATAACTAAGAATAGTTTCATCCCGTCCAAAATAGTTTCCTTATTTTTAGGCTTCCTTTTCATTATATCTTCTTCCTCTTTTTCCACAGCCAAAGCCAAGCTAGGCAATGAATCTGTAATCAAATTCATCCAGAGAATAGCAAGAGGAAGCATTGGAATTGGCCAGAAAAATAAAAGAGCAAATAGAACTACAAATAATTCGGAACCATTGGCAGACAAATGGGCCTTTATTGATTTTTTCATATTATCATAAACTAATCTCCCTTCACGGATGGCATTAACTATTGAACTGAAATTGTCATCCAATAAAATAATATCTGAAACTTCTCTTGCTACATCCGTTCCCCTTATCCCCATAGCTACCCCGATATGTGCTTCTTTCAAAGCCAAAATGTCATTTACTCCGTCTCCAGTTACTGCTACTATTTCTCCTTGCTTTTTCAGAGATTTTACAAGTCTTAACTTAATCTCTGGAGTAACTCTTGCAAAAATTACATTGCTCTGCACACAAGAATCAAACTCTTTTTCAGACATTTTTTCTAAATCTCTGCATTCAATGCTCTCCCCAGAAAGTCCAATCATCTTGCTCACTGCCTGTGCAGTAATTAATGAATCTCCCGTAATCATTTTTATTTTTATTCCTGCATCAAGACTATGTCTAATGGCTGCATGGACTTCTTTTCTTGGCATATCAAGCATTCCCTGAAACCCAGCAAATATCAAATCATTTTCTGCGCTATCTTGATTCTGTTTTTCAATTTTCTTGTAAGCAAAACCCAAAACACGAAGCGCTTCAGAAGCCATTCCTTCGTGGACTGCCTTAAGCTCGAGCCTTCTCTTTTCAGTCAAAGAAACTACATTACCATGGATAAATTCCTTAGTGCATCGTTTAAGTATAACCTCTGGAGCGCCTTTGACATAACTTATC
>JAUXTS010000002.1 GCA_030679115.1 archaeon
TTTGTCGGACTTTTTTATGCAGCTGCTTCTCTTTTATTGGTTAATTGGGTTTTTTCTGCCGACCCAGTTTTATCAAAATACTCTGGAATTTTAGTAGTTACATTTACAGTAATGTTTTCTATGCCTTTCGTATATTATACAATTAAATTAGAAGAAAATAAGGTGGATAAAAATACTGGAAGTATATCTCTTCTAAAAGAGCATAAAAAAGCAATTTATGTTTTTCTTTGGTTATTCTTTGGTTATGTTGTTGCTTTCTCACTTCTTTATGTTCTCATGCCATCAACAGACGGATTCAAGGCACAGATTGAAACATTCTGCATGATAAATCAAAAAGCAGATTTTGACAGGTGTGTAACCCAATATACCGAACCTATAATATCTTCTACTGGCTCATCCGTAACTCACGTTGATAGATTCTTAATGATTTTTTCAAATAATATGTCTGTTCTTATTTTTACGCTTGTTTTCTCCCTGATATTCGGCGCAGGAGCTATTTTTATTCTGGCATGGAATGCAAGTGTAATTGCCGCCGCAATAGGCATATTCATGAAATCCGATTTAAGCACATTTCCAATGGCAGTTTCAAGATATATGATTCACGGACTTCCAGAAATAGCTGCATATTTCATAGTTGCTCTTGCCGGAGGCATTGTTTCAATAGCAGTAATAAAACACGAAGTCGGAACAAGAAAATTCTGGGAGGTTCTTCAGGATTCATTAAATCTTGTAGTTTTAGCAGTGATAGTTTTAGTTCTCGCCGCATTGCTTGAAGTTTATGTAACTTCAGCTATTTTCTAGACATTTTTACACTATTGAAAGCTTTATATATGGATTTTAATTCCAAGAATCATGGAAGAGGACAGGCTTATTCAAGAAAGAAAAGAAAAACTTGTTAAATTTTTCAAAACAAAATATGATTGGATAGCTTATGCTATCTTAGCAATTATAGTTTATATTGCCGTTTATATAAGAACTTTAAATCTTCCAACTTTAAGAGATATTACAACTGGAGGATGGACTCTTGGCCCAGATTTAGACCCCTTTCTTTTTCTTCGCTGGACAAAATATATCATAGAGCACGGGAGCCTTATGGCAATAGATACAATGAGATATGTTCCTCTCGGATTTGATACAAGCAGAGAAATGATTCTTCTTCCTTATTCTATGGCTTGGTTCCATAAATTAGCCGTATTCTTTGGAAGCACATCAGTAGAACAATCGGCAGTCATCTATCCGGTATTCATGTTTGCTCTTACAGTAATTGCTTTCTTTTTCTTAGTCAGAAAAATATTTATTGAAGATTTCGGCAAAATTAAAGCAAATGCAATCGCTTTAATTTCTTGTTTCTTTCTAACTGTTCTGCCTGCTCTTCTTCCGAGAACAATCGCAGGAATCCCTGAAAAAGAATCAGCCGCATTTCTATTTATGTTCTTGGCATTTTACTTTTTCATTTCTGCCTGGAAATCAAAAACAAATTTCTCCCGTTATTCTCTAGTCGTGCTTTCAGGTTTAGCCACAACAGCAATGTCTTTAATCTGGGGAGGTAGTGCATATATATATATCGTAATTGCAGGAGCTGTCTTTATAGGATTCTTTTTGGGGCAAATAAATAATGCAAGATTTTATATCTATTCAGTTTGGCTCTTCATATCTTGGTTATTACCTTCTCTTTTCACTTCAAGATTTTCTTTAATTAATCTTCTAACTTCAACAATAAGTGGACTTTCAATTGGAATTTTTATTATTATAGGATTTAATTTATTCTTGTTTAAATATTTTGAAAAATATCTCAATGGAAAAACTATTTCAAAAATACCTAAACCTGTAAAATCTACAATTCTCTCTATAATCTTAGCAGGCTTAATCGGAATAATATTCTTCGGTTTTGACTTTATCTCTCACAAATTCAGTGATATTATTGGAAATATGATTACCCCAATAACTACAAGATTTGGAGTTACAGTTGCAGAAAATAGGCAGCCATTTTTCCAAGAATGGGCGTCTAACTTTGGTCCGGTAGTAAACGGAATTCCTCTTTTCTTCTGGCTTTTCTTTGTTGGTTCAATCTCATTATTTTACTTTATGATAAGAAAAATTTTTACAAAGAAAGAAAATATAATATTAACGATTTCATATACTGCATTTCTTTTTGCCCTCATATTTAGCAGATATTCTTCAACTAAGTTATTGAATGGTACAAATGGCACAAGCTTATTTGTTTATGCATCAGGTTTCATAATATTAATTGCTTCATTCGGATATTATTATTACGCTTATTTCAGAGAAAATAAAGAAGAAAAATTAAAAGATATTAATTTCGGAATAATTTTGCTATTCTTCTTATTCTTTTTCTCAATAATTTCTGCAAGAGGTTCTGTTAGAACAATAATGGTTTTAGTTCCTCCAAGTGCAGCCATTGTAGCTTATTTTGTTATATCTGTCTTTGATTATGCGAGAAAATCAAAAGAATCTTCAAAAATTTATGCTTGGATTATTTTTGGAATTATATTTATGATAACTCTACTTTCAGCATATAATCCTTCAGAAAAAGTAGATTCTCTTTATGAAACTAGTGCATCTCAAGCAATCAATTATGGCCCTACAGTTTATACTCAGCAATGGCAGAAGGCAATGGAATGGGTTAGGGATAATACTCCTGAAAATGCAGTTTTTGGACACTGGTGGGATTATGGATATTGGCTTCAATCTATAGGGAATAGGGCAACCGTTCTTGATGGAGGAAATGCTTTCGGATATTGGAACTATTTAATGGGGCGTTATGCTCTTACCGGAACAAATAATCAGGAAGCATTAGAAGTTTTATATTCTCACAATGCAACTCACTTTTTGATAGATTCAAGTGATTTAGGAAAGTATTCTGCATTTTCAAGTATAGGAAGTGATGCCAATTACGACAGATACAGCTGGATACCTATTCTATTAAGAAATCCTTCACAATCGCAGGAAACAAAGAATTCAGTTCTCAATGTTTACAATGGAGGATTTTATTTAGAATCAGATATAGTTTATGATAGCAATGGAACAAAAGTCTTCTTGCCTGCTAATAAAGCAGCAATCGCCGGAATAATTGTAGAAACAGATTTATCTGGAAATATACTTAGCCAGCCACAGGGAGTATTCTTCTATCAAAATAAAGAATATAGGCTTCCTTTGAGATACGCTTATGATACCAAATTTACAGATTTTGGCATAGG
>JAUXTS010000006.1 GCA_030679115.1 archaeon
CAACTTGGCTTTCAAATTACACAGCATTTAATCAATATTGGTATAACATGAGTGATGGAAGCTACAACGCATCTTACGATTCTTGGTTAGCAAATTATACATTTTATAATAAATTCTGGTACAATATGACTTATTCAGGAAGCACTTACAACGAAACTTATAACACTTGGGCATACAATCAAACAACTATTCTAAACACAACTCAATTCAATCAAACGAGTGTAGGTTCTAACTCTTGGACTATTTCTTTAACTTGGCTTATTGATTGGATTGAAAATCATGTATTTACATTATTTCATGCAGTCACAGGAATTTTCACTAATTTACATGCAGATAATATCAATGCAACAAATATCAATGCTTCTGCTTTTTATGAAGGCGGACAAAGACTTGCTCTCAACGATTCTTTAAATAATTATTATCCAACAACCAATCCCTCAAACTATCTCAACGGCACAATAAACAGTGGAAGATTAACTTTAGAAAGCGGAGTTGCAATAAGTCAATCAAATCAAGTTAATAAAACAACTTTATACTTTACTCCTTATCTTGGAGACAGAATAAGTCTTTATAATTCTCAATGGAAAGTTTATTCATTTACTGAACTCTCAACAGATTTATCAATTCTTTCTTCAAACAATTATGATATATTTATCAATGATTTAGGTTATCTTAATCTCTCTTTAATTTCATGGACAAATGATACAGCCCGTTCAATAGATTTAATAAAACAAGATGGGATATATGTAAAAGATGGAAATGCTTCAATGAAATATTTAGGAACAATTAGAGTAGTCAATGGACAATCTGAAGATTCAACCAACAGAAGATTTGTATGGAATTATTATAATCGTGTAGATAGAAGTTTAAGTATTTCAGAAAGTGCTACTTCTTGGGTTAATGGCACTTCAAGTTTATTCAGACAAGCAAATGGAAATTCAGCTAATCAAGTTCAAGCAGTTATAGGAGTCATAGAAGACAATGTTGAGTTAAGAGCGTTGCAGGAGGCGAGATTATGTTAAAATGTGATTCAGAAGACAATGAAAAAGTATGTGAATGTTGCAATGCAATTCTTACAGAAAAACAATTAGCTTGGGAAGAATATCATGGTCTTCAACCTTGTTATTGTGAAGAATGGCAAGAGATTCAAAGGTTAAATAAGACTATAAAAAATTTAAGATAACAAATTAAGGAGATCAGACTAAATGAATAACAAATTAATCTTATCAATCTTATTTACATTCTTCTTTCTTAGCTTCGCATCTGCACAATTAACATTCACTCCAAATGATAAATTTGCAGGAACTTATCATATAGAAAGCATAACGGGAAATGAAAGTATACTCTATGATGTTTTTCTTTCAAATGGAATATTAACAATTCTGCCTAAAGATAAAATTGGAATTACAAAAGAAGAATGCACAATTGATGTAAAAGGAAAAGAAATATGCAAAAGTATAACTTATTTAGTTCCGAATATATTGCCTTTCTCAACTTCATCAGGAACTAAAATTGTCTTACCAAAAATATCTGATAAATGGATATACACATTACCGAAAATATTTTACTCATGGATAAAATTAGGATTTGAATCTATAACCCTCACAGGAGACACAACTTACAATTCTACCAATACAAACATAACTGCTGAAACAGGATTTACACATTTAAATATTTCAGATTCAAGTTTGTTATATTACAATCCAATGAACGCACCTCTAAGAAGAAGTGGAAATTATGATGTCTCCTACGACTATACAGATAATTAATACTAATAATCAGAAATTGATTACATCTGGGATTCAATTGGAAAGATAGGAAATTATTATAATTAAAAAGGCGGAGCTACAATGCCCTATCTACAAAATACAACGCAAGTATGGTTTGAAGATAATGCTACAATTTCACTATGGATTAAATCTTCTGTAAGAGCATCTGGCGGATTATTTTATGGAGGAGCAGTAAATAATTTCTATGGATTTTATGTAACTGTAAATAATCCAATGAGATATGGATATAATTTAAATGCTTCAATAGGAGTAGTTTGTATTCCAACAGTTGATGATGTTGGAAATTGGACACATATTGTTTTAACAAAAGAAGGAGCAAACGGAATAAAGTTTTATAGAAATGGAGTAAATTGTGCAAACGATACCGAAAATTCAGCTGGAAGAACAGATGCAATCAAAATAATAAATGGAAATAACCAAGCCTCTTCAAATGGAATTACAGGAAACTTAGATGAAATAAAATTATGGAATAAAACTTTATCAACTGGAGAAATATTAGATATTTATAGAAATGAAAGTATTGGGACAAGATATGTAGATATAGATAAATTAATTTTAGATATGAGATTTGAAGAAACAAGTTCATCAATGAAAACTGCAAATGATAGTAGTGGAAATAATAATAGTTACTTAGCAAAAAATGTATTTATGCCTTCTCAAACCACTGGTAAATATGGAAATGGAATGAATTTCATAAGTGATGTCGTTGGAACATTATTAGCAGATTCAAATAGAATGAAAGTAGTTAATACTCAAAATTTATTAGAATTAGGATATAATCAATCTGCATTAAGAAATAATACAATAAGTGTATGGATAAAACCAAATTCAAATTCAGCACCAGTAACTTCAAATTGTATATTCGGAGGACATGAAACTTATAGAATGGATTTATCTCAACTTGATAGAACAATAAGATGGAGAGTATGGAGTGCAGATGGATACACTTGGGTTACACTACCAACAACAGGAAACTCATTAACTGCTGGAGAATGGACTCACGTTGTAGTAACTAATTATCAAAATTCAACTGGTATGAATGTAAGTGCAATTTATATCAATGGAGTTTTATCAGGAACAGCCAATCAAGCAAGTGGAGCGCCAGCGGTCGGAACGTCAAATGTGATTATTGGAAATAATA
>JAUXTS010000007.1 GCA_030679115.1 archaeon
GATTATTGTTGGTAGATAAATGGGTTTAGTACAAGATATAAAATATGAAACGCTTATCGGAAGAGGAAAATCAGAAAAGATTAATGTAGAAAATGTTTTGAAAATGCTCAAAGAATTACGTAATGATGTAGGAAGCCTACAATCTTCATTTGCTAATAAAAATCTTAGAGAGGTTTTGGAAGTTATTGAGAAGGGAAGTTATATTGTTGAAGGAGCTATAACCACGAGAGTTGACTTGCGAGAACCAAGAGCAGTGATTGAAATATATAAACGGCTATCGGAAGGAGGTTGTAGGTCTTGCATTAATCTTGGAGAAGAAGTTATTGATGCACAGGATGCGACAATTGGATGGTATTGTGAAGTTTCTGACCCTGATTATAATAAAGATGCTCGTGGTGACGAATGTGGATGCAGATATAGTGGTTCTTCTCCGAAAGTAAGAAAATATCAGAATAATCCTTGTGGAGATTGGAAACCAAAATTTGTTAAAACATTAGATGAAATTCTTAAAGAAGAGGAATCGTTAGAGGACTTGAAACGGAATTGTTAGCTGTTAAGTAGAAATATTATCTTATTTAGATATTCTCATGCCCGATAAATTTATTGTTAATTAGAATGATATTATTTCTTGGATTTCTTTTCTGTCTTAACTTCTGGCTTTGCTTCTGCTTTAACTTCTTTCTTTATTTTATACTGCGGAAGAATAATTTCTCCGCCGGATTTCTTTATTTTTTCAACTGCAGATTGTGAAGCAGCAGAGGCAGTTATAGTCCATTTTCCTGGATTTCCATCGGAAAGAATCTTATACCCCTTCAAATCAAAGTTTATTCCATCTTTTGAATATGTTGAAGGATTGAGAGCTATTTGTTCAAAATTAATTGCTTCAAGTTTTATCGGCTTGGTTCCAGCTCTAAGAGTTCTGTCCTTTCCAAAATAATCATTTCCGAAAAGATTGATTATAAGAGATTTCTTTGCATCTCCTCTCTTTCCAGTTCCAGCCATTCCTTTTCCTCCTCTGTGTCCGGAGCCACGGGCTTTCTTCTTGAAACCTCGTGCGTGAGTATGCGAGCCTCTAAACCTTGTTGATTTTCGTCTTCTTTTTATTTTCATTTTTTCTTTTTTCTCCCAGGTTTTTTAACTTTAGATTTTGCTGATTTTTTCTCAGTTAATGACATTTCCAACTGCTCTTCAGCCATATCTTTTTCTCTTTCTACCAATAGTTCTTCAGGCAATTGAGTAAATGAATCTATTTTGAAACAGCTTGAACATTCTTCAGGAGGCAAATTGCAGTATTCAATCTGCCCGCAGGAACATTCCCAAGTTAATTCAGTCATTATAACATCCTCCTCATCAGTTCTTCTATTTTATCCTGATTGTCTCCGAGAACTCCTTTTCTTATTGGGAAATGAACTTTTGAGTCTATTCCTCCTCTTGGGGGATGCAATCTGAAAAAGGGCTTGACTCCCAATTCTTGAAGATTTTTCTTATCTAATTGTTCTATAACTTTTGCAGCATCTATTCTCTTTTTATCTATTGACTGCCCCCTCTTTTCTATTAACAATTTCATTCCTGCCGGGGAGATTGTTCCATAAGCTATTAAATTTCTCATTTGCTTGAGAAGCTTGAGATTTTGCTCGGTAGGTTTTAGAAGCACGGCAGTATATTTTCTTCTCATTCTCATTCTGAATAAAGTTTCATTTACTTTCTTAGGTATTTCTACAAGTCCTGAAATTCTTATTGCTAGTATCATAGTTTCATCCTGCCTGTTTTATTTAAAGCATCTATGCAAGCTTTTGCGACGTTGAATGTAGTTCGTGTCTGTCCTTTTGTTACGCCATATACATCTTTTATCCCTGCAAGCCAAAGAATTTTCTTTGCTTCATCTCCAACAACTAAACCAGTTCCTCTTGGAGCAGGAATTAGCTTCATTCTGACTGAACCGCATTTTCCTTCAACTATAAAAGGAACTGTATGCGGTTCTCCTGAATCTCCTGGAGTCTCATAACCGATTGTTATTTTTATCATATTGAGTTTTGCTTTTCTCAAGGCTTTTTCTCTTGAAGGCAGTGTTTCTTTTGATTTTCCATAGCCGAGTCCTACATGTCCTTTCTTATCTCCGACTACTGCCATGCATGAAAAAGTAGCGACGTTGCCTTCCATTGTCTTTCTTTGAGTTTGACGCCAAGCTCTTCTCTTTCCTCCGCCGAATTTTCCTTTTGCCTGTCCGATAAGAAGCAAATCATTTTCAAGATTTAACAAAGTATCTGCAATCTGAGGCTCTAAAATAGTTTTGTGCATTGTTAAAATATGGTCAAAATCTTTTTCTTTGCCTTCTTTGACAAGCTTGCCTATTGCTGTTTTTGGAATCCAATTTATAAGAGCTGAACGTTCTTTTTCTTCCTGCATTTCTTTTCTGGATTTTCTTTTTGGAAATCTTGGAACTTCTCCTCCAACTATCTCTGCAACTATCTCTGCAACTTTCTCATGAATATCTCCAATTTTTGAAAGTTCTTCAGGAACTGGTTCTATTACATCTTTAGGTTCGTTTTTTGTTTCTTTTGCAGCCATTATGATAGATTCTCCTTAATTTTATTGAATATTGCTTTAATTTTTTCATTTGTTACATCTATTTCTGGAAGTGCTTCTTTGGAATGAGGAATTTCCAAATCTGAATCAAGTGCTCCCTTAAGAACAGCATAAATTCTTGACTTTTGAATATTTCTATGCATACCAATATCAAGAATAACTTTTGAAATTTTCTTTTCTTTTGCCATTTTTCCTATTAATAAACCAGTCAGATATGCGGCAGGAATGCTTTTCAAACTACCCTTGGCTTTTTCAGGCCAGCCTTTTAAAAGAAGAATCTTTGAATTTACTCCTGCAATTACTTTATCCTGAGCAATCTCAGATTGCACAATCTGTGCAATAATATATCTATTTGTTCTTCTTACTACTAATCTTGGTGTTTCAGATTTAAGCAGAGCCAATCTTTTTCTATAATCTGTTTTTGATTCTATTCTTCTTCGTTTTAATATTTTCATAGTTGTGAAATTCTCTCCTGAACGTGATGTTTAGTCTTGTGAATGCTGGCTTTAAGTTCTTTTCTTATTTTCCAATAATTTTCATCAGATACTTTATCGTGAGATCTTAATTCTTTAAGATAGGCACGCAATTTTCTTACTCTCTTAACATAATCCTGCTTTCCAGTCTTAATTTTTTTTCTGACACTGCCTCCTCTTCTTCTTAGATTTCTTTTTACTATTTTTTTCCTTCCTTTTGGAGATTTTATAATAATTGAACTATTTGCGACTAAATCCCTTATATCCTGCTTAGTTATGGCTTCTTTTATTTCATTCAAATTATTAATATTGAAAACGATTCTTTTCTTTCCAATTTTTAGGACTCTTGAAGCAAGAGCTTTTTTCTTATTTAGGTTCATGTTTTACTCCTGCGTTCATAACTTTAATTCCAAGTTCTGAAGATTTTTTCAGCATCTCAATCTTTTTCTTAGCGCCGACTCTGGCAATTATTGCTATTGAATGTTTGTTCAAATTTTGAAGCTCGTTTAGATTATGAACTAATACTGGAACTAATCCATTTACTTTTCCCGATTCCTTTCTTGGTGAGCCATAGCCGATTGTAGGAATTGCAGGATAACCTTCACGTCTTCTTCTGAGTTTGTTGTGCATTCCTTTAGCACTTCTCCAAACCTGAAGTTTTTTTCTATTCTTTCCAAGTCTTGAAAATCTAAAGCTGTCTGTTCTTATGAATTTAGGTTTTGATTTACTCATGGGATACTCCTGGTTTCTCTGTTATGTAAATTCCATCTTGAAAAATTCTTCTGTCACGATTTCTTATTTTTGTCGCTTTCTCAAAGTTTGCGGCTGTTTGTCCTGCTGCTTCTTTATCTGAAGAAGTTATTGTAATCTTTGAACCCTTGATTTCTACATTTACTCCGTGCATTATTTCTGCATGGCGGGGTTTTTTTTCTCCGAGGAAATTATTTATTACTAATCTATGCCCTTCTACCTTCAAAGTCATAGGAAAGTGAACATTTGCAGATTCTAATTTATAGACAAATTTTTTATTGAATCCCTCAAAAAAGTTTTTCATGTGTGCAATCAGAGATTTTATTATTTTGTAATCTTTCTTGTTTCCTGATTTGCATTCAAAAGTTATAGCATTATCTTTCAATTTTACTTCTATTTTTGGAATTTTAATGTATTTTGAAAGTTCGGTTGAATCCTTTTTGCAAATAATTTTATTGTCTTTTAATTCGCACTGAATTCCTTCAGGAACTGAAATTGATTCGGAAAATATTTTTTTCATTTTAATATATGTAAGCAATTAAGCTTCCTCCTAAATTCTTTTCTTCTGCAGTACGATGAGTCATCAATCCCTGCGATGTTGAAACTATCAAGATTCCAATATGCCTTGCAGGAAGATATCTTGCAACATATTTGTCAATATCTTCTGTGTGAATAAAATATCTTGGCTTTATTGCTCTGCAGCCGTTTAATTTATCCAATTCTATAGTTAGATTATTTCCGTCAACAACATAGCTTTTTACATAACCTTTAAGCTTTGCAATTGCTAATACTGAAAGAAGGAATTTTGAATGATGCTTTACAGTCAGAGTTGTCTGTTTAGCTCTAAGTGCATTCATCATTCGATTCAATGCGTCTGAAACTATATCTTGGCTCATGTTAACTATATTTGTGGAAGCCGATTTCTTCTGCTATTTCGCGGAAGCACTGCCGGCATAAATTTAGATTATATTGTTTGAGATGAGCACCAAAACGTCCGCAGCGCTCACACTTTCTAGCTGTGAGGCCAATCTTTCTTTCTTTTGGCTTGTTATGTTTAATATATTTGTTCATAACTACTGGCTTGTTTCTTAATTGCTTCAATGTTTTTTTCCAATCGCTTGCTGTCATTTTATCTGAATTTCGTTTTGAAATGAACCTCCATGAATTTGATTATTTCTTCTTTTGAAACATGCTGTCTTTTTGGAACATTTCCATATTTTATTTTTTTTCTTTTTACTCTCAACCCAGGACGGGCAAATACTACTGTAATATTCAATCCTTTTATTCCGATATCCCTCTGGTATTCAACTCCGGGTATGTCAATATATTCTTTCAAACCGAATGAAAAATGATTTTCAGAAACCTGCTTCTTTTTCATCACATTATCCAATGCTCCAAGAAGTCTTCTTAAAAGATCTTCTGCATCTTCGCCGCGAATAGTGACTCTTACTCCGACTTCCATTCCAGGAGCAACGCCAAAATCAGGAATTCTTTTATTTGAAGCGATAATTTGAACTTTTCTCTTGCTTAAATATTCTAAAAGCTTTTTTGATTTTGCAAGATTGTCTGCCTGCCCGCCTGCACTAAGTATCATTTTTTCTATTTTTATTGTCCTCATAACATTTTCGCTCATAGTGCCACAACCTGACTCTTGTTCAAAACTGCTTCATCTGAAGAATCTAATTTTACATCGACTAAATTATCTTTGATTGATTTTATTATTCCGTGAGAACCTATATATTTTCCAGACATGATAAAAATTTTCTTTCCTTTTTCCAAAGAAACATGAGATTTTATTTTTCCTTCAAAATCAATATAAACTGAATCTCCGACAGCAATCTTGTCTTTTGATAAAATATTTGAACCATCGTGAAGATTTAATTGTATTTTATTTTCAGTTACAAGGCATTTATTAATTACCTTACAAAGTCTTTCATGTTTTTTTACAGGTTCAAAAGTAAATTTCCCTGTTTGAAGCAAAGTCAAAACATATGGCTTGTCTGCTTCAAAAATATTGAACAATCTTATGCTATCAAGATAGCTTTTTACAGGACGCCCGTTCAATTTGAGCATTTTTGATTTAATCATATGTTTTACTTCTTTTGCAGTTTTAGCAAGTTTAAGCATATCCCTTACAGCAATTACCACTGGAACAGAATTATTTGGATGAGAGAGAGCTTTTGCTACATATTTTGTTCCCTTTCTTCTTATTGGAAGCTTTGTTGTTGATTTTTGCCTTGTTTGATACATTTACTTTTCTCCTTGTTTTCCGGTTTTTCTGTTGAGAGCGGCAAGTCGTTTTTTATCATCTAAAGAAAGAGATTGAATCTGAAGAACAGATGGATGAAAAAAGATATTTACTTTTGAGCCTTCTTTTTTAGTTCTCTGAATTCCTTCTAGTGCAACTTTTGTTCTCTTTAAATTGATAGAAACTACTTTGGCCTTTTTCTTTCTGGAAGAACCACGCATGACAAGCACTTCGTCACCCTTTCTCAAAGGGAGGTTTCTCTTGCCATACTTTTTCCTTAATTCTTTTGACAAGTTAGCACTTAAAAAGGTATGCCTTATGTGCAATGGAGCATTATGTGTGTATTTGTGCTGTTTTCTTGGTTGTACACTGGCAAGCCACGAAGTAGAAAATTCAGATTTCATAGTACGTATTGCGCGATTTTAGCGACCTCCTTCCATCTTTCGTGAATTTCTCTTGCAACTGGACCCTTAATCATTGTTCCTTTAGGATTTCCTTTTTCATCTTTCAAAAGAGCAACTGCATTGTCTTCAAAAGCAACTCTTTCTCCAGTATTTCTTCGATAAGATTTCCTCTGCCTTATTACAACTGCATCAAAAACTACTCCCTTCATATCCGGTTTTCCCTCTCTGACTGAAACTTTAACCCAGTCGCCGACTTTGGCATACTGCTGTCTTCCCTTTTTTGATTTTCCTCTTTTTACTCCAACTATTCTAACTATTCTTGCACCGCTATTATCTGCTGCGACTACATTTGAACCTATGTTCAATCCTCGTGTTACTCTTGCTGTTATGGCTTTCATTTTGCTTTCTCCTGCTCATCGGAACGAACTTTTTTGATAACCATGAAATTGATTATTTTACTTAATGGGCGACATTCTCTGATTTGAATATGATCTCCAACATTAATGTCATTTGCCATGCTATCTGGAAGACGTGCATGCAATCTTGTTATTTTTTTGTAAAATCTTTCGTATTTCTTAACATAGACTTTTCTTTCAAATTCTACAACGACACGTTTAGGGAATTTCTTTGTTACAAATCCTTCAAAAGTTCTTCCTCTTGTTCCAACATTTTTTTCTTTTCCAGCTACGGCTGAAACTTTCTGTTCCTTTTCTGTTTTGTTTTTCTTTTCTGTCATTTTGTTTTGTGTGACTTGCTTAATTAGCACGATTAGTCGTCTATAGAGTCTTCGGAAAAGCCAAGCTTAACCAGGATTGATTTTATCTGCTTCCTGTGGTTTCCCTGAAGTTCTATAACTCCATTCTTCACTGTGCCTCCGCATGCAAGCATTTCTTTAAGCTGCTTCGCGGTTGCTTTGATGTCTATGCTCTTGTTAAAGCCTTCTACCAAAGTCGTTATCTTCCCGTATCGTCTGGATACGGTAGACACCCTTATCTTCTGCTCGCTTTTGGCGATTTCTTCAAATACGCCGGATTCATTAGGCAAGCCAAGTCTCGGATCTATATCCATATTTATTTGGTTTTTTCAACGCCTCCCTTCGTGGAGTTGTTGAATGTAATTAAGCGCGAAATTGCCTTTTTTATTTCTTTTGTTTTTGCATTTGTCCTATTTGCAGTTACTCCGGCTTTTACCAGTTCTACTTTTAATTCTTTTAATTTTTCAGTTCTGTCTTTATCAGACATTTTGGAAACATCCTTGAATTTGAGGATTGTCATTCTGATTTCTTCCTCCGAGTTTTTGTTTTCTTAGGCTCTTCTTTCTTTTCTGAAGCAGGTTCATAAAGCGCGAGTCTTTTCCTTAAAGCATCATCAATAACTATCTTGTCATGGATATGCGCATTTGGAGGAAGAATGCTTACTTTTATTCCCGTAACTCCTGGAAGAGTAATTGCTTGAGCCATTGCCCTATCAACAACTTTTGCAGGGTCTCCTGTTTTCTTCAAATAGCCCTGTGCAAATCTCCAGCTTCTTGCTCTTTCACTAGGCAATTTTCCTGAAAGAACAATTTCTGCTCCGAGAGCTCCAGATTTCATTATCATTTCAAGAGTTTTGTAAGCAATGACTTTGAATTGCAAAGAACCTTTTCTCTCAAGCAAAAGAGCTATTTCATCTGCGACAAGCTGCGCATCAAGACTTGGGTCTAATATTTCCTTAATCTCTATATGCGGATTATCCAGCTTGAACATTTTTTTCAAAACGCGAGTTAATTCGTCTATTTTTTCTCCTCTTCTGCCTATGACTAATCCAGGCTTACTTGTTGCGACAATTATTTTTTCTCCGACGGGAGTATATTCTATTGAAACCGAGCTGATTTTGCCTTTTCCTAATTCTCTCTTAATATATTCCTTGACTCCAAGTTCTTCTTTCTTAAATGTTACAAATTTTTTCTCTTCCATTTTATTTTTTCTCCTCCTTATGTTCTTTTGACTCTTTAATTTCCTTTGCTATTAGCGTAATATGCGCTCTTTTGAATCTTGCTCCGCCTTTCATCTGCGGACGTGAAGCAAAGTTTGCTGAACAAATTACTATTCTGCTTTTATCCAAATCCATTCCATTAGCAATAACATTTCCCTTAAGTGCTTTAAGAAGATTTATGAAATGTTTTGAAGCTTTGATAGGATATCTTCCCGACATCATTCCTTTTCCTTTTCTGTGAGGAATTTCTCCCCTAAATGGAATTGCTCTTTTGAATTTTATTACTTCCTGCAATTCTGCCATTGCGCCGTCAATTGTTTTATTTCTTATGAAATTGCAAATATACATTGAGCTTTTCTTTGAAATTGGAAGAGATAATCCTCTGGCTATTGCTTCTTCTTTCTTTACTCTTAAAGGCTGAGCTTTTTTAGGCTCCTTTGGAGATTCTTTGTGCTTCTCTGTTGAAGATACGGATTTATTATCATGTGCATGCTGATGAGCTGTCTGGTTATCATTAGCTTGAACTATTTTTGCTTCTTCTTTCTTCTCGTGTTTATTTTCTGTTTGTGCCATGTTTATTTATTTCTTCAAAGCCTTTGAACCCTTAGTTGCACCGATACCTGCTGTCCCGTGTGAAACCTTCTGCCTTGTGAGTGAAAATTCTCCTAATCTATGTCCAATCATTTCCTGAACTATTTGAACATCATTGAATGTTTTTCCGCTGTGAACTCCAATCTGCATACCTACTAATTTTGGAACTATTACTATATCTCTAAGATGTGTTCTAATTTTCTTTTTTCTGGCTACTGCATCTTCACAGCGTCTGACAAATTTTTCTATTACGTCAAATTTTCTAAGAACAGAACGCCTTGAACGTGAAGGCATAAATTTAGCAGATTCACGAACATCCAGTTTCTTGAGTTCCTCTATGTTTTTTCCTCTAAATAGGATTTCTTTCTGTTTGTATACTTCTTCGTCTTTATTTTCTTTTGCCATTTTAATTATCTCCTACCCGTCCTACTTGGTCTTATATGTCCGACTCTTGCTCCTGGAGGAGCGTTTCTCTTCGCTATCTTTGACTTTATTCTCTTTCCTCTGCCTGAGCCGAATGGGTGATCAACTGCGTTCATCTTTACAGCTGAAGTTCTTGGCCAGAGTTTGTTTCTTGTTTTTTTCTTATAGAACATTGCTCCTGCAGTCATAAATGGCTTCAAGGTTCTTCCTTCGCCGGCAATTATTCCGATAGTTACTCTGCAGTCTCCGCTCAACATTACTTCTTTTTTGCTAGGCATCAATACTGAAATTTTATTATTGTCATATTTTTTGAAAACTAATGCCGAAGTTCCGGCTACCCTCATCATTTTTCCCCCGTCTCCTGGATTTCTTTCTATATTGTAAACATTAGTTCCTACAGGCACATTTTTTATAGCTAAAATATTTCCATCTTTAATCTCATTATTTCCAATCATTATTTTTTGTCCTACAACGGCTCCATTAAAAGCAGGGTCGTAAAATATTTCTTTTCCAACTAAAATTTTCAAAAGCGGAGCGGTATGCGCGGCAGAATGGAATATATTCAAGATAGTCGCTTCTCCTTCGCTCATAGGATATTTTACTTTGTATATGAATGCTCTTTTTCTTGCTTGATAAGATAAGCTTCCGTGCCCTCGTGCCTGTGAGATTATTCTTTTACCCATATCTTACCTTCCTGAACATTTCACATAATATCTCATGAGCCAACTTATAATCTTCTGATATTGTTTTTCCTCTAGTTAAATTTACATAACTATCGAACATATCAGCCAATCCCATATCTATAGGTCTCTCTCCCATTATGAATAGCTCTAATTTTCTTTCGCTTCCTAAGTTTCTAACTTGTGTTTGTTGTGTAGTTGTCATAGTTATATCATTCCCAATTTGGAAGCTAAATCACTCGCCAAGTTTTGTTTATTTAATCTGACATAAGCATATTTCTTATTTCCTTTTATCATCGTTCTTATTTTTTCAACTTTTACATTGAAAAGAGATTCAACTTCTTTCTTTATTCCTTCTTTTCTTGCAATTCTTGAAGTTTCAAACAATAAGGTATTTTCTAAGTCAATCAATTTTACTGCCTTTTCAGAGGTTATCGGCTTTAAAATCATTTTTTGCCTCCAAGTTCGTGCATTGCTTTTTCTGTAAACATTGTAATTCTTCCTGCAGGATACAAATCTGAAACTGAAAGTTCATTTAGAGGAATAACGTCTATTCCTGAAAGTTTTATTTTTTCGCTGTTTGAAGTTATTAATAATATTCCTGCATTGCTCTTGTATTTTCTTCCTCTTTGTTTTCCTTTGCCTGCACGAACTTCTTTATGCTTCAATGCGAGAGGGAATAAATCTCCTAAAAGCATCTTAAGAGCAGAAATAAAATCTTTTGATTTTACATTTTCTAATTTAGATTCTATTACTATGGGGAATTTTATTTTTAATTCCTTATTTGCTAAAGAAGAATATCTTTTCTTGATTGCAAGAGAATTTGAAGTTGAAGCAATTGCTGAATTTAATGCGAATAATGCTTCTTTCTTGTTTATTTTTTTCGGAGCGTGTGAAAGAGTTGGGCAGTGAACTCTTCTTCCGCCACGAGTGCCTGAAACTTCTGCAGCTATCCAGTAGAATTGTGTTCCTCTTCTCCACATTGTCTTTCTTGGAACTCTTGAAATTCCTTTTCCATAATGCCCCTTCCATTCATGTCTTCTATGAGAAATTGTTCCCGAAGCTGAATGCCTTCTTCCTGCAGTTGGAGCAAGAGAAAATGGCTGTTTTGATTCAAATCTTTCTACTTCAACAAGTTTTGCAATTACATCTTCTCTCAACGGAGTAGAAAATATTTTTGGCAGTTCTATTTCGCCTTTTGCTTTTCCTGTTAAATCATATAATTGTGCTTTCATTGTATCAACTCCAGAAATTCATATTTCTTTTTGGCGGATTCTTTTGTAGGGCGGACTGCAGGAGTAAGAAGAATCTGTCTCTTGACCGGGCCGTGAACACTACCTTTAACTAAAATATAATTTGTGCGTATTTTTCCATAATGCTTGAATCCCTGCGAAGGATTGATATTCTTTTCTTTTATATTTCCTGAATTTATTGATTTGACATTGTAAATAACTCGTGAGAACATTCCCATCTGCCCAGCCATCGGAGTTCTGAATGTGACTCTGGCGGGATGCCATGGGCCAAGAGAACCTGGACGCCTTACTCCTTTTTCAGATTTGTGTCCTTTCAATCCCAAACCAAATCTTTTTACCGGACCAACTAATCCTTTTCCTCTTGTCAAACCGCGAATATCAAATAAATCAAATTTAAGAAAATCTTTCAGAGAAATCTGCTTACCGATTAAACTTCTAATGAATGCCAATTTATCTTTTGAATTCACAGCGAGTTCAATTAAATCTGGAGTTTTCTTGATAGAAGTGTCTTTTGGAAGAGAATAAGCAATTATTCTTATATCATCATAATGTTTTGGCAGTTCAGTATCAAGAGATTTAAGAGTTTTTGGAACTCGAACTATTCGCTTAAGCTCTTTATCTGCTGAAACTATAATGTCTTTTATTACTAGATTATTTTTGTAAAATCTTACAGAAAATATTTTCATATCAGGAGCTTCAAGAATTGTCACAGGAATGGCTATTTTTTTGTTCTGTGTCATTGATTTATCAGTATTGTCTTTTACAACAGCTGTTGCCATGCCTGCTTTGTATGTAATAAATCCTAAGATTCCATCTTCTTTCGAAGGAAAAGCAATCTGGTTGCTCCAGTTTACACTAGGCAAAAACTTTGCAGCTCTCTTCCTTGGATAAAACTGCAGACTTCCCCATCTTGGTCTTCTTGCTGTCATATTTTATTTGTGTGTGAAAGTTCAACTCAGACTTATTTAGTTTGACGTGAAAAATAGCATCCTGTTAGGAACACTTGTCCTTGCGTTTTATCAGAACGTTTGGATCCTCTGTACTTCAATTAGATTCTAATATTTTGATGTTTTGGAGGGTATTTAAAGATTTTGCTATGCAAAATCTTAGACTTTCGCCTATAAGGCTTCAAGTTTAAAGATTACTGCGTAATCTTTAACCCATTCAACTCTGATGAGCTTGAAGTTTTAAACGTTATTGTGAAGAATTCACAGATATTGCAGTCAATGCAAATCAAGCAATAAAAGAGTCATAGATATAATAATGAAAGAAAGAGCTAAATGATATATCCCTAGGGCATCCGATATATACAATGAAAAATTTGCCCCAAGAAAAATCATGAATATGCTAAATATTGTAGCTAAAGAGATACCTGCTGTAAGTATGTAAATGAAAACTTTATTTATTTTTATATAATTAAGGCTCCTTGTTACTCGAGAGTTTTCCACACTATAATAATAAGCAATTATTCCCATTCCACATAAGGAAAAGAGATATACAACTGGGGCAGACATTTTAATCTCGCTTGTAACTCCGACTGCTATATTTAATCCCCCGTCAATCATTTTCAAACTAACTAAGTCAAAAAGCCATAAACTCAAGAAAAAAATTATTCCAAGAATTAAATCTATTGGATTTATTGTTATTTTGTGAATTTTTTTATTATATTTTATACTGATTAAACCTAAAAAAATGACAATTGCGAGAATCGACATGAAAAAATAGTGATTGAAGTTTAATAAAGCCATATTTTATCAAGCCTTTTTAGATATAAAAATGTAGCTATGTCAAAAGAGGCAAAAATAAGGCTTTGGAAAGGGGCAATATTTTAGTCCAACTCAGTGACAAAAAATTACCTACTTAATTTTTATACCTGTGTTTGGACAACATTTCATGGCAAACAGAAGCAGATTTGATGAAATTGAAAACCAAATTGTTAGGCTTTCCTATAAGGGAGTGTTTATAGGATTTCTGAATGGAGTTAATTTTAATATGCGAAAAGCAAAAAAAATAATGTCAACATTTCCAAAAGAAAAGAGAGCTATTTTTGAAAAAGGATTCAAATATTATGCTGAAGATAAGCTTAGCAAAAGAGGAGTAATCTTCTTTGAGAAATATCTTTAATTAATCGTCCTGTTCGATTCTTGGAGCCAAGACAAAAGACAACATTACATTTCCTGTTGGGAAATCAATTCTCATTGGATGATTATCGCTGAATGATAATGTGACACGAGAGGAAATTTTTGCACCCTTTGTGAATTTACTAAGATATTCGAGAGAGAAACGAGCAGCTGAATTAGACGAATAAAGTTCCACTTCATCAGTATTAAACTCTGCACGGGATGAGTGAAGTCCTTTTGCTTCAATTATAAACTTGGTTGGTTCAGCAATGAAAGTGCATGCATCTGAAACAATTGAACAATCCTCAATTACATCAACAAATGCATTTGAATCCATTTTTATAACTGATTTGAACTCCCATTTTGGCATTTCTTTTTCTTCTGTATCTATATCTATAAGTGCAAGAATGAAGTCGCGTTTTATTCTGTCTTCTATTGACAATTTGAGAGTATTGTCAAATTTTTCCAAAACCAAAGCACTTCCAGGACCGCATCTTCTCAAAACAGACTTTAAGCTGTCAAAGTTTATTCCCAGAATTTCATCTTTTTCCAAAACAAATTCAGAGAATAAATCAGCAGGCATCTTGAAATAAATCATTGCAACATTTGCAGGGTCTATTGCAGTTACATTCAATCCTTCTTTTGTAATCTTCAACCTCACTTCAGTTACGAGTTCTGAAATAATAGAAATCACGTCTGATAAAAGCTTCGGACTTTGCAATTTTAACCTCATATCTTTAGTGGGTATGAAGTCCTTTTAAGGTTTATTGTGCTGAAAAACACGTTAAATAGTGATAATGCTCCCATCATAACAAACAATTTAAAACGGAAATGGCGGGAAATATTGTGAATAACGATAATAATAATGAAGTTGAAAAGAAAAAGGAGCCATTGAGCATAAAAGAAGAGAGAATTAGAAGAATAACCAAGATATATTATTCCAACCCGAAGATTCAACAGATTTTATTGGAGTTTTCTTCTGGAAGAGAGGTTGTTCCGAGATATTTTGAAGGTTTTGGGAAAAGACCCGATACATTGCAATATCCGTCTGATGTTATGGGATTAGTAAATAGGGGAGCAACTTCATTCCATGCATCTGAAGAAATTTGGACAGATCCATTAAAAATAGATTCTAATATGGATAGAAAAGAATTTGATGAATTAAGAGCAGGATGGGATTTACTTATTGATATTGATTCGCCATTCCTTGACTTTTCCAAGATTGCGGCAATACTTCTCATAAAAGAACTTGAAAATTATGGAATTAATAATTATGGAATTAAATACAGCGGAAGCAAGGGATTCCATATTATTGTTTCGGGAAAAGCGTTTCCAAATGAATTTAATGGAGAACTGAAAAAAAATATGTTTCCAGAATGGCCGAGAGCAATCTGTGAGTTTTTAATGAATCAAATAAAAAATGATTTCAGCAGACAGACGCATGATATTTCCAATATAAATTCCTTGAAATTGAGAACGAATAAAAATAAGGAGCAATTAGTTGAGACAACCTGTCCTAACTGCGGAAAGCCAGTAAGGCAGGATAAATGGTTGACATTGAAATGCAATCATTGTTCAAATGAAACCAAGCAGAAAAAAAGCCTGATTGACAGAAAAAGAATTTTGAGATGTGTAAATTGTCCGAGCCTTATGGAAATAATCGGCGAAGAAGAATTTTTTGAATGCGCAGAATGCAAAACAAGCAATATTTCAAAAGTTGATATTGACAGCACGAGAAATATAAAATATACGCGCGAAGCAAAAAACAAAGAAGTTTCAGATATGAATGTGGGCCTGCAGGAATCTTATACTGGAGGATTTGATTTGGTGCTTGTTGCTCCGAGGCATTTATTCAGAATGCCGTATTCGTTGCATGAAAAGACTGCGCTTGCTAGTATTGTATTGACAAAGGAAGAAATTGAAAAATTTAATCCTGGAGATGCAAATCCTTTGAATACTAAAATCAGAAATTTTATGCCAAACAATTTTGAAGGTGAGGGAGCAAGACTGCTCTCTGCATCTTTGATATGGAAACAGAGAAAGGATAATGAAAATGAGAATATACAAAAAATAGAAATGGCTGGGAAAAAATTTGAATTTGAAGAAGTGGATATGAAAGGAGTTACTGAAGAAATGTTTCCGAAGCCAATAAAAAAACTACTGAAAGGAAAATTGAACGACGGCAAAAAAAGAGGATTGTTTGTGCTTATTACTTTCCTTCGTTCTGCAGGATTCAATCCAGAATATATTAATAATAAAATAAGAGAATGGAATAAATTAAATGAACAGCCATTGAAAGAGGGTTATATCAAAAGCCAGATTGACTGGCATCTCAAGCAAAAAAGAAAAATTCTTCCTCCAAATTATGATAATGAAGGATTTTACAAAGACTTGGGGCTTTTGGACGAAAAGCCAAAAGCAAAGAATCCGATTGTGGAAGTGGTGAGAAGATTGAGGGGACAGTAATGAAGATTTTTAGTTTTTTAATATTTTCTTAATATTTGAAACAGCAGAGGTTACAGAGAATAATGCCACTGAGATGATTAGGACAATTAATCCTATTCTTTTATCTATTTTGGAATTATAATCTTCTAAATCTAAAGTTTCTGTATTGAAAAAAAGCTCAGTTCGACAGTTATAGTTTTCAATTTCTGAATAAGAACCAATGATTATATTATATCCTTTAATAGTTTCATCAAGTCTAAATTT
>JAUXTS010000019.1 GCA_030679115.1 archaeon
GCCGAAGATTATAGTAGTGTTAATTCTGCAATCTTTAAACTATTTAATTCAAGTAATTATTTAATAAATGAAACAATTTCTGCTAATCCATCAATTTATTTGAATATTTTGAATCTGACTGAAGGAAAATATTTCTACAATGTGAGTGTTAATGATACAAATGGAAATGTAAATAATGGCGAAACAAGAAACGTTACTGTTGATTTGACTGCTCCGATAATAGTTATGGCTGCAACAAGCACTGGACAGACTACATTGAGCATAGGATTTACTATAACTGAAACTGGAAGTGGAGGAGATGATTGCTGGATTACTTATGAAAGCGGAGGTTCAACAAATGCAAATAGCAATCGTCTGACTGGATTTACAGTAAGTAATTTGGGTTGTGCTCTAAGCTATACCTATAATGTAACTTGTAAAGATAAAGCAGGCAATTCTAATTCAACAAGTTCTTCATTTACGACTTCTGCTTGTAGCAGTAGCGGAGGAGATGATGGAGATAGTTCTGGGGGAGGAGATGATGGCGGAGGAGATGACGAAAGTCCAATTTTCTCAACTTATGTAACAACCGCAGATCAGTTTATCAAAGGATATATTCGTGAACTTGGAGAACTTGATAGAATGAGTTTTAAGATTGGAACTGAAACTCATTATTTGAGAGCAGAGAAGATAACTTCAAGTTTAGTAACAATTAACGTTTCTTCCAAACCGCAACAAGCAATCTTTAGAATTGGAGATACAAATAAATTTGATGCTAATGGGGATGGATATTATGATTTGTCTGCTAAGTTGGTTGGAATAAAGGGTGCAAAGGCAAATATTACAATAATTTCTATTTTGGAAAAAGTTCCGGCAGTAATAGAAAGTCCAGTCAATAATGTTAATGTTGGAACGGCTAATGAAGAGCAAAATGTTTCTGACCAGAATAGTTCTTTCTTAAGTACTATTAGCGGTTTCTCTACTAAAGTATTTGATAAGTTAAAAGTTCCAGGATTTTTGAAAAGCATATGGTTCTGGATTGGATTGCTTGCAGCAGCAGGAATTATTTATGGGGCAATTTATTTTGTCAGAGAAGATGATGGATGGGAAAGGAAAGTAAAAATAACGGAAGATAGCAAGGACATTAAAGTAGGTTGAAAATTTAACTTCTTATTGATAGTTAAAATTCTGGGAAAGACATAAAAAGGTTTTATACATTGTATTTTGATGATGAGAAGAATAAAAAAACTTCTGCTTTCTGAAGGAACGCCTAGACAACTAGATTCTTCTGATAAACCTGATGCAATTATTCTTTCTGCAGGTATGTTGGGACATAAAAATTTCTTTCCAAAGGCTCTTCTTGAATATGGGGGAAAGACGCTTATTGAACATCAGATAAATTGGTTAAAGCCTTATGTAAGAAAAATAATTATTGCGTGCCATAATACAGAAAAAAATGAAATTGCAAAATCTCTTGGAAAACTGCAAAATGTGGATTTTTCAACTGAAATAGAGCTTCTTGGAACTGCAGGAGCAACAAAAAGAGCAACTGAAAAATCAAAATCTAATAATTTTATTGTTCTTAACGTCGATGATTTAACAGACATAGATTTGAATGCTTTGATTGATTGGGGCCCAGATTCAATGTGCGTTGCTAATCCAAGATTGAACTATGGGATAATGGAAACTGAAGGGCAGGATATAAGAAGATATAGAGAGAAGCCGATTTTGAGAGATGTTTGGGCAAATTGCGGAATTTATTTTCTTTCGAGAAAAACAATTGACAAAATGCCTGAAAATGGAAGTCTAGAGCATGATGTCTGGCCGTATACAAAGATAAAAGCATTCCGACATTTTGGAATGTGGAAGACTTTTGGAAAGTAATATTATAATCTTCGGCTAATATCTTTAAATATTCTTTATTTTTATTATCTAAATGCCTATCAATCAGGAATTGAGAACAAAAGGAAAAAACTTATTAAAACAAGGTTTTGCCCTTATAGACGAAAGTGGAAGGCCCAGAGAAATAAAGGAGAAAAATTCTGTTGCTTTAGCTTCTAAAAATTTTAAATTTACAATTCTTTTCCTTTCTTCAGATAAAAAAGAAATTTTAAAAAAATTAGAAGAAAGGCATTCTAAAAATAAAGTTCCAGTTATAATGCATAGTGTGGCATTATATTATGCAATTGAAAGTTGTATTCATTTTATTCCAGGAATATTTATATGCCATGATGGATGTGATAAGAATTTATTGAAACATTATTTAAAAAACTTTTTGAGAGAAAAATATAATGAGGGTAAAATAAAAATTGAAGATTCTCTTGTTCCAATGTTTGGCAAAAAGAATATTGCAGATAAATTAGCAAAAAAGATTATAAGAAGTGTTGAATCTGTAGATATTCAATTAAAGGAAAAGCATTTTAAAAAATTAGGATTGTTAAAATGAATGTAAGAATCATGGGGAAGGCATAAAGCGAACTCTGAGTTCGGTCACACCGATGGTGTGAGTCCCTCAAACATCCCCAGTCAATTTCCTACAATTTATACAATACTCTTTTCTATATAAAACTTTCTAATTGAAGAGATAAATCCAAATATTTAAATACGCTATTTGTAAAATAAATTAAATGATAATTAAGAAAGGCAGTAAGATAAAAGTTGATTACGAAGGCAAATTTGATGACGGAACTATCTTTGATTCTTCAAAACATGGAGACCATTCACATCCGCTTGAGTTTGAAGTCGGTTCGGGACAGGTTATTCCGGGATTTGATGCATCTGTAATAGGTATGAAAAAAGGTGAAGAGAAAGAGATTATAATTGAAGCTAAAGATGCTTATGGAGAAGTTAGAGCAGAATTAATAAGAGAATTCCCAAGAGATTCTATTCCTAAAGATGATAGAATAAAGGAAGGTTCAGTTTTGATGCTTGGAAACCCTCAAGGACAGCAATTCCCTTGCATTATAAAGAAATTAACAGCTGATAAGGTAACTATTGACTTAAATCATCCTTTAGCTGGAAAAAGACTGCATTTTAAGATAAAAATTCTTGAAGTCGCTTAAATCGGTTTATATATTTATATCTATCAATACTTTGATGTGTTTAGCTTATAAATCTTGCAAAAGGCTTAAAAATGCTGAAAGTTCTTAGCAATAAATGCGAACTCTTGCGGAGGGCATAGCTTTAAAAGGGTTCTGAGCTATAGGGTTGGATGAAACAAGAAGTACTCGGATTGGTAAGAGAAAGGGCTATTGAAAGCACGGCTGGAAGCCTAAGTGGAGCTGTAGCTAAGTTAATGCTGGCAAATGCCCTTATGCAGGTGATGCATATAGAGCGTGAAATTACTAAGAAAAAGCATAGAAATAAGCAAAGAAGAGCTAAGTAAGTGGAAAATATGGGGTTTTCGGAGAATTCTGAGGGATTTTAGATATGTTTATTAATGGGGCAGGCATTATTGTTATATGGATAGCAAAAAGTTAGCGATTTGGTCTTTTATTCTTGGATTAGTGGGGTTTTTGCCCGTTTTTATTTTATTTTTAGATGATTATTCTCTTGATTTTTCATTGCTTATGCCGTATTCTTTATTTTACTTAATGACTGATTTAATATTTTTGTCTCCAGTAGTAGCTATAATTTCTATTGTGCTTAGTAACAAGGCACTTAAAATTATTAAATCGAATCCTTCAGCAGAAGGCAGTGGATTTGCTCGGGCAGGAGCAATATTTAGTATAGTTGATTTAATCGGAAGTATATATTTCATAGCCATTATAGTTATTATCTCCTCACAGGGTCCTTTTGCACCTTAGGATTTAAATAATATGACAGGAATTAGAAAATCCTCCAGTTCAGTTAATGTATCTTGTGCGCCCTTTTGAAGATTATGACTAATTATTTATTCAATAACTGATAGATAACATAACTATAAATGGCCAACCTTGCAACTTCCCATGCTCCCATTCCGAGATAAATACGAAAATCTGACTCAATACCTTTCTCTTTCTCTAGGTTTCTCAACATTCTTACGCCTGAAGTAGGTACAAATGCCCAGTCCAACTGCTTTAAAATAGGTATTTCTTCCTTTTGTGATTTATTCTCTAGATTTTTCATAGTTTTCTTCTGAACACCTATCTATTTAAATGTTACTACTTAAACGAACTAATAGAACTTAAAAAACCTTGCCTTTCGCCCTTAGCGAGATAACAATTAACTGAAAAACATCGATTTAATCTTAGAATTTACCTCATTTATGACTTTCTCGTCCTTGATAAAACCTATTTTCTTATGAATAAGGCTCTCATGTGATGTGAATATTATATCTACATTTATGTATGAATCAAACCTTATGTCTCCATTGCATGAATGCCGATTAAGAGATATACTATAATCGAAAATCGTCGGCTTTTTCGTCGTAATCTGACATAGAATTGTATTTTTTCCTTCAGGCGTTTTAATAACTAATGCTGGCCTTAATTTTGTCTCTTCTAAGTTTGAAAAGGGAAAGTCAACTAGCAAAACGTCATATTTTTGAATATTCATTTTTCTTGAAGATATGCGAATGCCTTTTCGTCCTCTGGACTGCCCCATGCTTCTTCAAGCAATTTATCGTCGGCAAAAACTTTAACATCACTCCAATCAGCTAAAACAGATTCTTCTTTTTTAATTAAAAAATTGTCTCCTTGTTTTATTATAACTAAATTCTCTCCTTCTTTCATGTCTTTTCTCATTTCAAGAGGTATAACTATCTGCCCTCTTGAACTTAATTTAGTAGTCGCTATTTCCATAAATAAGATTAATCTTATTTAGTATTTAATTCTTTCGCTTTTGATAAAAAATATCTGCCAAAAACCATAAAAACAACGAAAAAACACAGGTTTTGAGCTTAAAGGAGCGAAATTCTGATAAAACTGACTATTCTTCCTTAGCACAGCAGTCAGAGCTTCCGGCTTCACAAGATTCGCATTCTGAATCACATGGTTGAGGGGCTGAAACTGCAGGCTTTGATTCTTTCTTTTTTCTTGCCATTTTGTTTGATTACCTCCAAAACATCTACTTTTTGCAGGTATAAATAGCTTGATAAAGCTTTAAAAAGAAACTAAAACCCTACTGAATAGTGTTAAAATCTCGCCGAAAATAGAGTAATCTATCTAAAAAGAAAGATTTATATACATCGTGTGCATATGGTGTGTATGGAAAGTGATACAATTTCTGCAAGAATCGAACTAAACAGCTATGCAAATAAGGTTCTTGCCGTCTTAAAAGCAAAATATGGATTAAAAGACAAGTCTGAAGCCATTAACAAATTTGCTGAGCTTTACGGAAATGAATTTGTTGAAAAAGAAGCGAATGAAGAATATATTAAGAAAATGATAGAAGGGGTTAACGAGCATTTAAAGAAATACAAGAACAGAAGAATGACATCTGAGGAACTAGATGCTCTTTTTGAAGTAAATGTTTGAACACGATTTTAGTGAGGAATTAAATCTTAAAATAAAGAAACTTTTAAAGAAAGATAAGAAAAGAGCAGAGATAATGTATAAAAAGATAAAAGAAATCGTAAATAACGACGCTGAAACTATAAAGAGATATAAAAATCTCCGCCACGATTTAAGCGATTTAAAGCGTGTTCATATAGACACCTCATTTGTTCTTACATTTAAAGTGGATTTGGTTAATAATTTCATTCTTTTTTATGACTTTGATCATCACGATGTGATTTTTAAGCATTAAAACGAACCCTATTCATATGCTGAAAGTTTTAAGCTTCTATAGAAAGATTAAGCTAAATTAAGAAGATTAATTGCTTTGGTCTTGGACAACCTGATTTTTTAAGCATATTGTTTAAACCTTCTTTAGTATCATGACGAAATGTAAAAGATTCGCCTATATTATTACAGATAATTCCATTAAATAAGTGATAACTATTTGAAGCAGGATTACTTGGATATGTCCGGCCATCGTCACTTGCTTGCCTCAAGATAGGAGATAAAAATTTTTTAATGAATTTATACTGCGGATCAGACTTGTAAATAGTTATTTGATAAGGTTTTGCCATATTCTCCTCAGAGATTCAGCCTATTTAACTCTTTCTATTTAATCCGAACTTTTAGCTCGAAACTTCGCTTAAGGTAGATTGTGCGAAGTCGATTTTTACCTATAATGCGAACTTATCCATACAATTTTATCATGTATCTGGAAGTTAGATAAACTAAAAGTAAACAAAAAATGGTGGTTGTTGTTGAAGTTACAACGCTGAGTGTAGCACTGCTTTTGATATCGACGAAAAATAAAACGATTGATTCCATGACATCAAAAGTTGTTTGTCTCCAGGTGAAAGCAATTGTAAATCCGAGAGTAAATAGTATTAAAATTCTGAGTTCTTTTAGAAATTCTCTTTCTAGATGTTCACTTCCTATGAAAAACCTATAGATTTTTTCTTTCATTTTATTAATTAATACGAACTTTATTTTTTATTATGTGTGTGCTGAAAGTTTTAAGCTTCGCTGAAAACGTTTAGTTTTCAGGGCATTCAAGAACCTTCGGTTCTTGATGTTATTGAAACTTTCTACCTTTTTGGATTTTTATATCAGCTGTAATACGCCGTGTATCAAAAGCCAAAGCCCGACTGCAAAATTTAGCGCTCTTGGCCAAATTAAAACAACGAGTCCGGCAATAATAGCACTTATTGCGGAGATAGTTAAAGTTAAAGTCATCACCATTTTAATTAAATGGGATGTTTATATATAAATCTTTAGTCTCTAAGCAGTCTCGAGCTTGCATAAATTGCAATTACACCGACGAGGGTTATTGCTATTGCAGTATACATTTTTGTCAGAGGATGTCCTTCTATAACATCAAGAAATTGTACAATAAAATCTTGAAATGTGTCAAAAACTACTTCTCTCCATGCAAAAGCAATAGTGAATCCAATAGCTGCGACTATTGCTAACCTAATTTGTCTTTTAAATTCACGTTTAAACGATCTTTTTGGTTGTAAAAGGTTCATATTTGTAATTAAAACGAACTTTACACATAAAAAATAAAAATAAAAGAAATTTTGGTATTCCTAAAGAATTATCTTCTTTTAGAATAATTTCTCATTAGTTTAGTAACACCAATTACTAAGACTGATAGTGGGACTACCCACTCAGAAACTTTTACTAATTGAACAACACCAAGCAATGGAAGTACTAAAAGTACTCCGATTAATGTGACCAACCATGCAGTTAATTTTGCCATTTGTTTTTACCTCCTTTCATACTTTTTAAGTATTATATTTTACTAAGGAATCCGTCCTTTTTATACCTTTCGATTGGATTTTTTGAAAAAATTCTATGGAATTCTTGCAAAAATCCTGCTTTTTTTGGGATTTTTTGCGATTTTCCATGGTGTCGTGCGCGTTCGGCGCTTCGCGCCTCACTTTCTAGTGTTGTAAGTTATTTTTGGAGTATGGTGCGCGAGATTAAACGAACTGGAAAAGAAGAAAATTTAGCTTAAACTTGCTATCGTTTCTAGGAATTTTAGGCTATTTTGGGCCGTTTTTGCTGTTTTTTGGCTAAATTTAGGTGTTTGGAGGTGTTCAAACAGCTGTTTGAATTGGCTTTAGGGGTGTTTGTTTTTATTTTTTAGGTGTTTGAGGGTGTTTGTGTGAGATTTCTTGGGCGTTGTTGGGAATTTAAGATTTTTAAGTGGTTCGACGGAGAATATAGAAAGGTTTAAATACTGAGGGATTATAAAAGAGTATGTTTGGATGGCTATTTGGCAAAGGTGATGGAAAAAAGTTCCAGTCTGAAACTAAAAAATCGTTTTCTGCTGTAAAAGATGATATGACTACAATTGGAAAGTGGATCAAACACCTTGACTCTAAAGACAAACAGCTGTTTGACGTTATGGAGGATATAAAAGCGGAAATATCGACGATAAGGGGCGAAATTGAGGGGTTGCGTGAAGGTATTGGATTGATTAATGAAACTGAAAAAAACAAACAGGTGTTTAAGAAAATGCCTGTTTTAAACAAACAAACAGCTGTTGAGGGTGTTGAAAACTCTGTTCAAACAGCTGTTCAAACAGGCAATATTTATGATATTTTCAAAATATTGACGGCGAACGAAAGATTACTCATTATGACTATGTTGAATAATGAAATGAAGCTAAGTTATGAGGATTTAGCGTTGCTTTTGGGTAAAGAGAGAGCTACAATAAGGGGCCAAATAAACACGATAAAACAGAAAAGTGAGGGGCTAATAGAGGAGTTTATAGAGAAAAATGGCAAAAAAAGAGTCTTTATTCCCTTGGAAATAAGGGAAAAACTATCGAAATATGCAAAAGTGAGAGTTAAAAAGAAGAAGTTAAACGAACTTAATGAAGAAAAGGAGGTAGAAAATGGTTAAAAAGTTGAAAAGTGAGAGTTGTGGGAAGAGAAAAATTGAAGGTTTTATAACAGAAAGGGAGAAAAAGGTGATAGTTGATACTTTGGGGATTGAAAATCCTGAAAAAATAGAGAGTTTGAAAAAAAGTATTAACGCAATCGGAAAAGATAGTCAATTAAACGAACCTTGAAAAAGAGGATTATGAGGAAAAATCGGACAAATTATCGATTTTTCTGAAGAAGTGGAAAAACGAGGAAAAATTAAGGTAGTGGTAATTAGATATTCGTTTAGCGGTATAACTATAGTTCGCGAAGAGCTAAAATAGTGTTTATCGACGCTATTTTCTTAAATTCCGGCAAAATTGAAAGAGTAATTTTCTTATTATTCTGCTTAATTTTAACAAGAGGGATGCCTTTTTTTATGATTCTTTGACTATAATCTCGGATTGAGCTTTCTGAGAGATGTAAGCGAGTTGAAATTGAGGGATAATCGACGACAAAACCTTCTTCTTCAAGCTGGTAAATTGTTGAAAAAACAAGCATTTCTTGGTTAGTAAGACGTTTGAATTTGGATCTTAAGTCTTTTTTCAAGGAATCCAGGGAGCTAAGGACTTGTGAAACTCTCTCTATGTGATCAATTTTTTCTTCTTTTTGCAAGTCAAAAGGAGGTAAAAAGTCGATTTTAGGAGGATTTTGTGTTGGATTGTCTGTTTGTCTGTTTGTCTGTTTGTTTGTTGGAACCCCTTCATTTCCTGTGGAAGTATTGGTATTTGAGCTTTTTAAGGCGTATAAAGGCAAATTATCTGTTGGAAATTGAAGGGCTGTCTTATTTATCTGTTGGATTGTTTTATTTTGAGTATCTATCTGTTGAGTTAGATGGAATAAGGTTCGCTTTAATCCTTCTATCTCATTTGATAGCCATAAAATATTACTCCGGATATCTTCAATATCTTGTTTTATATGAGAAAATGCGTCTTTGATTGGGTCCATCATAGATTTATCCGTACTCTGCATTTAAAGATTTGTATAATATAAATCTTTAACTCTTATTTTACAACTTCAAATTTAAAGATGGTTGTTGCGAAGTAGATTGATGCTTTTGATAGACGTCATAAGCTTGGTTGGACAGGCGCCAGCGTTGGCGTCTTGTGTAACTTACTCCTGCTGAATTCTTATTTATCTCGATTACGAGCTTCTTTGATTGTAAATCTGTAAGGAGGAATTTAGTAAATTCTTCATCGCGTGCAATTTCTTTACTGATTGCATTTGTAAAAGCAGATTCTGGAGAAATTGAAAAAAGGTGATGTAGAATTTGTTCTGAAATTCTGTCTTTTTTTTGTTTAGAGATAGCTGGCATGTTAGATAAAACCGAATAACTTTTATAAAGTTATGTGTGTTGTACCTATTTGAAGATATAAATGCTTAAATACCGAATTAAATTTAGGAAATTATGGCTGAATTTGGAGTAAGAATATATCTGAGAAAAACTCTTGGAGATTATGTTCATAAAAGAGCTACTGGTAGATATGCTAAACGCATTCTTAAAAAGACTCACGAGAGATATTTTGTCTCTCAAGATGGAATTTACTCAATTGAGGAAGCAGATGCTCCTAACAATGTTCCAATCGCTGTGGGTTTTCGTAATTTACAAACAGGATTTAAATCTCCGCCTTTTGTTTTTAGGAGACATTTACAAGATTTAGAAATTACTACCGAAGAAGCTGAAAGGGCGGGTAAAGAAGATGCTTTTTATTGCAACCTTATGTATTTCTATCGAGAGAATAAGCTAAATCGTCTAGAACTTACTGAAAAAATTATTGATGGAGAAATAGCTAGAGAATTGATTATAAATTGTCCTGGAGGACATCAAATTAAGGCAAAGTCGCGGCATACACGAGGGATTGCATATTCTTCTAAATATAAATTTACGCGACCAACCAAAAAAAGTCGAACTAGAAGGTGCGCAGGATAATTCGCGCCTTATAAGATTTAAATACGAATGGGGAAGATTGTTAAGGATTGTTTGTTCTATTTTAATTACATAATTAGAATTGGAGATAAAATAAATGGCGGAAATAAAATTTATAGAGCCGAATAGCGGCGAGGAAGTCAAGAAAGTACTTCACCCAATTGTAAGTGAATGGTTTTTTGGGAAGTTTAAGGACTTTTCAAAGACGCAGCTTTATGGGGTGAAGAATATCTATGACAGGAAGAACATACTTGTCTCTGCTCCTACTGGTGGAACAAAGACATTGACTGCTTTCTTAGGGATAATTAACTATCTTGTAGACTTGGCTTTAAAAAATGAACTTGAAGATAAGATTTATGCAGTTTATACTTCTCCCCTTAAGGCCTTGAGCAACGACATTTATATTAATTTGATATCTCCATTGGAAGAGATATTAAAACTGGCTGAGAAAAAGGGGTTAAAAATGCAAGAAGTTAGAGTGGCTTTGAGAACGGGAGATACCACTCCGGCTGAAAGGCAGAAAATGCTGAAGAAAGTTCCGAATATATTAGTTACAACACCTGAAACTTTAGCGATTGTACTTACTTCTCCTAAACTTGTTGAGAAATTGCATGCTGTGGAGTTTGTAATTGTTGACGAAATACATGCCCTGACTAATAAAAGAGGAGTTTATCTTACATTGACTCTTGAAAGATTGTGTAACGTGAGCCTAATTGAACCTGTCAGGATAGGACTGTCGGCTACAATATCTCCATTGGAAGAGATGGCTAAGTTTTTAGTTGGAAATGGAAGAGATTGTTTGATTGCGGATGTAAAATTGCTTAAAAAAGTTGAAATAAGCCTTGATTATCCAGGAGAGAATATACTTGAATCAGAAAATGCAGATAATCAAAAAAAATTATATCACTTGCTTGATGAATTAATACAAGGAAATAGGACAACTTTGATATTCACCAATACTAGAAATGCTACCGAAAGGATTGTACACCATCTAGACTTGCAATTTCCCGGAAGATATGTTGGCATGATAGGGACACACCATAGTTCTATGAGCAAGGAGGAGAGATTTAAGATAGAAGATAGGCTTAGGAAAGGAGAATTGAAAGCGGTTGTCTCTTCTACTTCTTTAGAATTAGGCATAGATATTGGAAGTATCGATTTGGTTATACTTATTAGGTCGCCTAAATCGGTTTCTAGAGCACTGCAGCGAATTGGGAGGGCAGGGCATAGACTCCATGAAAACCCAAGAGGTAAATTTATTGTTTTGGATAGGGATGATTTAGTTGAGTGTTCAGTACTGATGAAAGAAATGATTGAAAATAAGGTTGATAAGACTGCGATTCCGAAAAATGCGCTTGATGTTTTAGCGCAGCAGATATTTGGAATGGCAATAACTAAAATTTGGGGAGCTGATGAGATGCTTGCTACAATAAAAAAGAGCTATTGTTATGAAAATTTGACTAAGGACGATTTTTATTCTGTTGTCAGCTACCTTGCTGGAGATTATGCTTTGGAGCACCGGCATGTTTATGCAAAGATATGGTATGATGAAAGCACAAAACAGATTGGAAAGAGAGGAAAGCTGGCAAGAGTGATGTATATGACTAATATTGGAACAATACCTGACGAAAGTTATATCTCTGTAGTTGTTGGAGCAGGAGAAGGAAAGGGAGTAAATGTGGGTAAGATTGATGAAAACTTTTTAGAAAGAATGAAACGAGGAGATGTTTTTGTATTGGGAGGACACAAATATCAATTTCTTTATACAAGAGGAATGAAAGCATTTGTAAAGGCGCATGTTACTAAGAATCCAACTATTCCTTCATGGTTTTCGGAGATGCTGCCACTGAATTTTGATGTTGGATTGGCTATTGGGAAGCTTAGAAGACTGATTAAGGAAAAAATTGAAAAGAAAGAAGAGAATATTAACTTTCTGAAAGAATATTTATACTGCAGTTCGGATGTGGCTGAAGAGATTTATTCATATTGCAAAGAACAGCATGATTTTTCTGAAGTTCCAGATGATAAAACTATTGTTGTGGAGAAATTTAAAGAAGAAAAAGAGTACTTGATGTTTCACAGTATGTATGGGCGCCGTGTGAATGATGCTTTAGCAAGAGCTTTTGCATTTGCGGCGGCGAGGCACAAGCATAGAGATGTAGAGATGGGCATTTGTGATAGTGGATTTTTTATATCTGGAGAAAAATTAGATGAAAATAAAATAATTCCATGGGTAACTTCAAAGAATTTGAGGGACATACTTAAAGAAGCTATAGAAAGAACAGACATTTTGAAGAGAAGATTCAGACATTGTGCGGCAAGAAGTCTGATGATATTGCGAAATTATAAAGGAAGAGAAAAAAGTGTTGGAAAACAACAAGTACATAGTGAATTTTTGTTTTCGGCAATTAAGAAAATAAGCAACGAATTTCCTATTTTGAGGGAAGCAAGGAGAGAAGTGTTTGAAGATTTGATGGATGTGTATAATGCGGAGAAAGTTTTGAGATGGATTGAGGCTGGCGAGGTTAAGATAAAGAAAATCCGTGTTCCTATTGTGTCTCCATTTGGTTTAAATTTGATGATACAGGGAAGAAGTGATTTGATTAAAATGGAAGATAGGGCTTCTTTCTTGAAGAGAATGCATGAATTGCATCTGAAATTGATTGGTGAAAAGGGAAAATAATCTTTGCAAGACATAAATGATTATATATTATAAATTAGGTTGTTAGTGATGCACCAGATTAATGGAAATGAGAGAACTAAGGAAAGAAATGAACTTTATTATATCTATTTTTGTAGAAAATTATCGCCAAATGACAGAGCCCCTGAATATGGGCTTTTGATTGATGAGAAAGAGAGAAAGAGAGTTATAGGGGTTTTGGAAAAAGAATATAGTCATAACAGAATTATTTATATGAGCGCAGTGATATGGTATTTGCATTTTTTAATAGAAGGAGTTAGTGTAATTATTCCAAGAGACAGCAAAGAACAGCGAGACTATGTGGTTATGGTGCTTAGCAGTGAAGAGATTTTGCCTATGGGGGGATTGGTAGAAAGACTTGGGCTTCCTTTTAGGGAGTGTGTTTTAATGCGTGGAGAAGAGAATTTATTTAAGACTAAAAATATTAGATAGAGTTATATTCTTTGTGGGATTTTATCCAATCAGCTATTTTTTCCCCTGTGGAAGTGAAAGTTGTATCGTCCCAAAGCTGTCCGAATTTCTTGTTTATATGGTATGCTGCTTCTCTGCAGAGAATAAAGTATTTTTTATTTGGATTTTTATGATGATGGTCTATGGCAATTGAGTGGTCTATGTATATTAAGCATTTTCCAAGAATTTTTCCTGTTTGAAAGTCATAATATTCTATTTCTTCTAAATTGTAATCATCTTCTCTTTCTTTTAATTTTTTTAATTCTTTCAAATTTACTGAAAATAAGATTCCATTGAATAAATGATTTGAAGATTTTTCAATATTGAGAACGTCGGGATTTTTACTTTTTGCATCAATTACATTAAAAATTCTTTTGAATCCTTTAATTATGATTTTTTTAAATTTCTTATTTGGAATTGTTTCTTTGAGAGATTTGTGGCTTAACAAACTCCCATAACCTGCAATTTTATAATTCATAAATAAAAAGAGCTGATTGTATATTTAAGTCTTATTGATTTAATTTATAAAAGATATATCTGTTAAAGAACGATGATATGTTATTTGGGAAAAACCTTGTTGATTGAAGAAAAGGGAAAGAAGATTATTGTAATCGGAGATTTGCATCTTGGAATGGGTGAGGCATTAAGGGATTCGGGGGTGCTTATAGAAATTGATATGATTGGAAGTATGATTAAGGGGCTTGATGAAGTATTTAAAAAAACTGGAAAAGTAAACGAGATAGTATTGTTAGGAGATATAAAACATTATTTTGGCAAGATAGTAAAAGAAGAATGGAACGATGTGTTAAAATTATTTGATTATTTGAAAGAAAAATGCGGTAAGATTATTGTTATCAGAGGAAATCATGATGTATTAATTAAACCGATTGCTAAAAAAGCAGAAATTGAGGTTGGGGAATTTTATTGTATTGGAAAATATTGTTTTGTACATGGGGATAAAGATTGTGATGAAATCTGGGATAAAAAAATTGAATATGTTGTGATTGGACATGGGCACCCGGCGGTAAAATTACAAGAGGGAGTTAAAATTGAAAAATATAAGTGCTTTTTAGAAGGAAAATATAGGGGGAAGAATTGGATTATTGTTCCGAGTTTTTCTGAATATAGTATTGGAAGTGACCCGAGAGAAAATGAAGTAATAACTGCATGGAATTTGCCTTTTGAGAGATTTAAAGTTAGAATTGTTGGAGAGAAATTAGAGGTGTTTAATTTTGGTAGATTAAGTTTATTGAAAAAATAAATTAATTTACTTTTTCTTCTGATTTTTGAGGCCTCAAGGTAGGCAGAGGTATATGTGTTGGGAGCTGGAGGTCTTCTTCCATATTCAATGCTTTGATTGAACATCTTTGTAAAATAAAATTGAAAATTGGAACTCTAAATCCTGTTGGAAGTTCTTTTTTCTTCCAGGCTTTGGAAATATCTTTGATTTCTGATTCTGTAGCGCTAATTACAATGTCTCCTTCATAAAGAATTTCTCCCGCTTTTAAATTTTTATCTTCGCCTTCATAAGAAACTGTAAACATAAATGAAACTCTTACTGTTGGAATTTTAAGAACTTGGGATTCTTCTTCTTGAATATCTAAAAAATCTATATTTATATTTGTTTGATTCAGCTTTGCTTTCTTTGATTTGTATCCTGAAATTTTACTGAATGAAAATCCTATTATTTGCATGTTTGTGTATAAATTAGACTATTTTTAAAGATTGTTGTTATGCTAAGTCTTCTTCTGAAATTACAACGAAGTCGCCTATTGCTATAATTGTGTTATAAGGAATTAATACGTCTTTAGCAGAAGAAACTTCTAAATTAAGATTTCTTGTATATGGGGTTGGGTCTCTTAAAACAAGCTGTATTAATTCTCCTGTTTTGGTTTCAAAAGTAATGTCCTTAACTACCCCAATTATTTTTCCGTCTTTTGTAACCACTCTTTTTCCTATAATTTCTTTTAATGGTTTTTTGTCCAGTGTCATGACTTATGAAAAGAGGGAGTCTATATAAACTTTTCCGTGTTTTTTTGATAGTATTTTAATAACTCGATTTGAGAATAGTATAGTTAAGAAATGAGACATGTGTGTGAAAAAATGAGGTTACCCCCTGCCCCCTTGGTTTCGTATGGAAAATTAAGTAAGGTTTAAATAGGATATGTTGATTTTCTTTTCTTTAAATTTTATTTATAAATATTTATATTATATATTATATATATTATAATATATATTATGTAGTATATAGTTATGTTCGGATTAATATCATATTAATATATTGAATTGATAAACTTGGAGTGGAAACGAGGGTGTGGGGAGAGAGCAGTTCTTTTATAGTAATAATTTTGTTTTGCTTTGTAAAATAGATGATTTCCAATGGAAATAAAGCTTAGAGAATACATAACTTTATAATATTAAAAGTTATTTTTTTAAAGAGGTGATTAAATGTCGGATAAACTTGATAAAATATTTGATTCTTTCGTAAGTAATAATCTATTTAAGAATAAATCTATTTTGCAGTCTAATTACACTCCTGAAAATATTCCTATACGGGATGAGCAAATAGATAGCGTTGGTTCTATTCTTGCTCCAGTTATAAGGGGAGAGAGGGCGAGCAATTTATTTGTTTACGGGAAAACGGGAACGGGCAAGACATTGAGCGTTAGACACGTTGGGAATAAAATTCTCAAGAGAGTAGAAGAAATGGGGCAAAATCATTTGAAAGTTATTTATATTAATTGCAAGATGAAAAAAGTTTCGGATACTGAGTATAGAATTATTGCAGAATTAATTAGCGAATTAGGAGGAAAAGTGCCTGAAACCGGTTTACCAACTGGGCAGGTTTATTCAAGATTCGTTGATTTAATTGACAGCAAGAAACAAATTATTTTAATTATTTTGGATGAAATAGATCAGGCAGTGCAGAAAATATCTGATAATTTTATTTATAGTTTGACAAGAATGAATTCCGAATTAAAAAATGCACAGATTAGTATAGTAGGAATAAGTAATAGTCTTGATTTTATGGATAATTTAGATCCAAGGGTAAGAAGCTCACTTGGGGAAGAAGAATTAGTTTTTGCACCATATAACGCATTACAATTACAGGAGATATTGAAAGAAAGAGCAGATATTGCATTTAAGGAAGGAGTTTTAGAAGAAGGAGTTATTGCAAAATGTGCGGCATTTGCTGCGAGAGAACATGGTGATGCAAGAAGAGCGTTAGATTTATTGAGAGTTGCAGGGGAAATTGCCGAAAGAGAAAATAATAAAAAAATAAATTTAGGACATATAGATTCAGCAAATCAAAAGATAGAGAAAGATAAAATGCTTGATGTTATATCTAGCGGGCCAAAACAATTTCAACTTATATTACATTCAGTAATGCAACTCGAAGAGAAAAATAAAGGCAGCGATGAAGGAATTTTTACAGGAGATGTATATAACAGATATCAGGAAATTTGCGAGAAGACAAAAAATGAAATTTTAACACAGAGGAGAGTTTCTGATATTTTAGCTGACTTTGATATGCTCGGGATTATTAATGCGCGAGTCATAAGCAAAGGAAGACAAGGCAGAACAAGAGAGATTAAATTAATGCTTTCTCCACAGATAAAACAGAAAGCATTGGAAATTCTGGAAGATTCTTTGGGATTAAAATGAATGAAGAAATAGTTAAAACTATTAGGGAGAAAGGACTAATGCTTGAGAAAGAAATATTTGATTTAGTCAGTAATTTTAAAGATACTGAAATGGCAAGGGATTTTTTAAATGAAATTGTAAGATATTCTGGGCAGAAAATAATAACTCGTTCGGTATTAAGCAAGAATTTTGAATATGTGCAAAAATTGATTAGCAATATTCCCGAAAAAGAGATGATAGACGATGTTTTTATTAGATTAGGGATAAATTTAGAAGTAACTAAAGAAATTATAAAGAAGGAATTTAAAAAAGAGTTTAAACAAGAGTTTAAACAAGATTATCAAGTATTTTATGCAGATACAAAACCAAATAAAAAAATAGAAGTTAATGACTTTGTTTGTCATTTTAGAGCAAGATATCAACAATTGCAAAAAATATTAATGCATAGAACAGAATTGCAAAATTTAGTTTCTATAAATAAGATATCTGGAAATAGGCAGAGTTTCAGTATAATTGGGATTGTAAGCGAGAAAAGAACAACAAAAAATGGGAATATAATCGTAAAATTTGAGGATTTAACTGGGGAGATATCGGGAGTTATAAAATCAGACAGAGAAGAAGTTTTTTCAAAAGCAAAAGAACTACAATTAGATGATATAGTTGGAATAAAAGCTGCAGGAAATAGAGATATACTCTTTATACACGATATTATTTATCCCGATGCATTTATTTCTGAAAAAGTTAGATTTGATAACGAAACTTGCGTGGCTTTTTTATCAGATTTACATGCTGGGAGTGATAGGCATTTAAAAAAAAGTATGGAAAAATTCCTTGTTTGGGTGAATAGCGAACACGAAATAGCAAAAAAAATAAAATACATATTCTTTGTGGGAGACAATGTAGATGGAGTTGGAGTTTTTCCAGGACAGGAGAATTTTTTGAACTTAAAAAGCATGAAAGAACAGTATGAACTTGTTTCTTCTTACCTTAAGAGAATTCCAAAGCACATAACTATGTTTATGTGTCCAGGACAACATGATGCAATGAGAGTAGCAGAGCCTCAACCGCCAATTGACAGGAGATATGCTTCCTCACTTTACGAAATTGAAAATTTAGTATTAGTGACTAATCCGACTCTTGTTAAACTGAATGAAGGAAATAAAGAATTTAAGGTTTTAATGTATCATGGGGCAAGCATTCACACTTTTATAAACGAAATAGAAGAACTTAGGGAAATGAAAGCGCATAATTGTCCAGCTAAGGCAGTTAAACATATGCTGAAAAGAAGACATTTGTCTCCGACACATTCTTCTGTAGTGTATATTCCATATGTTGATAAAGATCCACTTGTAATTTCTGAAGTGCCTGATGTGCTCTGCACTGGAGAAGTGCATAAGCTAGATATAGAAAATTATAATGGCGTTCTAATAATTACTGGGAGTTGCTGGCAGGCTAAAACTGCTTTTGAAGAAAAAGTGGGGAATGAACCAGATCCATGCAAGGTTCCAATATTGAATTTAAAAACTCGAGAGCTTAAAGTATTTGATTTTGGAGTTGAGGAAGAGATAAATAGGGATTTCAATAAAAAGGAGACTGAAAAATGAATCGATTATCAAAAATAGTTAAAGCAAAAGAAATTCTTTTTTCTCAAGTAGAAAAAATTAAAGATATAGAGATAAAAAATTTTGTAATTAATGCCCTAAATGAGGTACATGAGGATTTTTGGCTGTGTGAATCAAGTTCTTCCGGAAAATATCACCCCTCTGAAAATCAGGGAACTTCTGGATTAATAAGGCATGTCTTAAAATGCATCTTAATTGTAGAAGAATTTTGCACATTTATGAATTTTTCCAAAGAAGATAGGGATATTTTAATTGCATCAGCAATTTTGCACGATGTAAAAAAACATGGAGAACCTTGGGGCAAACATACACACCATGAACATCCTAAAATTGGCGCAGATTATCTTAAGAAATTTAATTTAAATGAAGATAAAAAGACTAGAATTTTAAATTGTGTTAGATATCATTATGGAAATTATACACGCACTTTAGAAGATAAAGAACGTGCTTTAAATTTAACCAAAGAGGAATCTGTTTTACATATAGCTGATGTACTTGCCAGCAGAACTTATATGTCTTGGCTGCCTGGAGTTTCAGTTTCAGATGAAGAAAGAGATTCTTTTTTTGATAAATTTTTGAATGAATTCGGGGGTAAAAAATGAGGGTAGGTGTTGATTTGGATGGAGTAGTAGTTGATTTTTTTGGAGAGATTGTCAAATTTTATAATATGAAGTATAGAAGGAATTTAAAAGTTGAGGGGCTGAGAGGTTATAATATTTGGGAGTATGGGATTGGAAGAAATAGGGAAGAGGCATTTAGCTTAATGGACGAATTTTATGATTCTGAATTTTTTAGTTCGATTCCTTTGCTTATTGGAGCTGAAAATGTGTTAAAAGGGTTTTCTAAAAATGAGGGATTCGATGTAATAACTTCGCGTCCTGAGAAATTACGAGGCAAAACAGAAAAATTTTTAATGAGACATTTTGATAAAAATTTTCGACTTGTTTTTTCGGGCGAATTTAATGCAGGATTAAAGAAAAAAAGTGAATTATGCAGGGAATTAGGTTTAGATGTTTTTGTTGAGGATTGTTTGGATTATGCTATTGATTGTGCTAGAACTTGTGAAAGAGTTTTTTTAATGAATCAGCCTTGGAATCAGGGCAGATTGCCTGGAAATGTTGCAAGGGTAAATGATTGGTATGAGATTTCGGAAATTTTAGGAGCGCGAAAATGAACATAATAAAAATAAAATTTTTAAATATTCATTTTTACAGAGGTAAAAAATGAACATAAAAGAATATTTTAGTTATATAGAGAAAGAAGTGAAGAGACACTATGCTGTTGCGGAGCTGGCAAAGGCAAAGGGATTGGATCCGGTAAATAAGGTTGAGGTGCCAATAGCTATGTCTCTTGCAGAGAAAGCTGTAGGACTTGTATCTACAATTTATCCGCAGCTAGATGATAAGGTTGTGAAGAGAATTTTAGAATTGGAGAAGGAATATGGGCCGTTGGATAGTGCAGTGGCGTTTAAAATTGCTGAAGAAATTGCCAGAGAGAAATTTTGCAAGTTTGAGAGCTTGCTGCAGGCGATGGACGCGGGAATAAGAGTGGGATTTTCTTATATAACTCTTGGGGTGGTAAGTAGTCCGCTTGAAGGGTTTACAGAATTGAAGATACAGAAAACAAAAAATGGAGAAGACTATCTTGTTGCTTATTTTTCAGGACCGATACGAAGTGCGGGAACTACTGCAAGTTGCATGGTGCTGATGCTGATTGATTATTTAAGAGAAACTTTTGGATTTGCTAAATATGATCCCGATGAGCAAGAGATAAAGAGATACGTGACTGAGAATTATGATTATCATGAGAGAGTCAGTAATTTACAATATTTGCCTAGCGAAGACGAGATAACTTTTCTTGCTAAAAATATTCCAATACAAATTGCAGGAGATCCTACTGAAGAAAGAGAAGTTTCTAATTACAAGGGTCTGCCCAGGGTGGATACTGACTGCATAAGGGGAGGAATGTGTTTAATTTTTTCTGAAGGGCTGGCTCAGAAAGCTGCAAAAGGATTAAGGCTATGGAGAGGGGTGCAGGCAAAGGGTTTGAAGGCGACTGGATGGGAGTTTTTAGACGAGTATGTGGCTAAGCATAAGAAGGAGTCAAAAGGGGCAGGAGACGGCGTTCCTACTTACATTAAAGATTTGGTTGCGGGAAGACCGGTTTATGGGCACCCTTCCAGGAGCGGAGGATTTAGATTCAGATATGGAAGAACCAGAGTCAGTGGATTTTCTGCGAGCGCGGTACATCCTGCAACCATGGCTATTTCAGATTCATTTCTTTCTTTTGGAACTCAATTGAAGATTGAAAAACCAACAAAAGGGTGTGCAATTGGCGTGTGCGACGAGATTGACGGGCCGATTGTTAAGTTAAAAAATGGAAGTGTTAAAAGGTTAGAAAATTTTGACGAAGCTAAAAAGATTTATAGGGAAGTAGATGAAATAATTTATCTTGGAGATTTATTATTTTCTTTTGATGATGTATTAAATAGAAATTATGAATTGCTAAAGCCAGGGTATGTTGAAGAATGGTGGGAGCTTGAATTGAAAAAGAAGGAGGGGAATGTTGGAAATAAATTTAAGGTTGGTTTTGATGAGGCTGTTGAATTATCTAAAAAATACGAGATTCCTTTGCATCCTAGGTACATCTATTATTGGGGCGAGTTAAATTATGAATCTTTTTTGGCTTTGGTGGACTGGCTTGCGCATGGAATTTTAATTGAAGGTAAATTGATATTGCCTTATACTTCAAATGATAAAGAAAGATTTAAGCAAGGCAAGAGGGCGCTGGAATTAATAGGGTGTGAGCATAGTGTGAGTTTAGAGAATGTAATTGTTGCTGGAGAAGACAGCAAGGCGCTGTTGTTCAATATTGGAATAGATTTGGAGCAGAATTTAGATAAAGAGTTTGACGTGGTTGGAGAAAAAAGCAAGGAAAGGAAACCTGTGCTAGAATTGGTGAATCACTTGTGCAAGGCCAGGATTAAAGATAAATCGGGAACATTTATTGGTGCGAGAATGGGCAGGCCAGAGAAGTCAAAGTTAAGAAAATTAACTGGAAGTCCGCATACATTGTTTCCTGTTGGCAATGAGGGGGGGAGACTAAGAAGTTTTCAGGCTGCCTGCGATATAGGGTATGTTACGGCAGATTTTCCAATTTTTAAGTGCAAGAGTTGTGATAATGAAGGAATATATTCAAAGTGTGGGTTTTGCGGTTCTGATTGTGTTAGATTAGTTAATTGCAAGGAGTGTGATAAGGATTATGTTGGAGAATGTCCCGAACATAAATTTGTTCGGGAGTTCAAAGAGAGCAAGATAGATGTAAAACATTATTTTGAGATAGCAAGAAAAAGTATCGGGCTAAGCAATGAACAGGTTCCTTTAATTAAAGGAATAAGAGGAATGAGTAGCAAAGATCATAGCTGCGAGAATTTAGCGAAAGGAATGTTAAGAGCAAAGTATGGATTAAATGTTAATAAGGATGGAACAATAAGATACGATATGACTGAAATGCCTGTAACCCATTTCAAGCCGAAGGAGGTAGGGACAGGGGTGGAAAAATTAAAGGAGATGGGGTATGAAAAAGATATTTTTGGAAAACTTTTGGAAAATAAAGAACAAATTTTAGAGTTGTTCCCTCATGATGTTATCCTACCCGCTTGTCCAGATTCTCTAGATGAGAAAGCAGACGATGTGGTGTATAAAATTACTCAGTTTATTGATGACGAACTTGATAAAATATACAAGTTAGGAAAATTTTTCAATGCAAATAAAAAAGAAGATGTAATTGGGACTTTGGTTGTCTGCATTGCACCACATATTTGCACAGCCACGGTTGGAAGGGTAATTGGCTTTTCAAAGAATCAAACTTTGCTTGCTTCACCATTCATGCACGCAGCTATGAGAAGGGATGCGGACGGTGACGAAGCGGCATTTTTGCTTTTAATGGACTTGCTGCTTAATTTTTCAAGAAAGTTTTTGCCTGCACATAGGGGAGGAACACAAGATGCTCCACTCGTATTAAATATCTGCATAAAAGCAGGAGATGTAGATGATCAAATATTAGATTTCAGCACCAGTTTATATCCTTTGGAGCTCTATGAAATGGCTGAACAGGGAAAACACTCTTCAGATATGAAAAGTATAGAAAATGTAAAATCAAGATTAAAAGCAGGAAAGGATCCATTTACAAATATTCAGTTTACTCACAATTGCAGTGATATAAATCATACAGTATTAAATTCTTCTTATAAAATTTTACCCACCATGCATGAAAAAGTTGAAAGAATGATGGGATTATGCAAAAAAATTAGGGCAGTAGACGTGAATGATGTTTCAAGATTAATTATAGAACGACATTTTATTAGAGATACAAGAGGCAATTTGAGAAAGTTTTCAATGCAGGTGTTTAGATGTGTGGGGTGCAATTCAAAATTTAGAAGACCACCATTAACTGGAAAATGCACCAAATGCGGAGGAAGATTGATATTTACAATTTCTGAAGGAAGCATTTTGAAATATATGCAACCGGCATTGGATTTAGCAAAAGATTACAAAGTTAGTCCGTATCTCTTGGAGAGTTTAGAACTTACAGAGATGTATATTCAGAGCATTTTCGGCAAGGACGCCGAGAAACAGGAGACGATTAATAAATGGTTCTAATGAAAGCAATGGCTTTATCTTCAGGTTCATCGGGAAATTCTTTTTATGTAGAAAAAGGCGAGGACGCTGTTTTGATTGATGCGGGGATAAGCACAAAGAAGATTTTGGCCCGAATGGACGCGCTTGGGCTTGATGCAGAAAAAATAAAAGCTATTTTTATAACTCATGAGCATGCAGACCACATCAAAGGGGCTGATGTTTTTGCAAGAAGATTCAATATCCCAATTTTTGCAACAAAAGGGACAATAAATGGGGGATTTTTATGCTCTGATGAGGCTTTAATAAATTCTATAAAGAGTGACGAAACGATTGGGATAGGAAAGTTGAATGTGGAAGCTTTTTTAAAATCCCATAAGGCAGCTGAGCCGGTTTCGTATTCTATTCGTTCAGCGAATAAGAAAGTTTCTATAATTACTGATTTGGGATTTGCTTGCAAGGGAGTCAATGACGCGATAGCAGATTCTAATTTTTTATTTTTAGAGTCAAACCACGATATTGAGATGCTTGAAAATGGGCATTATCCTTATTTTTTGAAAAACTGGATAAAAAGTGATTCCGGACACTTGTCAAACAGGCAGGCAGGGCTTGCTGTGCTGGAATATGGGAGCGGCAAGCTGAAGAATGTTGTTCTTTCTCACTTGAGTGAAAAAAATAACTGCCCTAAACTGGCTTTGAAGACTTTTAAGAAATTAACTAAAGAAAGAATGGATTTTAAGGCGAAGGTTTCTGTATCTTTGAGAAGCGAACCAACGGAACTTTTTAAGGTTTTATAATTGAGATAGGATAATTGGATTGAAGATTTGAAATATATCTTCCGGGATAATTGTGTTTAAAAGAGGGGGAGAAGTGAGAAAACTATGGATGGAGAAGTTGGTGAGAAGTGTGGTTTAGCAGGGATTTATCTTAAGAATACTTTTAAAGATGTTTCTTTAGAAAGGCGTTTACATTGTGTTGATAGTCTTATCACAATGGGGAATTCTTTACAGCACAGGGGACAGTTTAGTGCTGGTGTAGCAACGTATCAGCCTTTATTTGAGAAGAGTTTTGGAAAAGTTATTCTAGATCATAAGGATTTGGGAACAATAAGGAAAGTTTTTCATTTAGATAATCCTGAAGCGTATAAGTCATTAATTGGAAGGCTTGCAGGGATTGCTGGGTTGTTTCATACAAGATACTCTACTTCTGGGGAACAGACAGACTTTGAAAAAGTCAAGTTGGAAATGCAACCGTTTGAGCGAGACCACAAAAGAATATGGAAACAATTTTGGTTTGCTTTCAATGGAAATGTAGCAAATCACAAAGAGCTTAGAGCAAAATTGAGCGGCGAAGATTATATTTTTAAGACGGGAGTAGACACGGAAGATTTCTCAAGTCTTTTTGCTTTGGAAATGAATAAGGAACCAATTTTCGATGCGAGTGGGGGACGGCCAGATTTATTCAATGTTGTAAAAAGAGTTATGGGGCAAATTGACGGCGCATACAATGTCGGATTGATATTTGGCGATGGAGATCTTTTATTTTTTAGGGACCCGAATGGTTTTAGGCCGTTGGTTTGGGGAGAGAACGAGGATTTTTATGCGATTGCTTCTGAAAGTGTGGCTTTACAGAAAATAGGAATAAATAGATTCAAGGACGTTGTTCCTGGGAGTGCGCTGCTTTTCGATAGGTACGGGGTTAAACAGAGTCCGGTTTTAATCGAAAGCAAGAAAAGTCTTTGTCATTTTGAGAGAATTTATTTTGCTAAGGCTCCTTCAGATCTTGATGGTGAGTATGTAGCGGGAACAAGACAAAGACTGGGAAGAGAATTAGCTAAGGTGGATCCTTTAGTGGGAAGGATATTGGAGGAAAAGAATGGTCGTAAGTAGTAGATTTATTATTTGTCCTGCTCCCCACACGCCAATTCCAGCGGCAGAAGCTTATGGGGAAGAAATTTATAATTTGACTGGAGTTTATGTTCCTGTTAGGAATTGTATTGAAAAATTTGATAGTCATAGGAATTTTATAGGTTCTGAAGGGCAGAGAAAGATTTCAGTTGCAAGAAGTTTTATAGTTCATAGGGATGTCAAAGGAAAAGCAGTTATTGTAATAGATGATTGTATAGTTAGGGGAGATACTTCAAAGGAACTCTGTAGTGAAATAAGAGGGGTCGGAGCCGATGAAGTTCATTTTAGGCTTTTAGACAGGCCAATTATTGGGCCATGTTATTATGGGGTATATATTCCTTACCAGAATGGATTAATTGCTAACGATGTTTCTAATAATAATCCCCGAGCTTTAGATATAAGGGAACTTGAGAGAAGAATAGCTTCAGGGATAGGTGCAGATAGCGTTTTGTTCCAAACTTTTGAAGGTTTGCAGATGGGATTGCATCATCCTATTGAAAATTATTGTTTGGGCTGTATAAATTTAGAATATCCAACAGCATGCGGACAGAAGAGGTTTAAAGAAATGGTGAAGAGCAGTTAAAAAATAAGATAATACATAATTGACGGGATTAGGAGACAGCCCATCATGTTAATTCTTCTGGAACCTGAGGAAATTGTGAAAATTCCCAATGCTGTTGCAGTTAGGAGGATGAGAATTCCAAGAAGATTTGAGAAAATCAAATTAAAAATTATTATAATGAATATTACAAAAATTGTAAGATATCTATAATTTATTTTATTTATAGAATTAGCCGTGAATTTTGAAAGATTAATTCCAAGAATAAAAGCTAAAATTCCAGAAATTATGATTGTTATCAAGATAATTGATAAGTTGGGGAAGGTTAAAGTTGGAATGAGTAAATTTACTGCAGCTGCTGAACCAGTTCTGCCTTTGCCTATTGCATAAAGGGTTACAAAACTTAATCCCATGACAATTGTATTTATTGCACCTACGAGGACAAGGAATCTGCGATTATCTTGTTTTGAAATTTCTGAGCCAATCACTGCTGCGTGCCCTGAACCAATCCCTGGAAGAAAAGAACAAAGCGGAGCGGCAATTGAAGCGGTGAGCGCAGTTTTGAAAAAGTCCAGTTTTGGAATTTTTATCTTTTTTAATGGAGAGATTTTTTGTTTTATTTTCAATGGATTGTCTTTTAAAGAGATGATTAATCCTGAAAGTCCGAATAATCCCGAAAGGAGAGGCATTAACGGCTCTTTTACGGGGAGACTAAAAGTTAGAAAACCGAGGATTCCTGCAAGAAGGAAAATTATTATAGAGGTTAGAAATTTTTCTTCCCTGAAAATTAAAAAGAACGAGATAAAAATCAAGATGTATGGGATGATTGTTTTAATTGCTGTAAAAATTATTGGGAGAAAATAAATGAATATCGGAGTCATTAATAAAATAATTGGGATTGCAACAAGAGAGCCGTATAAAGTCAGAACAACTGCTTCATGTCCTCTGCCTTCTTTGAATAATTGATGCCCCGGCAGTATAGAAAGGAAAGTATCTTCATCTGGGGCGCCAAGAAATACGGAAGGGATAAAATCAATAAATGTATGGGTTATTGACATCGCCACTATGAATATAACAAAAATTATTGGGGAGAATGTTGAAGAGGTAAAAGAGAATAAAAGAAGAGAAGCAACAAGATTTATATGAATTCCAGGAATTAAACCGGTTATTGAGCCGGCGAGGATGCCAAGAACAAGAGCAATTACTAATTCTATCATATTTAATTAATTTTTATGATTAGGGCATTTATTATCTTTTCGCCGTAATATTCACCCATAACCCCTAAAATTGAAACATTTTTATTTAGATAATTCTTAGAAGAACAGCCACAATAAACTTCTAAATTTTTATCAATAATTAATTTAGCAGATGTTTGTGAAGTTACTTTTCCAGAAAGAGATATTTTTTGATTAATATTTATTGAAGAGATATTTTTTGAAGAATTTATCGGGAGAGGAGAGCTATAATTTAAAATCGTTAACAAAATAAATATTCCTATTAATGCAAGAAAAAGTGCGAGTTTTTTCATATTAAATTTTATTCTTTTATTTCTACTTCATCAACTATACCATCGCTATCCATATCATATCCTTCCACCACTTTTGCTTCAATTTCAGGATTAAATCTATTTCCTCCACTAATTTCTTTAAATTTTTTAAGAAACGCAATAATACAGGCTCTTGTACCTGGATATCTATTTCCTGCAATGTAGAGCAATTTTTTTGATTTGTCAAAAGGATTTGGCATTTTAACAATAAATCCTATTTCATCATTTAGATATTGTTTTTTTGAAATTGTGCTTCCAATTATTATTCCATCACGAGTTCGGATAAATTTAATTGGGGATTTTCTATTTATTTTTTTAGCTATATTGTTTGTTATTGGGCCACCAAGAACAATGAGATTGTTTTTTAATTCTTTTTCACGTACTTCGGTATCAAGGCGAACTTTTAAATCATTTATTGATTGCAGAAATGTTCCAAGAAATAATGCAAAATCAATTCCATAATACCCATCTCTTGCTCTTGCTCTTTGCGGACCATGAGGATTTGGATTTCCTACTACGATGGTTGCATTTAATTGCCCATTTTCTATGAATGGCTCAAGAAATTCTGATTCATTTGAATATTCGGCTATCTTTTGCGTGAATTCAAAATCTTTAAATCTTATTGCAAATGAGGGTTTAGTCAGGGAATAATACTGTGCGATTGCTCCCTGTTTTGTTTCAGTTTTTTCTTTTTTTATGATTTTTGCTTTTTCTAATTTTCTAATATGATAATAGATTTTTTGCTCGTGAACATTCAATTCATAAGCCAGTTCTTTTGGGTAGTACGATTTTTCGGTGAGTTTTTTTATTATTTTTTGTGCAAGAGGAGAAGTCGTAGTCTTTATATCCGACGGAGAAATCTCTTTACAAGGGATAGAGAAGGTTTCTTTGTCGTGTCTTTTTACGAGGTACATTTTTTTAGTGGCGTTACAATTTTATTTTTAGTGGTATTAAAATTATTTTAGTAATCCTTATATATAAATCCTTCCTAGTAAATGCATGGAAAACAAAGAAAGTACCACTAATAGGGGCGTTTATTCTAAAATACGCTATGTATTGGGAAGATGCGGGATATTTGTAAACTCTCAAAAAAGCCGTCTTATAAAGCGGTTGTCTTTGCCTAACGAGTTTTTAAGAGATTTGGAGGATTTCGAAGAGCGGAATTCTTTGGTAGTAGAACCTAAGGCAGCACACGTCCACCATAGGGGCGTGTGCTGCAGCCGATGCCTTAAGGCTTATGCTTTATCAAAGGCAAGAGAACTGAGATTTGCATGCGACGAGATTGCTCCCTTATTCGTGTTAATGAATTGTGAGGCAGGACACAATGGATATTATGAAGATAGCGGGCAGATTATAGAAGTTTCTTAATTTTAAAAGGGAAGGTTTAAATTAAGTTTTTAGCTTATAGAATAATGAATTTTGAAGAGAGATTAGAATTAGTAAGGAAGAATATTGTTGAAATTGTAACTGAAGAAGAACTCGTCAAATTATTGAAATCTAAAAAATCTCCTGTCGTTTATTGCGGATATGAACCTAATGGGCCAATGCATTTAGGACATTTTGTGACGGTTATCAAACTTATGGATTTGGCTAAGGCAGGATTTAAAGTAAAAGTTTTGCTTGCTGATGTGCACGCATTATTAAATAGAAAGGGAGAAGAGGATTTTATTTCAAAAGAAGTTGTGGCTTGGAAAGAAACTTTCAAAGCTATTGGATTGAAAGCAGAAATTATTTTGGGAAGTGATTTTCAATTTGAAAAATCTTATCAAATGGGTGTGATGAAATTAGCTCAGAAATCTACAATTAATCGAGGCATGAGGGCAATGCAGGAAATTGCCCGCGATTTAGAAAATGCAACTATTTCTCAATTATGGTACCCTTTAATGCAGGTTGAAGATGTAAAAGCACTGAAAGCAGATGTCGCACTTGGAGGAATGGAGCAAAGAAAAGTACATATGATTGGAAAAGATATGACAAATATAACTGGGCATGAATTTATTGCTTTACATACTTCATTGATAACTTCTTTGAAGGGGCCCGGGCAGAAAATGTCTAAATCTATTTCTGGAAGCGGGATAGCAGTAACTGATTCGTATGAAGAAATAAAGAAAACTTTGCAAGGAGCATATTGCCCTGAAAAAGATATTAAAGATAATCCTATTTTGCAGATTAGCAAACTTATAGTTTTGCCTTTGCTTGACAAGCTGGAGATTAAGAGGCCTGAAAAGTTTGGAGGGAATTTGGTTGTTAAAGAATATTCTGAATTGGAAAAGATTTATTCTGCAGGAAAATTACATCCATTAGATTTGAAGAATGCGGTTGCTGAAGCCTTGGAAAAAGTGATTGCTCCGATTCATAAGAAGATTAAGTGAGTTATATTGCTTGCAGAATTCCTTTAATAAGTAGAAATCCTATAATTGCAATTATAATTATTTTAACTATTTCAAGCATATCTTTATCTGAGAATCCTTTTTTATTCATTTGAATACCTTTCCTTCTAATCTTGATATCCTTCCATGTATTTCAATCTTTTTATTCATTTCTTTTATAGTTTTTTCGTTTTCTTCTATTTTACTAATATACGAAGATAAAAGGTAAACCACTATGAATATTGGATAGAGTGCTAAGATATACATCCAGTATTCTTTATTTAATAATGCCGTAATGCCTGCAAGTATCGATCCCATAGCAAGAATTATTCCTTTTTATTCCGAATCCATAATTATTTGTTACATTATTGATTTTTAAAGGATTTATATCTTGTATTTTTATTTCGTGTGAAATTCCACGATATCCAAGTCTTTTAATCTATGATTTAAGCCGACGCGCTGATTTGGGAATTTGGAAGATGGGCCAGTAATATGGGTTTCTC
>JAUXTS010000025.1 GCA_030679115.1 archaeon
TATTAAAGCCATAATTTAAAAACTAAAAAAGACTGAAAGAAATATGAACAAAGGGATGAAGGTTATGTTCTTCGTTGTAATCATTTCTTTAGTTATGGGTGGAATGTGGAACAGACTGCCTTTCATAAAAGATACAATTCACGGAGTGCTTGATCCGACGGCAGGAAGACTTCTTAATTGGAATATTGACTGGGGGATGGTTATAATCGCAGCGATGATTACTTTAATTACCACCCTTCTGCAAAAATATACGACAGACCAGAATCTGCTTAGAGAAATAAAGAAAGAGCAGAAATTATTGCAGGAAGAAATTAATAAATACAAAAATCATCCTGAAAAATTACTTGAATTGCAGAAAAAACAACTTGAATTTATTCCTAAGACAATGGATATAACTATGCGCCCGTTGATATATACGGTAATTCCAATAATATTATTTTTCAGATGGTTTAGTGATTATTTCCTTTTGCATACTGGAATAAAAATATTCGGATTTTTTGGCTGGATTTGGGCTTATTTAATTTTCAGCATAATTTTTTCAATGATACTTAGAAAAGCACTTAAGGTTGCTTAGTTGATTTTCTGAAAAATATTATTTCGTTCCCATATTCTGAAGGAACCATGTTCAGATTATGCCGGTAAACATTTCCGCAGCCAAACCGCGAGCGGACTTTTCCATTTTCAAAAATTCCCCAGTGAGAGATAAAAGGAATTTTATTTATTCTTTTTAATATATATGCAACGATATCTCCGTCGTTAGGAGATTCAATTAAGTTATAGTCTCTTTGGGCTAAAAATTCAATAGGCATTAATATAATTGCATTTGAATATGTCAGCGTTGAACTCCAAGGCTCGTTTTTTACCTCGGTAAAAACATAATCCTCGCAACGCCCTTCAAATGAATTATCTCTCTCTTCTATAATATTGATTCCGCCAAGATTATTTATCTTTCTAATATTATTTAATGAAATAAGTTCCTGCAATTTTTTTCTTTTTATTTTTTCAGCTTTATTTATTGAAAGTTTCATCTTATTTATGAAAAACAGACATTTTTAAAACTTGAGATTTGACATTAAAAACCACAACATTTAAAAAGAATTTTTTAATAAGAGTTTTTATGAGAAATGGACTATTAAAAAAGTATTGCCCAAATTCAGAAGATATTAAAAGAGATAAAAAATATTCTAAAATATTTAGAACAGAAAGAGGAAATATTCCGAATTATAAAAAAATGACTTTTGAACAGATGATTGATTATGCTAAAGATGACCCTCATATAGAATTTGCAAGAAGAATGCCTGCAGAATTATGGGATGCGGTTTTTGAAGAGATATATCCTAATGAAGAATATAAAACTGAATATAATGAAATAACTGGAACTATGACTTGGGAGCAAATGGTTTCTTGTGTTAGAAGAGAAGAACCAAATAAAGAATTTATTGAAAAATTGCCGCTTAAATTATGGTATGCACTTGTTGAACAAATGCCTCTCAAAAAAGGAAGAAGAAAACTTGAACAGAGAGCATTGAGCAGAACAATAGAAAAATTAGAAAGAAAGGAATTTGAAATGAGAACAAGAAGTTATTTAGCAAAAGTTCTTGCTTCTAAAAATAATTATACAGCTCAAAAAGAATTAGGTAGATTTATTGCTTAATTATTTAATATACTTCTTCAATCCTTCGCCGTGAAGCCTGACAAGTTTTTGCTCTGAAATCTTTATATAAGTGGCATCGAATCTTTCCAATTCAAAATTCTTGCCCAAGAGTTCCTTGAAAATTTTCATTGCAAATTTTATACCCTCATCTATAGACATTTCTTCCTTGTAATCGATTCTTAAAATTTCTTTTATTTTTTCGTCATTTTCTCCAATTGCATTTGCTTTGTAAGAAAAATAATTTCCTGTGACATCCGAAGTATAGAGATGTGCTTTATCTTTATTTACTCCACCTAATAAAATTGCAACTCCGAACGGACGTGCTCCGCCATATTGTGTAAATGCCTGCTTTTTATCTGCAATCATTCTAATTACTAAAACTGGCTCAATAGGAGAATCGTAAGTGACTCTATTTTGCTGAGCGAGGATTTGTGCATTTTCTACCAAAATTCTTGCGTCTGATAAAATTCCTGCAGCCGTTGCAATTATATGCTCATCTATTTCAAAAATCTTATTTGCTGATTCTGGAGCTATTAATTTATCCCTGATTCTTCTATCTGCAACTATAACTACTCCATCTTTGCAAGTTAATCCTATGCTTGAACTTCCAAGGCGAACTGTTTTTTCTGCATATTCAACCTGAAGAAGATGCCCATCTGGAGAAAACATAGTGGCTGCTCTGTCGTAGCCCATTGCCTGATGCTGCATTTCTGTTGGTATATCCATCTTTAATAAAATTCCTCTTAAATTAAAGGCGAAGTGTGTCTATTTAAGTTTTTCTGATGTCAAATTTTTCTTTTTTAGATATTTTTTGGCGAATGATTAAAATAATTATGAGAATTATAATTATTAATCCCAGAATAACAAGGAAAATAATTGTAAATGTATTAAACATCTTTTTTTCTTTCTTGAATGGACAGTCTTGAGGGCAGTTTTGAGTTGTTTCACCGAAATCACAGACATTATTTGCATTGCAAGTATTTATGGATTTTATATTTGCTTCTTCTTCGATAACTGCGAATTGCTCTTTTGAACTGGCGGTCTTATATCCTGATTTAGATGCTGTAGTTTCTAAAGTGTAAGTTCCTATCTGCTCGGCATTTATAGAAATAGGCAGATTTATTTGCTGAATTGATTTATCTGGTAAAGTTAAAGAAGCATTTATTGATGGAGAACTGACTTCAGAAATATAATCTAATTTTATACTTTCTCCTTTAATGAAAATTTTTTTATCTAATTTGATATCAAAATTAAAAGAAGGATTTGTTATTATTGAGAAATTCTTTGAAGCTGTTTGCCGAAATGGATAAGTTATCATAACATATGCTGTGCACGCTTGTGTATCTATGTTATCCGATACGAATATACTCTTATAAGTTTCTTTTAGAGGAATATTAGGAATTAATGTCACGGTTTTTTCAATAGAAATTCCACTTGGTGCATTTTCACATACAGAATTTACTTGATAATTTATTGTTTGATTTATATCTGATATAAGAGTATAGTCAAAATAAACTGTTTCTCCATTTGAAAATGATGGTTTTATATCTATAGTGATAACTACTGCGCTAACAAAATTTATAAGAAATAAATTTAAGACTATAATTAAGGCGATTGTGAAAAATTTCTTGTTTATCATTTTATGGAAATTTATTACCAATGTGAACTATCTCCCCAATAATTATTAGTTTTATCAAATTCAACTAAATAATTATTTGTGCGTATATTTGCACCGATATAATAATGGGTGCATTCATTTAAATTTATTCCTGTATCTGCAACAATTTCTTGTGTTTGGGCTGGTAAAAATGGCAAATTTACACTGAAAGAATTATAATAATTATAAAGAGTATTATAATCTTGGTCGGCACACTGCAAATTCAAATAACTATTTGCATCAGTATCTAAAGGCATATTCCCTTTGTTGCTAATTACAAATGTAACTTTTGCAGAATCATCTATCATTTCATAACTGAAACTATCTATTGAGAGGTCAACAGCCTCGGTTGTTAAATCTAAATATAAATTTTCTGCTATTAGTTCATCCTGCCCAGTGGCTACTACATCGTCTTTGTATTTATGTAAATAATAAAAGTATTCTCCATCTTCTATATCTGCTTCAGGCATAACTTCAAAATCTTTTTGTTTAATTGAAGCAATTCTTGTTCCCTCTTCAAATGGTCCAACTTTAACATTAATGTAATCATGAAATATAGTATTTAATGTATTATAATTTTCTGAATAATAATTCCCTTCGTAAGTACTTCCATAATTGCCTATAAAAAGATTGAGTTTATAATTCAAATCAGATAGCTTCTCAACAGACGAAGCAGGCAATTGATTTTCAATTGTTGGTTTAAATGTAGGATCTCCAATTAATATATAAGGAT
>JAUXTS010000026.1 GCA_030679115.1 archaeon
CGAAGAACAAGAGCCAAAAGAAAGCAAGGCAAAAACTAAAAAATCAAAGAAAAAATAATTACATTCTTTTTTCCATTCTAAATCCAATAATATATGATATAATTATCAATCCCAAGATAACTGGAGTTCTCCAACTAATTCCTTGTATATTTTTGGCTGTTGCATATATTGAAGCAACAAACGCCGCAATTATCAAAAGATACGCGGGCGCTTTCAATAACAATGCAATTTTTTTATTCATTTTACGAAGCAATACCTCTTATTGCGAGTACGAGCAAAACCATGTTTTGCTGTACAGAGAATCTTCGATTCTCTTGTAATTGAAAATATTTTTTTATGTCAAGAAGCTTGACAGAAAACCACCCCATTTATTGTGTGGTTGCTTCTTGAGCATCCAAAAGACGAGCGCTTTTTCAAACCTCGCCCTTTAAGGCGAGGTACGCATCGTCTTTTTGATTTTCATTTTTATCTTTTTTATGGAAATTTTCTTTCAGCTTCTGCAATTTTTCTTGTAAGCGGATTCTTTTCATTTTTTACTTTTCTATATTTATAGTAAATAAATATTATTCCTATCAAAACTAATGCTGCAATCAAATAACCTATTCCCAAACTTGAACTGCTTCCAGATTCTTCTGCACACTCTCCTTTGCAGCATTCTCCATCTAAACTGGTTATAGTTTCAATTGAGCATACTTCTCCGCCTTTACATATTTTTCCTGCGAGTTCGTCGCAATAAAACATTCCTTTAACGGTGCTTTTATTCTGTGCTGGCAATTCAGATATTGTTATTTCAATAGGCAGATTAAATGTATAATCATCAGCTTTCAATGTAATCTCTTCTTTAATTTCTTTGTCTGTTTTTACGCTCAAATTAAATTCAAATCTCTTTCCATTTTCAAGGCTTGAAGGCAATTCCGAAGATATTGAGAAAATGTTTTTGTCATATTCAAGAGAAAGGCTTTCAATGTCATCTCCGTCATTCAATACGCTTATGAGATAAGTTTCTTCTTCATTTGCAATTACTTCTCTCTTTATTTTCTGCGGGATAAAAATAATTTCAATTCCAGAAACATTTACTGAAATATTTATTTCTGTTCCATCATTAGATTCTGCCTTGCCGATTATATATGCCTTGACAGAATATTTTCCAATCGAGAAATTAATTGTTTGTGTTCCAATAACATCTTTTATGGAAAATAATATCTTATTGTCTCCAGGTTGCAAAATCACATTTCTTGATTCTAGAAAATCAACACTTATTTCTTTTGAAGTATCTCCATTATTATACGCGCGGATTTCAAAATCCTTGTTTGTATAAATTACTGCAGGTTTTATGTAATAATCTGTCAAAACATTTGTAGTTGTAAAGTTATATGCAAAATTAGTTTTATTTACAACTCCTGCAACACTTGTTACAACATTATTTATCCATAATGTATAATTATTTTCATTTAATGGAGATAGGGCCCATAAATAATAATCATTTCCAATTCTTTTCACTTCATATTCAAGAGGCACCAATACATGCCCTCTTTTCAATACGATATTGTCTGAAGTTATCGGTTCTCTTATATCTCCAGAAATCTTCACGAGCATTGTTTCCTGCCTTTCGTAACTCTCTTTCATTTCAACAGAAATCGCACTTGCATTTATAATCAAAAATAAGCCGATTATAATGCTGAACAAAATCATCTTTTTCATATTCATTAAAGCAAGCAGAGTTATATAAATTTGATTATTTGCTCATATCTTTAAGTTTTCTTAAAGTTTCTTCAAAATCCTTGTCTTTTTTTGATTTTGCTTTTGTGGATTTTGCTACAGGTTTAGTCATCGTCTTAACTGTTGTAGTTGTTTTTGTAGTCATCACAGGTTTTGTCGGAGAAACTGCTGGTTTCAATACTGGCCTTGCTACTGCCGGTGTTGCTGGATTCATTGGCCTCATAACTGGAGCAGGTCTCATTGCAGGATTAACTGCAGGCCTTGCCGGCATCATTCCCTGTCCTGCAAGTGGGCGTGTTCCAAATGGGGCTCCCATTGGTCTTCCGAATGGAGGTCTTCCAGGCATACTCATTCCAGGTCTTATCAAAGGTTTTATTTCCGCCTTCTTTCTATATCTCATCCACCACACCCTTACTTTATCTCTATAAATTATTCCAAGAACGGCAAGAGTTATCAATAGGATTAACAATATAATTACTAACCACCACCATCCCAATCCTCCTTCAGCAGAAGTAGAACTGGTTTTACAGCACAATAAATTATCATTACAGCTTTCACTGCTCAAATCTTCTCCTGTATCGCATGTCGATTTGCATGTTCCATAATTTTCTTCGCATTGAGTTATTGTAGTCGGCCATTCAGGTGTGGCTTCACATCTTCCAAGACAGCAATCTCCGTCTGCAGAAGATAATGGTGCAAGTGAACATGTTTCATCAGGTTGACACACAATTCCATTTTTCTGTAAGCAAGTTTCTTCAATTGCTTTTGCTGAACAGCAGACAGTTTCTCCAAATCCAGGGCAAGTTTCAGCACTGCTCTGTCCGCCCGCAGTTATGCACGTTTCCGGAGTCTCACAATATTTTCCTACATCCTGGCAGAATACTTCGTTCGTTCCTCCACCGCCACCATAAAATTGAACATCTCTCTGCCATCCTGCATAAAGTAAGAATGCAGTATCTCTTATGTTATTATTATTCCAGCATCCCTGTGGAGTTTGCACATTTAGAAAATATTCTTTAGCATTGCTTATTTCAGCAGATTCAGTTCCTATAAGTGCAAGCATTCCTAACGCGCTGTCATAATATTTATTGTAAGGACTTGAAGTTATTTCCCAATATCTTCCTTGTTTCTGACTCTGCACTATATTTCCATACATGTCCTGTCTTTCCGTCAATAAATATACAAATGCGCTTGGGAAATATCTCGTATTATCTTCTGCAAGTGATAAAATATAAGGTATGAAAGCACTTACATCATATCCTACTTTTTTCAATGCAACTGCTGCCCACAAACTTCCTTCATAATCACAACTGCTTCCTGTCCTGAAGCATTTTCCTCCAAGTTTTTCAGAAGTAAATCCTCCTGCTGTTGCGCTATGAGTCTCTGCTGAAACAAACACTGTTGCTCCCGCACTTTTCTGATATAATGTTGTCGTAATAAAATCCTGATTGCAGGTTATGCTGTAATCTTTATCTAAGCATCCCAAACCTCTTGCAACTGCAAGCCAATATCCATTGCTACTTATGCTCAAACAATTTCCTCCAGTACTGCTAAGCTTCATATCGCTTCCAATTTCTACTTTAGTGCTTTGAGAGCCGTAATTTAATGTGCATGAAGAAACCTTATTTGATGTATCAATTTCAATAAACCAATTTAATTCAGTTATGCTCATATTCTGGCTGATTAGCCATTTTTCAATATCGTCTGTATTTTTTCCTATTCTATTATATGCAAGCATTGCCTGCGAAGTTTCTTTCAATTTGCATCCACTTCTCGGCCAGCAATTTGTTTTTTTCTCTCCTTCAAGAGTATTATTGACTTTATCGCTCCATCCTACTGCAAGTGTTGAGAATATTGCTTCCTGCAGCGATAATGCCGTTTTATTTCCTATCTGACTTTTAAGGCATGAATATGCTTTGTCTATCTTAGCTGTTTCGCTATCAATAGACGGAGTAGCAGTAGTTGTATCTTCATCTGCAGAATTTACAAAACCCACAAATCCCATAATCAGCATGGCAAAAATTAATGCAATTAACACACCCTTTTTCATTATATTTTGATGCAGAAGTTATTTAAAAATGTTCTCTATAATAGAACCTCGTATTAAGGGCAGATTTACGATTTTAAAAATTTCAAATCCTTAGATAATTCTTCGAGAAAGTTTTCAGATAAAATAGGTATTATGTTTTCAATCTCAAAAATAAACTTTTCTCCTAAATTAAGTGCTTGTAATGCTTCTGCGGGTGTTGGTTCATAAGACATATGTTTATGGTCATTATCAATTACATTAGCTCTTTTAATAAGTTCTTGCAAAAACAAAGTTAAGTTAGGAAATACTTTATGCCTCATACAAAATCCGGCTAAGGGCCCAATTCTAATGCCTGATAACGTTGGAGGTATCTTTAATTTATCTTTCAATGCTATTTCTAAAGCGGTATGGACATTAGAAATACAATAAGGATAATTCTCCTCTCTATAAGATTTTGCTGCTTCTACA
>JAUXTS010000036.1 GCA_030679115.1 archaeon
AGATTCCGATATTCAGGGCAATAGAGAAAAAACGCGCTGAAAAAGAAATTGTGAAGAGAGGCGGAGGACCAGAAAGATTTATTAAAAGGACTGGAATGTAAAATACTATGTTTGATATATTAAAAAAGTTTTTAGGCAAAATATTTGGAAGAAAGAATAATATAAAGCTTGGATTTTATGGGCCTCCTAATGCGGGCAAAACAAGCCTTGCTAATCGAATATGCAAGGACTGGACTGGAGAAGAAATTGGATTAGTCAGCAAGATACCTCATGAAACAAGAACGGTTCAATTCAAGGAAAAAGTAGAAATAAAACATAAAGGGAAGGAGATGACATTCAAAATGGTTGATACTCCAGGCATTGCAACGAAAATTGATTATGAAGATTTCCTGAAATTTGGACTTAAGAAAAAGATAGCAAAAAAAAGAGCAAAGGAAGCTACGCAGGGAATAATTGAATCTATACGATGGCTTGATGACATGGACGCAGTTGTTGTTGTTCTTGATGCAACAGAAAATCCATACTCTCAAGTTAATCTGACAATAATAGGAAACCTTATAGCTAGGAAAATACCTATACTTGTTGTGGCAAATAAGATAGATTTGAAAAAGGCGAATATTGAACAATTTTCCTCAACATTTCCAGAATATGATATTGTCGGAATTTCAGCAAAAGAAGGAACAAATATGGAAGAATTTTATGATGCTATATTTAAATTAGCAAAAAAAGTATGAAAAAAATAAAAGATAAAAAGGGGAAAGAATTTAGCCTGCAGGTAATTCCATTTGCAGAAGTTGAAGAGCTGACTATATCTGAAAGAGTGAAAAAAATACTTGACTTGATACTTGCAAATAAAATTGTAATTCTGCATGGAAGATTGAGGGCTGAAGAAGAAGCAAGACTGATAGAAGATACTATGGCGCTTGTGGACCATGTTGAGCAGTTTAAAGGAATTGAACTTGCAGTTATTGAACCCGATATGAGAGAAAAAGGATTTATTGACAGAATGAAATATGGGTTGGCAAAAAGTCTCGTTGGAGACAGTAGTTCGCTTACGATTATCGGACCTGCTTCTGTAATCAAAGATATAAAGAAAGACCCTAAGAAGATTGAATTGTTTTTCAGCTAAAACTTTATTAATACATTCTTTCTAAAGTTTTTATGTCATATAGATGCGTTCACTGTTCAAAGATATATGAAGACACAGCTAAAGAAGTGGCTGAAGGATGCGAATGCCACAGCAAGTTCTTTTTCTATATTAAAGAAGAAAAATTAAAACAGATTCTTGAAAATGAAGAAAAAGAGCCAACTTTAACTGCTAATGAAAAAAAGCAAATGGAAGAAGATGTAAGAGATATAGCTGGAGTTAAAAATGAAGAAATACCGGTATTCCTTGATTTTGAAAGCATTGTTGTAGTCAAACCTGGGAAATATCTTCTTGATTTGCATAAATTATTCTCTTCGGACAAGCCGAGAGTTTACAGGCTTGAAGATGGAAAGTATATTGTTGATTTGGCTAAAAAGTGAAGATTACCTTTTTATTGGAATTAATGCTGTTCCAGCAACATACACACCATAATATCTATATCCTACAACAACTTCTGCTTTAGAAGGAACTACTTCTGCTAACGCTTCAGGAACCTTACTCTCATCAGAATGAACTCCTCGCGCCTCATATTCTCTTGGATTTTTTCCGTTCATTTCAAACCATTCTGTTGCAGAAATAGTTAAGATTTTTTCAATATTTATTGCCATAATATTTTTATAGATACGGCATTTATAAATATTTCTATTTGTAGTTACTTTATAGTTTCAGCAAATTTACTATAATATAAATAGATAATTTAAACTGAAGTTATAGTTTAAAAATAAGCCTATCTTCTATAATACATGAACATAAAAAAATTGCTAAAAGAGATTGATTTTTCATGTCCTGAAGAAGATGTGAATACGATAAAAGAAGAAAGCAAAAGAATTGTTAATTTAATAAGAGAAGGGCTGAAGAAGAAAAAACTGAAAGCAGAAGTTTTTATCGGAGGAAGTTTTGCTAAAGGAACACTTGTTAGAAGCAAGGATTATGATGTGGATATTTTTGTAAGATTTGAAGATGGAGAAAACATTTCAAATAAATTGGAAAAATCTCTTTTGAAAAATAAATTGGGAAAAGTAGATAAGATTCATGGGAGCAGAGATTATTTTGCGATAAAACAGGGAAAATTCGTTTTTGAAATAATTCCTGTAAAGAAAATTTCAAAACCTAAAGAAATGGAAAATGTTACAGATATTAGCTATTTTCATGTTAATTACGCAAAAAGAAAAATCAATAAAAAACTTGCAAGAGAAATTGCAATTGCGAAGGCATTCTGCAAAGCGCACGGAATTTATGGGGCTGAAAGCTATATACAAGGATTTTCTGGATACGCACTAGAATGTTTAATTATACACTATAAAACATTTGAAAAAATGATTAGAGAATTGGTAAAAGTTAAAGATCAGTTAATTTTAGATCCTGAAAAAATGTACAAAAAACAGCAGGACATTAAAGTAAATATCAATCAAAGCAAACTGCAAAGTCCGGTTGTGCTTGTGGATCCAACATGGAAAGAAAGAAATGTTCTTGCAGCATTAAGCAGAGAAACTTTTGAAAAATTCCAGAAAGCTGGAATAAATTTTCTGAAAAATCCAAATGAAAGTCATTTTGAGATAAAGAAAATAAATCTTGAAGATATAAAGAAAAAGGCAAGAGGAAAAGAGTTTGTCAATATTTTGATAACTACGGATAGGCAGGAAGGAGATATTGCAGGAACAAAAATGAAGAAATTTTCTGAATTTCTGATTGTGGAAATGAAAAAATATTTTGATATTGAAATGAAAGAATTTGTTTATGATGAAAAGAAAACTGCAGAGTTATTCGTTATAGCGAAAAGCAAGAAAGAGATTGTGAGAAATGGGCCTCCTGCAGATTTTAATTTGAAAAAAGCAGTTGAATCTTTTAAAAGAGCAAATAAAAATGTATTTGAAAAAGATGGAAGATTATACGCAAGAATAAAAATTAATTTCACACTTTCAGAATTTATGAGAAATTTCAGCAAAAAAGAAACGCAGAAGATAAAAGAAATGGGAATAACTAATTTTGTAGTTATTTAGAAACTGTGTGCTCTAAAATATTATGAAGAGATTCTGTGAAAAATGGCGAATTCAACCAAACAGCCATATCTTCTTTTGAACTTTCAGGAGTTACCATAAAAAGAATTTCTTTCTTGTCGGCCATGCATAATCTTGCAGTAGAATCTGTAGATTTTATTTTCAATCCGTGCTTTATGCTTAATTTCTTTATGTATTCAGGTTCGCCGAAAAGAGCAATTTTTACTTTTATATTGTTGGCTGAAAGCTTTTCTACTGCGGGAACAAGAACTCTTGATTTATCTTCAAAGTCTGTTGCAGATGTGCATATGAAAACTTCTTTCTGCGCGTTTTCCAAAAGTTCTCTCATTCTTGAAAGAATATTTGATCTTCCTTTTATTGAGCCAGTTAAGTCAGTATATTTTATAGGAGAGATTCCAGAATTATGAAGAGCAACTAATTCTGTATATTCTTGTGTATCTTTTAGATTTACAAGAGACTGCACTTTTTCCTGCGCTTCGTGCATAGTATTTAATTTTATTTTCTCCAAAACTTCTGTAGGCTTTACAGCGATGTATTTTACAGGCTTTCCTATTTTCATTATTGCGAATCCTCTTTTCTCAAGAGATTCAAGAACATCGTAAGTTCTGCTTCTTGGAACTCCGGAAATTTCTGCAACTTCGCCTGCAGAAGCAATTCCCTTTGAAAGCAATGCTACCCATACCTTGGTTTCATAAATATTTAAATCGAAAAATTCCTTTATTCTCTTAACTAAGTCTAATTTTAGTATCATAAAGGAGCAAAAAATTAAGCATATATAAATGTTTCTGTTTGTTCTTATTCTTTAGTTACAACATTGGTTAATATCTCAAACTATTTAAGCATAATCTGCTCGTTGTATAAATGGAAATGATTAAAATTTCAAAGGAAGAATATAACAGATTGAAAATGCAAGCAAATATAGATTTAGATTTAGATTTATTAAAACAATTAGTCAGAAGCTTGAAGGATATCAAAAGCACGATGTGCACCACGCACTAAAGTGCGTGGTTTGAGAGAGCACTCGTGCTTTGGATGCTCAAGAAGCAACCACACCATAAATGGTGTGGTTTCGTCAAGAACCCTTGGTTCTTGAACGCCTCGAAAACTGAAAGTTTTCTCAGTCTGTCAAGCTTCTTGACATAAAAGAAGGAAGAGTTATAAGAGTAAAATAATTCTATAAATTTAATTAGAATTGTCCTGTTTAATTAATTATTTTCTTTAAAAAATCACATATTTAATCAGATAAATCAAAGCCAAAGCTGTAAAACATCCTGCACTTATGAAAGGCATTGCAGGATAAAACTTGCCTTTTTGCGAAAATATAAACAGCAATGCAAGAGCAGTTGTTGCTCCGAGAGAAATTAAGAGAGCTGCCCAAAGTCCGAAAGCCCAGAGAACTACTCCTGCGAACATTATTGGGAATACGACATCTCCTCCTCCGAGAATTGCAACATTTACTTTGATTTTTATTTTTTTGCCTTTTTTATTCTTGGCTTTTTCAAGCATTTCTTTTTCTTTTTTGCCAAGATATGGAATGAAAAATCCTGAAAATACCTTGAGTGTTTTAATCTGATATTTAGCCATTTGCTGCATGAATCCGGAATGCCAGACTGCATAAACATCATAAATTGAAATTATTATGAAAATTATTACTATGCTCCAGATATTCAAAAGAGGAACGAAAATTGCCGCGATTCCAGGATATATGAGAACTTCGGTGAGATTGTGAACAAGAGTATTTCTATTGAATACTTTAATTAAAGAAAGGGGCAGTGCTATGGCTAATGCGATAATTGAAGAATATGGGAGAGGTTTTAGAAATGCGTTGAATGTGATTCCCAAAGCCAAGGTTATGACAAACAAGAACCATAGTCTAAGGAAAAGTTCTGCTTTAAATTTCATTAAGAAAAATATCAATAAAACAGCCACTATTAATGAAGTAATTATCACCCAAAAATAATCTTTCTGCTCAATGCTTTTGTCTGGTTCGGTGCCATAAGGAAGATTGTGAGTTGTGACATTTATTGTAACATTTTCATCTGTTGTAATCTGCTTAATTTCAGGAGAATATTGATTAACTACTGCAAGTCCGACTAGTTGAGTAAACAAGAACATAAACAGCATAATCAAAACTATTTTAAATGAATGTTTCACTATTGATTTAAGAAAGGAGTGTTTTTAATTGTTACTTTAATCTTATAGTCTCTAAATTTCTTGGAACTACAGTTTCAACGCGATTCATTTTGTATAAAGAAGAAGCTAAGTCAAGAGATTTTGAAATTTCCCCGTGATTTATGCTGATTCTTTTAGGTTTTGGAATCATTCTGCTTACATACTGCATTAATTCATTTCTGCCAGAGTGTGCAGATAAACCATAAAGAGTTTCTACTCTCATTTTAACATCTATCTTTTCATTGCCATAATCTTTTCCGAGATATACCTGTTTATTTCCTTCCTTCACCTGCCTTCCAAGAGAGCCCTGCGCCTGAAAACAACTGAAAACTATTACATTATTTGGATTGTCTGCAAGATGCTTGAAATATTCAACAGATGCTCCACCGACAAGCATACCGGAAGTAGCAATTATTATGCAAGGTCCGCCTTCAATAACTTCTTTTCTTTCTGTTGGTGAGCCAATTCTTTTGAAAATATCTGACAAAAAGGGATTATTATCTTGAAAGATTTGATTTCTTACAGTTGAACTAAGAAAATCTGGATAAGCTGTATGAATTGCATTAATATCCCAAATCATGCCATCTATTATAACTGGAATGCTTGGAAGTTCCCCTGTTCTTATTGCTTCCTCTACACGGAGCATTGTTTCCTGCGCGTGCCCCAATCCAAGCTCTGGGAAAAGAACTTTTCCTTTTTTTGCAATTGTTTCTTTTACTATTTCAATAAATCTTTGTTCAGTTTCTCTTCTTGGTGGAAGTATGTCTTCTTTAGCACCATATGTAGATTCGAGAGTTAAAGTTTCTACTCTTGGAAAATGATTTACAGCAGGGTCAAGCAAACGGGTTTTTGCATATTTTGTATCTCCAGTGTAAACGAGATTATGCAAACCATTTCCAATATTGATATGAACTTGCGCCGAACCTAGAACATGTCCTGCATTGTAAAGAGTTATTCTAATGTCTGGAGTTATATCTGTAACTTCTCCATAATCCAAACAAATAGAATGACGAACCATTTCTTTTATATCTTCAGCGCGATAAAGGGGAGTTGTGGCTTGTTTGTAAGCAACACCTACATAATCTAAAGCAAGCAAAGAAGCGATATCTCGTGTGGGGGCAGTCATATAAACTGGGCCCTTATAACCCATCTTATACAGGTAAGGAATAACTCCGCTGTTGTGAACGATAATATTTCCAGCGATGAAATTATGATTTTCGACTTCTATATCTACCAAATAAGGATAAGGGTTATCTTTTTCAACTACAGAAGTTATTTTTTCCCAAAGTATATTTAGACTCAATAAATTTTGAAGCATGTTGAGATTATTTATTGTTTGAGAAATTATAATGGATAATTTCTCCTGCATAAATCCTGCGAGAATTGGAACAATTTTAACTGCAAATTGCTCTGAAATCCTATTTTCTTCAATTTGCTGAATTTGGCTTACCTTTAATCCTGTTGATATGCTAATCTCCTGCCTTGTTAAACTTAATAATTGCCTTAAAGCATAATATTGAGAATTATCTTTTGCATTCTGCAATTCTGCAATTCGGTTTTCAAGCAAATTTTTAATATGTAAAATTGTTTTTCTTGTAGCATATCCTTCTTTTCTTCTGAATAAATCGAGCAAAGACATTGGAAGCAATTTAGAAAGTTTAGGGCTATTGTGTATTCTGCCGAACATTCCTGTTTCTTTTAATATTTTTCTTAAGTCTTTAGGAGTTATTGGCAATAAATCTTGTTTGATAAAATCCAGTGAGGGAAAACTATCAACTTTTTCTTTTAATTTTTCCTGTTTATAATTGAGCGAAAATCCTATTTTTTCATAAAATTTAGCAATGCCAAACCTTGAATCAATGTGGAGTGTATTATCCTTATCTATACTTGAAGGTATCTCCTGTAATGACAATATATGCTGTAAATTGTCGAGCATTTTACTGCTAAATGAAGTTATTTTTACTGATTTGGTAAATGACCCATCTGCGTCTGCAAATCCCCTGATAAAAGCCCTTTGAATTTCTGCTGATGCATTTATTATTTTTTCAGGAATTCTTATTTCTTTTGTCTTGAGCATCATTTCTGGGAAATTTTTCTCTAAAAATCTTATTATTTTTACATTGTTTATCTCTAAAATATGAGCATTTTTAGTCTTGTCAGAATGGTGCCTTATTTTTGCATCAAAATTAAATAATTCTTTAATTCTATTTTTATGGTGTTCTAATATTTGAGTTGAAGCATCTGTCAGCCTTAAAGAAAATTCTGAAGACTTGTGCCCGTCTCCCATATAATATCCTATAAACTCGGATAATTTGGGAGTTAATTCTACTGATAAAATTACATTATCTTTTCTTCTTTTATCATATTCTATATTTTTATCTAAAGTCATATTTTTTGAAATGGAAAATGATTTATTCAAAATATTTGAAGGCAAAAGCATTCCTTGTTTCAATTCGGATGCCTCCAATTCTTTTAATTGCATATTTTCAAAAGTAAAAAATCTATGATTTGGAGAAGATTCTATTTTGGAATAAGGCGTTTTTATCGCAAATATTTTTTTATGCCCTGTTGTTCTTGTTTTTTCAGTGCATTTTGATTTTATATATTTTCCCGATTTCCAATCCATAGAAATAATATTCTCTCCTACTTTTATCTCATCTATTTTTTTATAACCCTCTTCTGTCAATACTGGAAAATGAGCTGGAAGACAATGGTCCAAATGAGCGTGTGAAAGAATTATTGCATCGATTGAACTTAAATCGCCTATTTCTGAAACATTGAGATATGGAAATCTTTCTGCACCATCAAGAATTGCAGGATTTATTCCGCAGTCCAAAAGAATTTTTGAATTAGGCGTATGCAATAACAAACAAGAACGCCCAACTTGACGGCCTGAACCAAGATAAGTCAGGCGAACCCACATATCCATTTTTTCAGGATTCCATTCATTGTAAATTTTCTTTCCTATATCATTAAGAAATTTTCTTCTGTAATTGTTATTGGCATAAAGAACTGAACGAATTTTTTCAGTAATTTTGCTGGGTATGGATGGGCTTCTCTGAACTGTTGGAAGCCAGAATGTAGACTTTTTTATATCTGCTAAAACAGAGCCTTGCTTTCCAATAACCATTCCAGGCTTTTTTGCTTCAATTATTACAATACTTCTCTGAACATCGAAAATAATATTTGTAATTTCCGCTTCTTCTGGAATAAGCGCACGGATAGTTTTTTCCGCTTCTGATTCGGATAATAAAATAGATTGGTCTGCCCTTAACTCTATTCTTTTTTTAATCTTGTCAACTACTTCTTTTACTTTTGATTCTCCATTCTTAAAGAAATCTTTATCATCCGTGTAAAGGACTATATTTGCTCCCTCAAATGAAGCATCGGTTATTGCTTTAGGCAATTCTTCTTTAATATTTTTTAAAATGTCCATGTTTTTTCCTCGAGAAAGATTATTTATAGCTTGCAACAATTTCTTCAGAAACAACATGCTTAATACCTTCTTTTGTCAGGGTAAACACATCTATTCCGTTTCCAGAACCACTATCTCTCTGAGTAGAAGCTTTTATGCACTCTTTTGCTAATTCTATTCCTTCTTTGACTGATAAATCTTTTTTAAACTGTCTTTCCAAAAATCCTAAAATATATGGCATTCCTGAAGAAAAGTTGGCATCATAATCTGCAATTTCTTCAACTCCTCCGGCAGGTTCTATTGAAAAAAGACTGGCTTTTCCGTTTTCATCAACACCAGCAATTAAAGTCCCGACAATATTTGGAATCATAGTTGGAGAACGTATGCTTCTATAAGTCATCATAGAAAGAAGATTTGCTGCTTCTCTTATTGTTGAACGAGATTTAGTTTTCAATTCTTTTAATCTTAATTCTGCAGCAAGAACTTTATGAGCTAATTGCAAATCTGCTACACCTCCAGTGTAAGCGGCGGCAACAAATTCGTTTACTTTTCTTATCTTTTGATGGTTCTTTCCCATTATGATTGAGCCCGCTGTGCTTCTTCTGTCTGCACCCATAACAACTCCATCTTTGCAGACTATTCCAACTATAGACGTGTTTGACTTCAAGATATTCTTAGCTATTTCGTTTTTTATATCGGTATCCATTTTTACAAGAATTTATGACCTCTGTAATAATTTTATTGATTATGGAAAGTATTTAAGTTTTTCTATGGAAGAAAATTCTCTTCTTCTTGGGCTTTTTCAAGATAAGATGAGTCTCCTGTCTTTTTTAATCTTATAACTTTATCAACAAAACTCTCCATTTTCTGCTCGTGACTTACTATTATGAGTTGATTTACATTTAATTCTGAAAGAACATCGCGCATTTTATCCAATTGATTTTCAGAAAATCCTTCTGTCGGCTCATCAAGTATTACCAAATCTCCTGTTTTAATCTGTGAATATATTAAGTTTATTGTTTGATTTAAAGCAAGGCGATAAGCCAGAGCAATTGCTGTTCTCTCTCCGCCGGAAAGGAAAGAATAATCCATTTCTGTTTCTCTCTGCATAAGAACAGGAGTAAATTTTTCATCAAGCTGAACTTCAAACGAACTATCTGCAACAAGCATGGAGAACCATTTACTGAATAATTTTGAAAATTCTCTTCTTAATTTAATCATTACATTTCTTTCCGTGAAATCAACCAATCCTAGAAATCTGGTTGACAGCCAATCAGTGAGCTCAAGAAGTTCTGAAAGTTTTTTCTTTGAATTTTCCTTTTGGGTTATCAAGCTGATTAGATTAGATTCTTCTTTTATTGTCATTTCTATCTCTTTCTTTGATTCTGCAAGAAAAATTTCAGCATTTTTTTCTTCACGAAAAGCATTTTTTAATTCAGTCTGCTTATGCTGATAAATATTTTCAAATTTTGAAAGTTCTGTCGTTCCTTCTTTCAAGCTTTCCAGATGCGAAGATAACAATATAATATCTTTTTCTAAAGATTCTTTTCTCTTCAAGGCTTCTTCTTTTTTCTTCTTATTTTGAATAAAATAATCTTTTTTTGATTTTAAAATTTCCAAAGAAAGTTTTTCTTCTGCAAGCTTATCTAAATTCAATTTTTCTATCTTAATCTGATTTTCTATCTGACTTTTTCTTTCTTCAAGAAAAATAATTTTCTGCTTTAATTCTACGAGATTTTTTTCAGTATTGTTCAAAATATTATGCTTGTGCACTTCAGGAACATCCTGCAGACAAGTTGGGCAGATATCTATCTGAAAAATTCTTTCTTTGCTTGCAAGCATTTCGGTAATTTGCTTGGAAAAAGAATTTAAAGAGCTTTTAAATTCTATATATTGTGAATTGAAAGTATCGATTGCAGATTTTTTTGATTCCAAATCTTTTATTAAAATGTTGAACTTATTTTCATCAAAAACTTTTTCTGGATTTAAATTTTCCACTTCTAAAATTTCTTTATTGACGAGAAGCACGTTTTCTTTTTTTGAAGAAACCATTATTTTTGTCTTTTCAATTTCCTTGAATAAATTTTCTCTTTCCTTTTTTTTGCCTTCCAATTCTACAACTTCGGATTCGATAAATTGGCGGGCTTTTTTTAATTTTTGAACGGAAATTTCTCTTTCTTGAATAAAATTATTTAATTTTTTTATCCTATCGCCAATAATGGATAATCTAGATTTATCATTGTCCAGCTCTTTAATTTCTCCCTGAATAACCTTGGAATCTTCCTTAAGATGGCTTAATACAATAACAAGATTGTCGGACATTCTTCTGTATTTATCTATGCCAAAAATATGGCGGATAACGTTAAGCCTTGTTTCTGAATCTTCAAGGATAATCTGCTTCATCTGCTCCTGCGGAGTATAAACTGTATAGCGATATAGTAGATTATTTTTCTTTATAAATTCAGCAGGATAACAAAGCAGATTAAGAATTTTTGTTTTTATCTCGGTAGTGGAAGATTCGAATTTTTCGCCATCTATGCTTATTGCAGAATATTCGTTTGCAACTCCCTTGCTTGATCTTTTGAGTTTTCGCTCAATAGTTATTTCACGCCTTTCTATTTCTAAATCCAACGAGACTTCTGCAAAATCAGATTCGTTTCTTAAAAGAGCCGAACCTTTTTGCCCGGGCTGTAAGCCAAACAAGGCATATTCTATGGCTAAAAGAATGGACGTTTTTCCCGAGCCTATATCTCCTGAAAGAAGAAGCGAACCTTCTGGAAAAATTATTTCTTCATCTTTGTAGCTTCTTATATTTTTTATAGTTATTTTTTTTAATCTCATAATTTTAATATCCTCCTCATTTCTGAAAGAAGACGCTCTTCAAAAACTGAAGATTTTTCATCTTCTTTTCTTTCTGACTGCAAAGATTTCATAATATCTGGAATAAAATAATTGAATTTGCTTGGATTAGTCTGCTCAAAATTCTTTATTATTTCAGTTTCCAAATTAGAAGAATCTATTACATCTAATTTAAATTCAGATTCTGGAAAAAATAATTTGCTTGTGCTTTTCAGAAAGAAAAATGCTCCTCTTTTTTTTAGATAGGATTCTATTTTTAAAAAATCTATATCTGTTATTTTTCCTTTTTCCAAAACTCCAAATAATTTTAAAATAATGATTTTATCTTTGGGCTCTTCTTTTTCCAAAAGAGCAAGAATTTCTTCAGTTGCGTTAAAAGCATTTTTTGCTTCAAAATTAATGGAAAGTATTTTTTTAATTGCTATATCTTCTCTTTTTATCTGCCCATTATTGAAAATATAAAAAGAACCTCCTTTTAATTCTTCAAGCTCGGAAAGGGTATTTGGAAAAATTGGGCCGGAATAAATCCTATTTTCTCTTTGATAATGAATATGCAAATGCCCTAAAGCAAGATAATCTACTTTGGGAAGATATCTTTCATCAACTGCTTTGATTGGCAGATTTCCTACGGCATCTCTTATCGCAGTATGAAGCATTAATATTTTAAATAATCCTGGAGCATCCTGAAGTTTTATTTTTTCTATATCTTCCACTTCAAGAGCAGATTTTTTTCCAGGATATCCGTAAATTGCAACATTTTTGAATAATGTTGGGATGAGAATTAAAGAATCGTTGCGCTCTTCGTGAATTGCAACATTTGTGCAGAATCCGCTTTTTTCCAAAACTTCGAGAAATGTTTTTCCGGAAACAGAATAATCGTGGCTACCAGCTATGAGAAAAACAGGAATTCCTGATTCTTTTAATTTTCTAAATTCCCTAAATGTTTCTTTTAATATTTCTATAGAAGGATATGGGGAGTCAAATAAATCTCCTGCTATTAAAACAAACTCCACTTTTTCTTTTATGCATTTTTCAACTGCTATCTGGAAACTTTTAAAATTGAGCTCTTTAAGCTCGGGATGCCTCCACCCCCCAAGATGGCAGTCGCCAAGATGAGCAAACTTCATAAAATGTCTTTAGAAGAGAGTTATAAATAGATTGTTATGGTGCAGTTGGCGAAGTTGAAGGACAGCTGAATGGTTGAGTTATAATTGAATTTGTGCACGCAATTCTTTTTTGTGTTTCTTCTGAAAAGATTACTGGTTGGACTTCTATCTCATATTCTGTTCCAGATAAATAATTGATTATATCTGGACTTACGTCTAAAGAAAATGGTTCAGTTGTTTTGCCAGGAGCGAGAACAGGTTCAAATGGATATGGAGAGGGTTCTAAAGAAGAACGAACTTTTGCTCCCACTACTCCTACTCTAATATAAGCAAATGGAATATTCCAGAGTCCTTTATTGCTTAATTTTAATTCGGTTATAGTTGCTGTGCCTGAAATCTGCTCACAAACGATAGACTGCACAATCAAACTTGTTCCTTCAGGACACTGCCCAACTTTATCTTTTGGAACATAGCCGAGAAGAAAATTATAAACTAAGACACTCAATCCAACTGCAATTATAACTAAAAGAGTATAGCTGACAATTTCACTGACGCCTTTTTTATTTTTTATAAACATATTAAGTTGAACTAGATGAAGCTACTGTGCCTCTTGGACTTTTAATTACAATATAAAAGTAATTTCCTTCTTGAGGAATTTCAAAACTGCCAACCAAAGTATTATTTAGATATATTGTAGCCTCTTCTCCCATTCTATTAAAGCGGTTTGGATTTTCTAAATTATTTATTTCTGAAAGAGGCTGTCGCATTCTTGTGCATGCTTCATAACCTGCAGTAGCTATAGTAATATCTCCTCCCTTACAAGGATAATAAATCGCCAAAGGTTCTTCTGCACCTTTTCCGTAAATAACTGCAATTTCACTTTCAGGATAAATTTTAGAATAATTTCCAGATAGTGCTTCTATATTAGATTTTATATTCTCAGAACCTGTAGCGAT
>JAUXTS010000042.1 GCA_030679115.1 archaeon
GGTAATCAGCACATTTTTTCCATCCATTCTTTCTAATTGAAATGCCATTTTCTTATATGGAAATTAGTTTCAATAAGGTATTTAAATAAATCGGTGAGATTAGAATGAATTAGGAAAATCATAGGATTTTCCAGGAGAAGTATCGTGAACTTTTATCTCCAAGCCGTCTCTATTCAATCTGTCAATAGTTTGAGGAATATCTAATTTATCTCCAGTCATCCTTTCATATCCATATACTAATCCGATTAAGCTTTCGTCAATCAATGGAATTTCTCTATAGTTAGATGGGCGATATCCTTCCGGATTGACTCTTGACAGTCTGCCTTGATTATATATTAATTCTTTTAAATGTTCAAAAGGCACGAAGAATACTTCCTGCTTTTCAGGCAATTTTAAGTCTCTTGAATCTGCATCTATTTTTCCAGTAGTTGAAAAGTATGTTTCGATTGTTTTCCATCCACATCCCAGAAAGTCTTGTTCTGGATGATAGCTAACTAATTCCTTAGGAACACCAAAAGTTTCTGCTATTTCTCGTTTTCTATCATCTAATTGTGCATTTATGTCAAATAATCTTGAATCGGTTGCATGTTCTGGCTTATCGCATTCGGCTCTTGGGGCAAATGCCATGGAAGTCATATATCCGCATGGCTCGTGAATTAACATGTTTGGGCAATGAACATTTTGGGCTCTTCTTTGAAATATAACTTTTCCGTCTTTTGTTGCTGTCAAAAATCCTACCGATAAACAAGGATTATAGCTCAAATCTGGCGATACAATTGGCATTTCATTTTCTATAGCCTGATTTATTCCATCAATTTCCTTAAAAGCCATTGCTCCGCCATGAATTGAAACTGTCTGATTAGAATCGAAACTTAATCGTCTGATGAAAGGCACCCAAGATGATTTCCATCCTTTAGCTGATTTTGGCACCCATAATTTCTCTACATGTTCGGAAAGTTCCCTGTTTAATTTGATTCTATTTAGCTCGTTATCAGAAGATGTTTCTATTTTTCCTAGATTATGCCCTTGAAGAGGCCAAACTTCAATCCATGCGCCTTTTCTATGTACCATGATAACGGACACAGGAAGAGCTTTTTAAAGATTACTATATTCAAATATAGATTATAATAGAAAATTTGTAATATATAGTTTGAGATAACAAATTATTTAAAGCAAATTAGGCAGGGCTTTTTTATGGAAAAAAAGTTATGCAAGGTATGCTGGCAGCCCAAATTAATCGAATTTGTTTCATTTGGTAAAATGCCCGTAGCTAATGCTTTTCTTAAAAAAATAGATTTGATGAAACCAGAATATTTCTACAATATGTCTGTCGGATTCTGCGAGAATTGCAACATGGTTCAGCTTTTAGAAACTCCTCCTTATGACAAGTATATTGTTCCAGATGAATCCGGAAAAACAAATTATGCCTTCTTTTCTTCAACTTCAAAGTTCATGGAAGAGCATTTTGCTGAAATGGCAAAAGAGATAGAAACAAAATTTCTATCCCAAGATTCAAAAGTTCTTGAAATTGGCTCCAATGACGGCATTTTATTAAGAAATTTCAAAAAGAATAAAGTATTGGGAGTTGAGCCTTCGCAGAATGTTGCAGAAATTGCAAAAAAATTAGGGATAGAGGTTATAACTGATTTTTTCAATGAACAATTAGCAAATAGAATTCTATTTAAATATGGAAAATTCAAAACAATAGCTTCCACAAATGTATTCCTGAATATAATTGACGTCCATAGTGCAATGAAAGGAATAAGAAATATTCTTGAAGAAAAAGGAGTATTTGTTACAGAAGACCCTTATATTGTAGATATTCTTGAAAAGAATACTTATGACCAGATTTATGATGAGCACATTTGGTATTTCTCATTACATTCGCTTTCAAAACTTTATGAAATGCATGGAATGGAAATATTTGATGCAGAAAGACAATGGGTGCATGGGGGTTCAATGAGAGTTTATGCCTGCAAAAAGAATGCTTATCCTAAAACACAACGTTTCCTAAATTATTTTGAAGAAGAGAAACAAAAAGGAATAAACACTTCTTCCCCATATGTTAAATTTGCAGATAATGTTAAAGAAAGCAGGCAGGAGCTTAATAGAATATTAAATGAACTTAAGTCAAATGGAAAAAAGATAGTGGGTTATGCGGCTGCATCAAAGGGAACAATAGTTCAAAATTATTGCGATATAGGAATTGACTTATTAGATTATATTTCAGATTCAACTCCATTCAAGCAGGGCTTATTCAGCCCGGGAAAGCATATCCCTGTTGTTTCGCCAGATGTATTTCATAATGATAAAGAAGTGAATTATGCTCTGCTTGGGGCATGGAATCATGCAAAAGAAATAATGGGCAAAGAAAAAGAATTTGTAGAGAGAGGAGGAAGATTTATTGTTCATCTGCCTTATCCACATATAGTCCAGCCGGGAGAATTTGAAAATTTAAGCGAAAATTCTTCCAAATCTGAAAATACAAAGGGCAATACAGATTTGCTTGGGGCAGAAATAAAGCCATTAAAAATATTTGCAAATGACCAAGGATATTTATTTGAAACTCTCCGGGCAGATGATAAAATCTTTGAAGGAAAGTTCGGGCAGGTTCTTGTTTCTGAAGTTTATCCTGGAGTTATAAAAGGATTGCATTTACACAGAAAACAAACAGATTATACTACCTGCATAAAAGGAAATATAAAATATATTCTTGCCAAAGAAGTCGATGGAAAAGTTCAGATTAAAACCTTGATAATTGGAGAAAAAAATCCTATTTTGATTAAAACTCCTCCAGGATTATGGCATGGATATTCCCCTCTTGCAAATGAAAAAGCTACAATCCTACATCTTATGGATGTAACTTTTGATCCTAAAGATGACGATACTGAGCGCAAAGAGCCCTATGCATTCGGAGATGTCTGGACAGTCAAGAACGGATGAGGATTATATTTTTGCTTCTTTTTGCTTTTTAAATATTTTATAATAGAAATAAGATTTTATATATGCTAAAGTTATGGCAAATACAACAAATGAATGGACAATCCAATAACTTTTCCTTTCTTTAATCATCATAATTAAACTTTTGAAAAAGGCAGGTATAATTAAGAGATTATAAGCTATTGCAAATATAAAACGCAGATTTTGCTTTATACTATTTTGTTTTAGATTGAACCAATAAAAATCTCTTTCGCCATAATTTTTCAGCATATAATGCCCTACATAGAATGAACGCTTATTTATCATATGCATAAGCCCAGTTGAAGTTTTATGATAGAGCCTTATGTTGGCAGGAACAGCTATTTTGTATTTTTTATTAGATTTTGCCATTCTCATAACATTGTCTATATCTTGCGTATATCCTCCGCTTTCAAGAAAATCTTTTCTTCGGATTACAAATCCATTATCTCCTGCGTAATAAAAATTATTTTTATTTACTTCATAAACATAAAAATCTCCTTTTTTATTGAATTCAAATTTTTCAGGATTGAGAACTATCTGTGCGTTTAATGAATAATTTATTGCGAAAGGATCTTCAATTCCTATGGCATTTATGTATCTATCGATTATCGGACCTTTTTTTGGAACAAAAAGTCTTGATTGAACTGCGGAGATATCTTTATTTTCAATTAAAATTTTTATCATATTTTTAAGCCAATCTTTCTGAATCAGGATGTTATCCTGATCTATCTGCACTATAAATTCACCTTTTGCTTTTCTTGTTGCATTATCCATGCCAAAGCCTTTTCCAATTGAATATTGCTTTGCATTATGCGTGAGCTTTATAATTTTTGGATATTTTTTTATAAATTTCTTTATAATTTCCAAAGTTTTATCTGTACTTCCTCCATCTGCAAGAATTAATTCTATATTTTCCTTTGGATAATCCTGAAGAAATATATTTTTTAAATATTCTTCAATCACCCTTTCCCCATTATAAGTACAGGTTACTATGCTTATTTTAGGAAGACTTTTCATGATTCTCCATATTAGTTATTATACTTTTCATATAATTTTGCAGGTTTATTAAGTTTTCTTTATTTATTTTCCCTATCTTATGATAATTTTTTAGAAAATTTGGAGTTAAATCATTTATATTATATATTGCTTTAACGCCTGTCTTTTTTTCAAAAACTTCTGAAAATTCAACCTGATGGTCATTTATATGCTCGTTATATTTGAATTGCCTTGGTACTACAATTAAAGGTTTATTATATTTGTAAACAAATTCCCATGCACTTGATGCTCCTTGAGCAATTACTAATCTTGCCTGTTTGTAATAAGGTTCAAGACTCGGTGCGAATTCAAAACTTTTGCAGTTTTTTGGCAAATATTTTGTATGCCCTCTCTGAATGATTATTTTTTCTTTTATTTTGGGAGCTATTTCGTCTATTTTTCTAATAAGTCTTGTAAATTCCTGATCATGAGTTCCGACAGTTACAAATATCATTTTATCACCACCTTGACAAAAATTGTCGGTGCAGCTTGTTTTCTTAATGAACAGATTATTACTGAGAGAAAATGTCTTGTATTTTTGAGAAAACGCCTAAATTTAGTTTCTCCTATGAATTGGGGATTATTGATCATGAAAGACAATTCTTTGATTATAAAACCATGATTTTCAAAAACTCTTTTTATTGTATTTGCATCATACCAAATTGTGTGCTCATCATTTATGTATTTTATTCTTCCAAAGAAAATTAACTCGAGCCAGTTTGAAATGCTCAGGCAATTTGGGACTGTTGCTATGAAAATTGAATCTTTATTCATATGTTTTTTTACAGAATTTAGAAACATACCCACATTATTCAAATGTTCTATTAAATCTCCTGCAACTATAACTTCGAATTTATTTTTTAGATTAAAGTTTTCTGCATTGGCAGAAACTACGTTATATCCCTTATTTTTTAAAATTTTTATCGCTTCTTCATTTAAATCCAGTCCCAAGATATCTTTTGCAACATTTTTTAATTTTCTATGGAGCCAATCCTTCTTTTGCTCGTACTTTACATCATGATCCACTATTCCTAAATCTAAAACAGATTTATTACGGCATTCTTTGACTATTATATTGGTTTTATCAAAGTATAATTTTGAAATCATATTATTCCTCCTACATATTTTGCTCTTTTGCCATAATGTTTTTCCATACCTTTGTTTTGAACAAGAAATATATCTGAAAAGGGATAAGATAATCTACCCGAAAGTGTTGGATTTTTCACTCTAATTATTGTTTCTATAAAGATTGTCTTAATTCCCAAAAGTTTTCCTGCAATCATTGAAACAAGCCCTATTTCTGCTCCAGTTGTTATAACAAGTTTTATTTTTTCTTTTTTTAATATCTTTATGCATCTTATTAATGCTAAAAAATATTTTAGAGGATTTTTATTCAATTGCTCAAAAAAATAAGTTTTGTATGGAAGTTTTTCTGTTTTGCTGTTTTTTTCTGTGAGCATTATGAATTTATTATCCCCTATAACTCGTTTTGTAAATATAGTTTCTATTTGAGTTAGATGTCCTCCAGCGGAAGCAGCAAATGCGATTTTCATGATTAGTTATGGTGGATTTTTATTGATTCAGGAAGCTTATCATAAGCCCCGACTATGAAATTAAATGGCGAGTTTATTAACCTTATCCTTGAAATTCCTGCAAACATCTGGAATGGGACTCGATTAAGATTAAGTTTTGAATCTCTTTTATCATACCATATAGTTGGAATTTCTTTTATTCTAAATTCTTTTTTTCTTATTTTATAGATTAAGTCTATATCAAATGCCCAATCAGTTATTCCTATCTCATTTACTATTGCCTGAATTACTTCTTTTTTGAATAATTTTGCTCCGCATTGAGTATCTCTATAGGGCATCAAAAACATTGAACGAACTAATGCATTGAAGCCTGTGCTCATTATTCTTCTTCGCAGAGTTTGCTTGGCTTTTATCACACTTCCTTTTGTCCATCTGCTTGCAATAGCCCCGCCATGTTCTTTTATCCCCTTTATCAATGCGTGATAAGCTTCTGGAGGAGTAGCCATATCTGCATCAACGAAGCCTATCAAATCATTATTTCTCTTTAAAGCGTCTTTGAATCCTTCTATTATTGCATAGCCCTTTCCTCCTTTGATGAGGCTTATATAAATAATTTTTTTATCTGATTTTGAAATTTTTTTGACAATTTCTTCTGTTCTATCAGTCGTATTGTTTATAGCTACCAAAATTTCGTAATCTAATCCTTCTTTTTTTAGATTATTCTTAAAATAAGTAGAATAGGCCTTTAGCGTGCTTTCTATCCGCTTTTCTTCATTGTAAGCAGGCATTATTATAGATACTTTCATTTTTGTCCTTTAAGAACAAAAAGAGAGCCTATTAAAAAGATTGCGGAAGATACCATTAGCGCGAGAGAAAATTGCAATAAATTAGATGAAAAATAGAATAATAATGCCCCTTCTATCAATAAGAATATTATTAGATAAGGATATCCCTTTGTTTTATT
>JAUXTS010000055.1 GCA_030679115.1 archaeon
AAAAGTATTGAATATAAAAGCCACAGCGACTTGTGACAATTTTTCAAATTATACTATTCATTATGGAACAGGATTTGAACCGATAAGTTGGACTTTGCTTAATTCATCAAATATAGAAGCCAATGATGAATTAATTTATTCTTTGAATACATCTACACTTGGCGACAATGATTATACTTTAAGGCTGGTGGTTAATTCTAAAGTAAATAGTTCGGTAGAAGATAGATTTTTTACAGAAGTAGACAGCATTTATATCAATTATCCTGAAAATAATCATGTCATAATGAATGGAAATGTATTGCAGATTAACGGCAGTTCGGATTATCATGATTTTATAAATTATACACTTTCATATGGAGAAGGAAGCAATCCTTCTCAATGGCTTACAAATAATATTACTTTAGTAAATAACGGTTCGGTTTCAATTGATAATGGCACATTGGGAACATGGAATATTTCAATGAGTTTACAGGGAGTTTATACTATCAAGCTTACTGTGAATTATCTTGGAGGGGAGGAAAATTCAACTGTTTCAGTTTCTTCTGATGATTTTATGGATGGATGGGGAAGTGATTTGCATCAGCATTTAAACATAAGAATAGAGTCGCCTGTGATTGATGATATAGATGGAGATGGGGATATGGAAGTTATTGTTTCAACTCATGAAAATATTTACGGCGAAACTGTAAATGATTGTCGCATATACGTTTTCTATGGAAACGGCACAACTTATCCTGGCTGGCCTCAAACTACTGGAGGATGCATTCCTGGAGTGTTGTCTGCTCCAGCTATTGGAGATATAGATAGAGATGGATATAAAGAAATTGCAGTTACTAAGAGAGGCGGAGGAAGTGTATATATGTTCCAATATAACGGCACAACTTATCCTGGCTGGCCCAAAACTATAGGAGAAGATATTGAAGGTTATGGGCCTCCTGTTTTTGCAGACATAAATAAGGATAATTATCTTGATATCCTTGTAAATTCAGGATATTATATGTCTGGAGGACATTCCACAATATATATTTTGAATAAGAACGGAACTGCTGTTTCGGGTTGGCCTAAAGATTTGAGCCAGAGTTATTCATATTTGTCAAATATAGCTGTTGCAGACATAAATAATGACGGAAGTTTAGATATAATTTCTTCTTCATATTCATCTACTTATACAAATTTATCTTTAGATGTTTTTAATTCAAACGGCACATATTTATCTGGTTTTCCAATTATAAAAAATGTTTCGGCTACGAATTGGGCTCTTCCGCCAAGAATTGCAGACTTGGATTTGGACGGAGATTTAGAGATAGTAATGCCGTCGACAGAAAAAATTTACGTTTATCATAATAATGGAACTAATTTTACTGGCTGGCCTATAGCTTTTACTCTTGCAGCTAATTTTATAATATCTGATATAAACAATGATACTTTTCCAGAAATAATAATGCCTCATACTTATGCAAACAATGACGATGAAAATGTTTTATATGTTTATCATAGGAATGGCAGTGTACTTTCCGGTTGGCCTCAAGGATTTAATAATAGTTCAATGGTTGACGATTTCAGCGTTGCAGATATTTATGGGGATGGAAAGCAGGAAATAATATGGGCTGATAGGGATTCAAAGAAAATTTATGGATTCTATTCCAATGGCTCAAAAATAGGCGGTTTTCCAAAAATAACTAATCTGCTTCTTGCACAGCAAACAGTCAATGCTTTGGGAGATTTGGATAATGATGGGGGTATTGAAATGGTTGGAGGAGGATATGGGTTATTTGTATGGGACTTTTCAAGCAACGGCACAGCTTATCACGAATGGAATCAGCATAGCGGTAATCCGAGGCATGATGGACATTATAGAAATAAGAATAATCTGCCAACTTCAAAAAATTTCAATGGAAAGACAACTGAATTTTTCTATGAAAAAGATATTTCTTCAGTAAATAATTCTGTTTTGGAAGTAAGAGGTTTAGCAAGAGTTGAATTTAACTCTTCAATTAATTATACATCTTTAAATTTAGACGGCAATCTTAATTTATCAAATAGGGATATAATTGTTAATGAAACTATATTGGGCAGATTGAATAAATCAGCAAATATAACTTTATTCAACATAACTCTTGACAATCCAGTTGTTTTCATAAATAATTCTGAATGCAATTCTTCTACATGCACAAATATATCTTATAATAGTTCAAGCGAAATTTTTATATTCAAGATAAGCAGTTTTCAGACACTGATGCTTAAAAATGTAGATATTGTGCCTCCAGATGTTACAATAAGTAGTCCTTCAGGAACAAGCACCTCAAGAAGCATCAACATAAGCTTTATACTTGATGAGATAGGATATTGTGATTACAGCTTAAATGGCGGATTGAAAAACAATACCCTAACTACTTTTAATAGCTTGACTTTTACGGGAACGAACAGCAGTATTGCAGACGGAAATTATACTATAAATGCATATTGCAATGATAGCGTCGGAAATAGAAATGACAGCGTCAGCGGAACTTTCGCAATAAGTGCATCTGCTCCGCCAATTGTTACTATAAATAATCCTTCAGGCACATTAACCACAAATAGTTTTACGATAAATATTACCCTTAATGAAGAAGGATATTGCATTTACAGCTTAAATAGGGGATTGAAGAATAATACATTAACTAATTTGAATAATCTAACTTTTACGGGAACAAATAGCAGTATAGCTGACGGGAGTTACACAATAAATGCATATTGCAATGATAGTTATGGGAATAGAAATGACACTACGAATAAAACATTTGCAATAAGTGCTTCTGTTAGTGTTGATGTAATTGGGGGCAATACTGGAGGAACAGGAGGCGGTGGCGGAGGAGGAGGCGGAGGAACTACTCCATCTGACTGGACAAATACTTTTACTTATGATAGCAGAGATTTAAGTTCAATGGGAATAGTCTCCAAGCTACTTGCAGTAAAAGAAAGAATAAAATTAAGCGTTGACAAAGAAATTCATTATGTAGGAATTCTTTCCATTGTAAATTCTATTGTGCTTGTTCAAGTTTCTTCAACTCCTCAAAGTGCTAATTTTAATGTCGGAGATATAAAGAAGTTTGAAATAAATGGCGATGGTTATTATGATTTGAGCATTACGCTGACTTCTATAACTAACGGCAAGGCAGTTTTAGATATCGGATATGTTCGCGAATTAATTCCTGTCTCTTCTATAGAATTAAATGATACTGGAAAAACAATTCCAAGCAATCAGACTGAAACAGGCACGGGGGAAAAATTGTCTGATTGGAAAAATCTTAAGTTCTGGATTATTTTAGGTTTAATCAGTATTAGTTTAGTGGCGCTTTTAATTATCTTTTTATTGAGACGACTTAAGCTTCTTTATTTTAGGAAATCTGTTTGGATAGTTGATAAGAATTAATAGATGCACTAGACAATTAAATCTCTAAAAATAAGCAGTTCTCTTTATCTTCTTCTTGATCTGCCTTCTCTCATACCGCCACGCCTGTCAAATCTTCCTTTATTTCTATCATTGGCTCTAAAATTATTATTTCCCCTATGATGGCCTCGGTTCTGTTTTCCTCCGCCTTTCCGTCCGCCCATTCTTCCTCTAGAAGGTGCGCCTATTGTAACAGAAAGAACATCTATACTTTTTGGAACAATTATATTTTCAATATTTAAGGATTTTTCCCTACAAATATTTCTAAACTCACTATGTTCTCCAGAAGAAACGAAACTTATGGCAATTCCATTTTTTCCAGCTCTCGCAGTTCTTCCAATTCTATGAATATAATCATTTCCAGTATTTGGCAAGTCAAAATTATAGATATGTGAAACATCTTTTATGTCTAATCCCCGAGCAGCTACATCTGTGCATACAAGAATAAGTGTTTCACGAGAGTGGAATGCTTGCAAGGTATTGGTTCTTCTATTTTGTGATAATCCTCCGTGAATTGCAAGAGCATCAATTCCATACTGGTAAAGTCCTCTTGTTACTCGGTCAACATTTCTTCTAGTATTGCAAAATACCATAACTACACCCTTCTTTTCTAATTTTAGTAAATATACAAGAAGAGAGAACTTCAATTCCTGAGGAACATCATAATACTTTTGATATAATTGAGAAGGGTCAATCTGATCATTTACAGAAACATGAACGGGATTTTTCATATATCTCTTAGCTATATGCCCAATTTCTTGAGATATAGTGGCTGAAAAAAGCAAGGTTTGTCTTTCATTAGGACATTGCCTTATAATTTTTTCAACATCTCTTATGAATCCCATATCTAACATTCTATCTGCTTCGTCTAGGACGAGATATTTTATGTGGTTTAATCTAAATGTTCTTCTTTCCAGATGGTCTAAAATTCTTCCAGGAGTGCCAACAACAATGTCTGCATTTCTCAACCCATGTATTTGTGGTCCCATCGATACTCCTCCATAAATTTCCTGTATCCTTAGCCCTTTATAATTTGAAAATTTTTGCAATGTTTTGGCAACTTGTTCAGCAAGTTCTCTAGTCGGGGTTAAAATAAGTGTCTGTACTCCAAAACCTCTATTCATTTTATCTATAATACCTGCGCCAAAAGCCAGCGTTTTTCCTGAGCCTGTGGCAGAACTGCCTATAACATCTTTGCCTGCAAGCACTAAAGGAATAGTTTTTTCCTGTATTTCACTAGGTACAGTAAATCCTGCGTCTCTTATTACATTTGAAATTCCTTCACTTAACTGCAATAATTTGAACTTTGTCATATTAGATAGTTACAAAAAGCCGTTTTAAAAGTATGTTTTTCTCAAGAAGAATAAATTACATTTCTTTTCGGATAAAATCTCTTATAGAATTAATAACTTCTTCCTGCTTATGGGGCACGAATTTGATTGAGCCCGCGTTCTTGTGGCCTCCACCCTCTACGAAGGCTGATGGAATATTTTTATTAAGATAATTTATAAGTTCATGAATGGAGAAGTTTGCATCATCACTTGCCCTTATCGTAATGGCATCAGGCATATAACCAAGAGTGACTACCTTCTTGATTTTCTTTTTTTCCTGAATGGCATCGTGAATCAGACTGGTGCATTTTCCAGGCTTTGGATAAAACCCTCTAGCAAAGGTATTTTCTATGTCTAATAATTGAAGAGTTACTCCTTTAATTTCTTCCGTTTTTGCTGCTGATTCTGCAATAGATAACCCTTTAGCATCAAGACCCTTAAGATAGGGTGCGAGCAGATTAACCAGAGCTTTTTGCTTTTCCATAGGTTCACCGAATAGGACTTCTATATACTCTCTGGCTTCCATAAATCTCAATCTTGAAGAAACAAAATCAATTACTGATGCAATATCTCTAAGAAAAGATTCATTATATCCTTTCTTTTTTGCATGCTCCAAATAACCCTTCATTACTTGAGGGTTGTTTATTCTATCAGCTAATCCTGCGAGAGCAGGAATTTGAACTATGTTTTCAACTGGATTGATAAATCTTGCAAGTTCGGTGCATAGCATTCCTGCTGAATATTTTGAGCCTTCTTCTCCAATCAGATGCGGGTTAATATGCACGAGAACCTCTTTTGAGATTACATCTTCTTCAAATTGATGGTGATCAACAACTATGAAATTTATTCCATGAACTTTGCCTTGTTGTATTCCAAGCAGGTCTTCCTTTCCAGAACCTGTATCTACTATAATGACTAAAGGCATTTTATTTGAGAACTTTGCAACGGCAGCCAGAGAGCGGGCTGTATCTCTGATAGAATCGTCTATTTCATACATCGGCGCGTTGCAAGGTGCTCTTGTGTAAAATTCCCAAGCAGATTTAACTGAATTATGTTGTTTAGTTATCATCGGCAATATGGCTCTTTCAAGGACAAATCCTGAAGAATAGCCGTCAGTGTCATTATGGTGTCTTATTATTATTGGCCTGTTTTGTATTATGGCAAGTCTTATTTCTGTTGCTGCCTTGATAAATCTGTCTTTCAACTTGTCTAGTATTTGGCTTTCAACAAGAAAGGGAATTACTTCGACTTTTGCTCTCTTCTTTTCAATTTCAACCAACTTGGCAAGGAATTTTTCTTTTTCTTCGCCCGTGATTTTTGTTAGCTTTCTAACTTCGCCCTCAAGTTCTCCATTGAATTCTTCTATGGACACCACGGCTCTAATGGCGTCGCCGACATCAATTTCCGGGTAGGATCTCACTCCCGCGCCCTCAAAAGCCTTTAATGCCAGCGTGGCAGTTCCGTCATTTATGTAAAATATTGTTGGTCCGCCAGTTTGCACGACTTTGTCCACGCTTCCAGATAAAGAAAATGATTCTCCCTTATTGGCGATACTTATTTCACTTATATCTGCAGTTTTTGGAGCGATAAATTCTTCAAAAGATTTTCCAGAAGGAGCAAAACTCTGGCGTTTAGGGGATTTGCTGTACTCTCTATCCTTAAATTTAGATTTGCTGTGCCCTCTATCCTTAAATTTATTGTGCATATTTTATTAGAGAAAACTTCGATTAAAAATGTTGCGGTTCTCACAAAAATAAAATAAAAGGCGCCAGGTATATTACATGTCGGAAATTCCGAACCGTTTATATAGATATTTTTATCTGAATGAAGCATGGCAAAGCATCATTTTGTTCCCAGACTAATAATAAAGAGGTTTGCTGACCCTAGTGGAAAAATCCTTTTTTATAGCAAAAAGAATAACTCTGTCTCTAAGCCAATCCCTCATTACGACCAACTTCAAGAAGGAAATTTTTATAGTAAAAAATCGCTATCTGAGCTAAAGAAAGACTTCGACCATATAACAATCAATCCTCTTTTCAAAGACCCTGAGAAAACCTTAGAAGAAAATTTCAGCATTAATGTAGAATCTCCTATGGGGACTATTCTAGAGAGTATTATTCAACCAGTTCTTGACGGAAAGATTGTTAAGCTTTCTCAAGCAGAATCTGATTTTATAAAAAAATACATAGAAATTCAACACGTCAGAACTGTTAAGTTTAAAGAAATTGGAAAAGAAGTCCACAAAGTCTCTCTTAACGTTCCAGAGGATATTGGTACGCTAATCATGAATCAAGAACATAAAAGAGAACCAGATATTAAGAAAATCATTAAAGAAAGAAGCAGGGGAATGGATAGTGAAGCCAGAAGAAAAATGGCAATGTGGAAGCTGAAGCTGAAGAAAAATCCTAATTTGTTAAATGATATAAGAAATTCTGACAGCATTAGAAATGTTCTTGAAACAGAAATAAATAAAATGGAAAAGAAGTTTGAATTTTTCCGTAATAGTCCAGATAAACATTCTTCAGAAGTAATAGATTCTAGTTTAACCGACAGATTTCTAAAATCAAGAGGTTTGGATAAGAACCATCTACGATTTGTTTTAAACAATACCTCTATTCCATTTGTTTTGACTGATACTGGCATGATTATAACGTGTTGGGATTATGGGGATAGGCAAGAACTTAGGGTCTATCTGCCAATTCATCCAAAAATCTTAATTGAGTTATGTTCAGAAGAAAGTCTATTTATCGCAGATGAAGACTATGTTAAAGAATTTAATAAAATTAGTAGGGATGAATCTCTTCTTAATGTTTATTCAAACTCTGAAGAAGCATTAAAATCATTAATAGAATAATTGGCTCTTATCTTCTCTTATTTACTACATATAAATGTTTTTGGAAATTTAAGAAAGTGTTTGTAATTTCTTTAATTCCTCCGAGTTCCTTACTAGCATCGCTGATTTCACCATATTTCAACTTCAAAAGCATTGGAAGTTTTTCCTGATCAAGTTCCTCAATACCTGTTTCTGTGTATTTAGCTAAAACAAATTCTAAAAACTCCTTTTGTTTATCATCTAGTAAATCAAATATTTCGTTCTCTGCTCTGTCCAATAAAAGGCTAACCTCTGAATCCATGCCTTATTGCCTCTTGTAAAATTGAATAATACGCAGAACCGCCATTAAATAACAAATGAGATTTAGCAAACTCTTTTCCATAGTTCTGTTTTTCAGTAAAGAGCATTTCTAAAAATTGCTTTTTGTTAAACACATACAAATGAACTTTAGGTATGCTTAACTCACTTGCAAGACTCAGTTCTGCATAAATTTTTTTAGGCTCTATTTCATCACCGCATATGACTACTACATCCAAATCTGATTTTTTGGTGTGTGTTTTCTTTGCATAGCTTCCAGTTACTATTAAAATATAAAATGGGGTAACTTTGAGAATTTTATTTCCTAATTTAGAAAGTATTTCAGATGGAACGTGTTTGCTAGTCCATGCATTAAACTCCTCAAGAAAAGCCATATAATTCTGAACATAGGTGGAATCAAGGTTTAAACCATATAATATTGATTTGCCAATCTTCTCTGGAATAATTATCTTTTCCTCTATCAATCGTTCTAATGCCTTGTAAATATAGCTTCTTGATTTCTTTCCCGATAATCGCTGAATATCTCTATAAGTAAGCTTTTTCCAAGGTTCCTTTGTAAAAACCGAATCTACAGCATATTGCTCTGTTATTAGTGCCATGTTATCTATCCTAAATTTAGGTATATATAGTCCTATATTCAGGACTTTATAAACATTTCTATTCATGCCCTTTGTAGTTATGCAAGTCCATCATTTTACCTCTTTTTATTGGATTATAAACAACAATGGTCAGAAGGGCGTGTAACTTTTTGACTAACGCCCGCACTGCACATCATACTTTTTGTTAGACTCCCAGTTTTTTATTTAAATCTGCCTTTTCAATCCTTAAGTAATTTCTCAGTTTCTTCAACCCATTTATCAGTTTCTTTCCATTTCTCTTTACTCATTTTTATAGTTTTATTTAGTTCACTTGTTTGGGAATTCACTAAATGTTTATAGCAGTCTATAGTGTTGAAAACATATAATCACGACAGCTTAACCATATACCATGACCAATCCACAGGGGCAGTTTTACCATGCGTAACTCCTGAATTTAATACCATCCAATTTCTCTTTTTTATTATATTATCTAATTCGCCTTTTGTAAAAAAACTAAAGTGTCTCTGGTCTTTTTCTGTAGCTAGAGAAGGTCTTGAGTGGGGAAGAGTGAAAAATCCAATCGCGCCCGACTTCATATGCTTTTCAATATTGTCAAGCATTAGTGGCCACAATTCCTTTTCCATATGCATTAAGACTGCTACTGCCCAAAAGCCATCAAACTTTTTTTTGGGAAAAGTATTTGCATTAATAATATTTCCCTGATGAAAAGAAAGCTGAGGATATCGTCTACGAGCAATTTTGAGCAATTTATTACTTATATCAAAACCGCTATAATTCAAATCTTTCCCAATTCCAAGAAATAAAGGTACATGCGTCCCCTGAGCACATCCTATATCTAAAACATCTGCCTTCTTAGGAAGAAGAGATACAAATTTTCTAAATTCTTTTTCTCTAGCAAAGGGATTTGCAGATTTATTAGCCCATTTCTCAGAATTTGAATTATAGTATTCTACGGTCTTTTGCAAACTAGATTTCATTAAAGGAAGAGAGATAACAGATATTTAATCCTTGCTAAATTTGTATAGCCGATATCATGTGTGTCCGACGCCCTGTTTTTCACGACGTGGGTTTTGTCGTCGATAGATTTTACGCCCGCACCGAGTGTTACAGGGTGGCGGACTTTAATAAAAAAATATTAGTTAATGTTACTTAAGAAAGCTTGAGTGTAATGACCTTCCTCCAAGTAATTCTTTTGTTCTATCTTGTTTTATTTCAACTTCGCTTTTCACTTCTTCTATTTTCTTAGAGAAATCAATAATTTTGTTAATACAAAGAGTTATTGTCCCACTAGAATCTCTTCTTAATTTTTCTATCTCTTCTTTCTCAGAAGGATGACTAGAAATATTCCTATCCCATTTAATTGACATTATCTTAGAATAATCGTTATCAGATATAAGTTTTTCTTTTTTTAATCTATTAATTTTTGTATCAAAAGACCAGTTATCTAATTCTTCTAAAGTATTAGTTATTTTACTTTTTTCAATATTCTTTTTAAGAAATTCAGTGATACATTTTTCAAGGCATTTACCCATAATAAAAACTGATGTTTCAAAATAACCCAGGCTATAAATATCAAATGCTTCCTTTATTAACTTAAAATTCTCTTCCCCAACTATTTTTTGAGTATGCCTACCTTGAAAAGGCATTAGTTGATTTTCGAAAGAATCAAGAAAGTTTTTTATAGAATTTTCAGTATCTAATAAACAATTATTTAATTTAAGTATGGTGTATTCTCTAGAGATCGAATCTATTCCCTTATGCCCATAGATTATTTTCTTAATTTCATTGATATTTATTATTTCAATAGGTTTTGATGGCAAATAATTATATTTTGATTCTAATTTTAAATTAAATTCATTTATTTCTTTATTTGTTATTTCAATTATCTCCTTATTCTTATTAAAAAATTTATCCTTTATCTCTTTTTCTTCTATTTCATTTTCAAAATATAATGCAACTAATAATACACCATTAAAATTAGTTTTTAAATTGAACTTTAAATCTTCTATATATTTTAGATGCATTGCTAATCCGAATATTTCTTCAAAGCAGGGCATTTTCTGTTATTCCCTGCCTAGATACAATGATAAATTCTCTTTTCATGTTATTTTAAGAAGAATTGGTTTTTTATATTTATCTTGAAAGAAAAGTGCCCGCACCGGAAACAACAGAGAGTAGGACATTATAATTTAGGTTGTAAAGAGCTAAAGAAATGTTCTTTTTCCAAAAGTAACTTCTCATCACAAATATTCCAAAGATGATTTGACATAGAAAAACCACTTCCTCTTTTTCTATCAGTATAATAGGCAAGTATTATTTTAATACCATAATCTCGCTTTAATTCTTCCAATACTTGAACAAAATCTGTGTCTGACGTTATTAAGATTACTTTCTTATGCTGTTTTCTTTGCGCGACTACTATCAAATCTTTAATCATTAACCCATCAACACCCTTCTGTTTATAGACTCCATCAATCTTTTGGCATCTGCCTTCACGGATATAAGTAGTTGGTCTTTTTGAAGCAATCTTTTTGATAAATTTATCATAATCGCTTCTTCTTTTAGATTCTTCAGGCGTAGGTATGGCACATTGGAAGGGAGGTGCAGTATAAAAGTAAATATCTTCACACCACAACCCAAACTCTTTGGCTATGTTTATTGCAAAAGCATGTAGACTATATTTAAGATATTTACCATTACCAAAATGTTTCGCTATTCTTGAAAGATATCCCGCATCTATAAATACTGCTGTTTCATTTGGCATTATATTTATCAACAATAAGAATATAAAAAGATATATGTGATTTCATCGCACGGCCCCGTAGGACCATGCGGGATTATGTTATTATTTATAGAACTATTGACTATATAAATTTTATGTGTGTCTTTCTATTTAAAGTGTCTTGTTCTCTGTAACGCCCGCACCGGAAACAACCCTATTGTGCGATTTAAGTGGGCTTTCGTTTTTCCTCAATGTATCTTATTCTGTCTTTGGATTGGGGTGTTTTTAAGGAGAGTGGCGGTTTGATGGATGCTTTGGAGTGGATGGGTTAGTTCATGTTTTTAAGGATTCTCGGATGGGGGTGATAGGAGCAAGTTTAAGAATATTCAATCTTTAACAAGTTAAATAAATAAGTTAAATTCTGTCCAGTAACTTCCTCAGATTTTTGTTTTATAATTTCATTTGTTATAATCTGAACTCTTAAGTCATTATTATTCAAACTAAGATTCATAATTTGTGGAATGGATTTTTTAACATTCTCAAAACACTCCCCAGTACAATTGTCCCTATATTTATGTAAGGAATATAAAATTTTAGAGATACAATTTTTATCACAATCATAATCTTGTTCTAAGGCACCAAAATACATAGCTCCAGTTACATGACTATCATGTTCTGTCTTATAATATTCATCATATGGGGCTATATCATCCAGAACTATAGTGCCTGTCTTTAATTTATTATATGAATATAGAGAACTGTCTATCTTATCTGATAAAATATAATCTGGGTGACAAAGAAGCCTGCTTTCTGAATAAATTGATATTCCTTCTGAAAACCAAATTGGAACAATACCCAATCCATATTGTGTAAAAACATGCGAAAGTTCGTGTATCGAAAAACCTACGTTTTCTTGTTTTGTAATTTCATTCTCACCAAATTCTCTTAAACCAGGAATAAATGCCTGTTTAACTCCCTCTTGATAAGCTGTTCCAACATCACCAATGTAACAACCCTCTTTTTTAGAACAAAGTTCATCAGAAATATTTGTCTGTAAAATGATATGATAAATTAATCTTGAAGGATGATAGCCATAATAGTCGGCTAAGTAATCATAAGCAAGATTTTGATGTTCAAAAAGTGTTTGAAGTAATTTTTTGTGTATTTCAGTACAGTTATCACAAATGACATTTATTTTCGGATTACAAAGTTCAGATTTACAACTTAAGTTGCAATCTAGACAGTAAGATTCTTCGCTTTCTTCGCAGATATTATTTCCACAAATTGATGATTTATATTCTTCTTTTGATTGATTAATGTCAAAACTATTTAAAATGAAATATAAAATTATAACGAAAATCGATATCCCAATCAAGATTAAAGCTACTTTCTTCATAATATTAGTTATCTTAATATTATTTAAATTTGTTGAATAAAAAAAGTTTTTTAAAGGGAATTAACTATATTTTATTAAGATAAAAATGAAAAATCAATTAATTTTAATCACAATTTATATTATAACCTTCTTTCTTTATACATTTGTCCTTTGGATAATATCAAAAAGGTATAAATTGAAAAGACGAGATTTTAAAACTGCTTTTATAATTATTGCAATAACATTTGTTATTACCTCCATTCTGTTATTACCATATTATTTGGGAATAACTTTTTCCATGCCGATTCGAATATTGACAAGTATTTTTACATTTATCTTAACTCCTTTTTTAATAAAAAAGTTTTATCGAACTGATTGGTGGAATGCCATAAAAGTTTTTCTTCTAATGTTCGTAATTTCTTTTTTTATTTTAGCAGCAGTCTTTTTTGTAATTGGTCTCCTATCTGCTATAATAATTCCGTCTAAGATGCAAAAACAAAATAAAACTATATTACAAATAGATATTGATGAATGTCATTTAATACGAGATTTAAGTTCACAAGAAGAATGTTTTATGAACTTATTAATGAGAACTAAAAATAGAAATATATGTAATTATATAAATGGAACATCGAAAGATGAATGTTATAATGTAGCTAATAAATTCTGACGAAAAATCTCTTAAAATTAATCTACAATATAATTTATTTCAAATAGTTTATCGTACCAGATAGTTGTAAATTCTGGATTTTTACTATTAATTATGGGAGTACATTTAATTGTTTCATTTTCACTACTATTTATAATAAAATCAAAGTTTAAAGTTATATTTTCTCCTCCCTCTATAAAAATAATCTTGGTTCCTCTTGTAGAATTTGTATTCATTAAAGCTTTGTCATTAGCACAAGTAAAACCACAATTAAAATAAGCTGAGCCCGTTATTTTTAAATCTAAATCGCTATACTTAAATGATTTAAATTTATATTCTGTTGCAAAGTTTTCTATGTTTTCATCTGGGAATAATGAATAATATGATGCAATACATTTAAGAGAAATCATTGTAATATTTTCTGTTCTCGTTAAAAAGCTTATACTTGATTTAAAATTGAATGCATGATCATTAATTTTTGTAGTCTCGAAATCACCTATTTTTATTGGATCTCCCATTCTTTCTTTTTCAATATCTTGAGGAATTGTCGTAAAAAATAAAATGACAACTATTGCAATTATTCCCATAATCATAAATTTTCCGAAGTAAGTTATAATTAATATAATGATAGATTTAAACCACTTTATATTGTAGACTTTCTTAATTAAAATTAACAATAAAAAAATCTCAACTATCATTGCAATTCCATTAAATGTTGGTTTTTGAGCGTCTGTTAAAGAAAAGATTAAATTAATTGAGCGAATTATGAAAGAAGTTGTAGCAATAATTATTGCAATAAATAGAGAAGTTTTATAATCTTGCCTTTTAAAATTAAAGATATTTGATGATAACCAAAGAACTAAGAAAATTGAAATAATAGATATTAACGCGAGATAAATCTCTTCTCCAAGCGGATGCGTTAATATGGGTGTTAAATCAAATATCACTTTGTTAGATAAGGGAATTAAATTTACCATGGTTTCTTATGATGAATCCCTTTTTAATTACTTTTCCTTTTTTATAGAATAATTTATAGCAAAGGATTATAAATATAAAAAATTTATCTTTTAAACAACGCCAAGCACTCATCCCTCAAAAAACCCTTCCGAAGCTTAACTCTATTTCCGCCTTTTCTATTGAGTTCATCTATATTGATGTCAATTTCTTGAAAACCAAATTTAAGTGCATCTTGGAGAGTTGCCCCATAAACTATTTTAGAAATTCCAGTTATCCAAGCCATATAAAAGCACATGACGCAAGGTTCACAGGTTGTGTAAAGCATGCATCCCTTAGGAAATCGTTTAACTCCGAGCTTTTTTGTGGCTTTCAATAGGGCTGTTGTTTCAGCATGGTATCTTGCATCCCCAATAGGTCTTTTTCCTGCTTTAGCTATTACTTTATTGCCTTTAACAACAACCGCCCCAAAATGGTGCTTATTCTCTTTTGCATCTCGGATAGCTAGGCGCATAAAATCCTCTTTTTTCATAATCTAATTTAGGAATAAGCCATTAAATAGTTTGCTTAACCTAAAAGTATTAAAATTAGATAAATATTATAGTGAAATGGAATTTGACTCAGAAGGCAGGTTAATTATTGTAAATGATTCTAAGAGAAAAGATTTGACTAAAGATGAAATTGTCTTTTGGAAAAATAAATATGATAAAGAAGAAGATTTATACAATAGGGGTGATGAAAATGAGCTTAGAAAATCTTTCAATGAAAAGGGCTTTATGTCTAAAGCGGATCTTTCTAGGATAATAAAATGGAAATTTCAAGGTAGGCTTCTTGGTAGGCAAAAGGTAATGCTAAATCACATTAAAGACTGTAATTCTGAATTTATTGAAAAATTGTCAAAGGAAGCATTTCAATCAAAAGATGATGAAATAAGAATAACCTTGCTATCAAATATTCCAGCAGTTAAAAATTCATTAAGTAGTGTAATTTTAACTTTTTATGATCCTTCCGATTATGGGATATTAGATATTCATTCTTGGAGAGAATTATTTGGAGAAGAACCTAAAGATATATTTTCGAATAAAAAAAGAGCTATTGACTTTTTTAAAAAACTTAGAGAAATATCAAAAAATACAGGACTTTCTTGTAGAGATATAGAAAAAGCGCTATTCAAGAAGAATCTTGATGAAAATAAGTAGTTATTTAGCAACCATCCCTAATCTGTTAGTCAATTCCATTATATTAGCCAGCTGAATTTCCATAGTCTTAAGGCGTTCTTGCATAAGTTCTTTTTCTCTTTCGGATTTCTCCAACTTTTTTTCTATTTCAGTTTTAGTAACATCAATCAGCATATCATCTTCGCTTATAGTGTCACTCATACCTAAAAGCTCGCTGTAATAATGGATTCTATCGCTTTTTTTCCAGCCAAATCGATATTTCAAGGCAGATTCTGACTTGTAGCGGGGAAGCCAATAACAGCAAGAGATGTGCCTGAAATCATACATTGTTAAATCAGAATATTTTTGACCTGCAGGGGTTACCCCTTCACCGAAAATTCTTTTTGAAATACGCTTAAGGTATTCGTTAACTTTACTATAGTCAACTGGGAATAAGTAGTCATTATGTTTTAATTGGTTTTCTTTTATATAATCTTTTATTAAATTAGAACAAAGCATTAATTTTATTCTTCTGCCGAATGTTTTACTGATTTCGTCTCTTATGTTTACTTCCTTAAAATCATTATGTAAATCTGAAACTTTAATATTAATTAGTTCTGTTGGCGCTCTAATTCCCGTATCAAATAGGAACATAATAAGGGTTTTATATTCAGGCTTGGCGTTGTCACAGAGTTTCTTTACTTCAGATTCGGTTAAATAAACCCAATCTGGCTTTTCTGCACGAGTATCAAGATCTACCGTAATGTCAGGTATTTCTATGCCTGATTTTTTATTGACTTTCTGCCACCAGTGCCAGAATGCTTTGAAGATCTTTCCGTGCGTATCTATAGATTTGTAAGCTCTTCCATCTTTTCTCTTAATTATCCCATTCTTCATATCCGCAAAGAAACTGATTAATTGCTCTTCTTCTATATCAACTACTCTTTTCAGCCCAAATACTTCTTTAAATCTCTTTGAGAAAAATATCACTTTTTCTCTTAAGGAGTTTAATCTGATGTAACTTCTGGCACCTTTAGTGCTTGCAGATGATATATTGATGCCCTTTTCCATGTCATTTAGATATCTAAGGGCAAGTTCTGAGTTTTCTTTTGTAATATCTTGGACGCCTTCCTTATTTTTTTCTTTCCAGGCTAAGTATTTTTCTTTATGTTTGTATGGATCGATTTTCATGTTCCTTTAACGTATTATTTATTTTAATACGTCGTGGATACTTCGTGGATAATCAAAAGCCCAGAAAAATCGCATGATGGGGTTACGCCCGCACCGGGAATCGGACCCGGGTCTCATCCGTGACAGGGATGTGTACTAGCCACTATACAATGCGAGCTTATAAATAAGTCTGGAAGAATTCGTTTTTAAACCTTTTTGGTTAATAGATATTAGTCTCTTATTTTGAGAAAGTGCTAGATGGCAGAAAGAGTAAATCTTGAGAAAAAGAGATGAAAATTAAAAGAGTTTTTACAGAAGGATTAATAAACATATTTCAGTTAAACTCTCTATGAATAAAAATATCCCTCAAGTAGAGTTCAGGGTAGCAAAATTCACTGAAATATTTCCTGTAATAGACTACTTTTTGAATCCATCAGAAACTTTATGGGACTGGAGCGGCAGGATTTACAAGGTATATCCAGAAATTAAAGAAAGATTGAGTAAAGTAAAAGATAGAAAAAAGAGGAAAGAGATAGCATCTGTATTTTTTCAAGAAATTCTTGAAAGAGATAAAAAACAACTTGAAGAGAAGAGCAGGAGTTTTCAGAAAGATTGGGACAAGATGAATAATGAAATTATGAGGGCTTTATCAGAAGCTGCTGAAATTGACTGGCCAGACACAGATAAGAAGTTTATTGCTCGGGTTTCATTAAATCCTATTTGCCCAAGAGATGTAAAGAGGAGAAATTTTGATATTTTTTATAAGCAAGATACAAAAAAGATGATTGGGACTTCAATTCATGAAATTTATCATTTTATCTATTTTGAGAAATGGAAAGAAGTCTTTCCAAAGGCAAAGGAAAACGAGTTTAATGACCCTCATCTTGTCTGGAGATTGAGCGAAATGGTGCCACGAATTGTTCTTAATGACAAGAGAATACAAAAAGTTTTCAGATATGAATTTGATTCCTACAAAGTTTATGAATCAGCAAAATTAAATGGCAGGCATTTATTATCGTATTTGCAATATATTTATGATAACAAAAAAGATTTTCCAGACTTTTTAAGAAAATCTTGGAAGTTTGTGAAAGAAAACCAAAAAGAAATAGAGAAAATTTAGATTACATATTTTCTATTATTGTTTCTTATGGAAAGGGCGTAAACTTATGTCTCTCTAATACTGTAAGCAAATCAAAATTAACCAGTTTGTTTTTGAATATTTTTCTGATGCTATCAATTACTTTTAATAAGTCTTTGTTATCTTTCGCATAAAAATTAATTCCGAGCGAGTATTTTCCTTTGAATCTTCTAACGTAAAAAATATTTACAATCTCTTTTATAGAAAGAAGTTCACTCCTATCAATAGATCCGTCAAGATTTAACAGCAAAGTATACGTAAAAAGCCCCATTCTATGCTTGTTTGTTCTGGTATAAAATCCCAGAATGACTTTATTTTTCAGAAGCGCCCTTATTCTGTATCGGATTACATCTTCAGCGCTTCCTGTTCTTCTCGTTATTTCTGTAAGCCTTTCTCTTGCATTTACTGAAAGTATTCTTAATATATCTAAATCAAGCTTATCAAGGGTAAATTTTCTTTTGTTGTCTGCCTGAGAAATAATTTCTGTCTGCGTATCTCCTATCCTCATCGAATAAATATACGGTAAAAAAGAAGTTAAAACTATCATATTTTTCTCTTTAACGGATTTTTTTAAAATTTTCTTTACTGCACTAATACTTTTTGCCACTATCTGCAATTCTATATCATATTTTCCGATGAGGTGGAGTATAGATAAAAATTTTTTATCTGAAATTAATGATTTTATTAGCCTGCTTTTTAGTGATAAGGGTTTTTTGGATCGTATATAAACATAAAATAATTTATAAGATAATTTGGAATAATTTATTAAAGTATTATATGAAAGAATAAACAATTCCTTTTGCAGGTTTTTCATTCTCTTCCTAACACTATCTTTTGATACTTTAGTCATTCTGCCTATCTTGGAATAAGGTAGGCGGGCATTGTCACATATAGTATTTAATATCTTGATATCTCTTTTGTCCAATGTATATTTGAGTTTATTTTTTGACATTAATATAATTAGTTTTTGTTACATATAAATATTTCCGTTTTTGCTTGTTTTTTAATGAAAAGTAATAAATATCTGTTTTTGTTGTAGGAATTAATAAAATGACAGATAAAGTAAGTTCTTCAAGGGAAAAGGAAATATCTAACCGCGCTGAGCGCAATGCTGGTAGCTGTGCAAAGAGCGATGCTGTTGGGGAAGTAGTAAGTCCTTCTTATCATGGGGACAGCTATCGTGGCGCTGAAAAGGCAGCCTATGATGCTGCGTTTAAGAAGGGCTCATCATCCGAGGGAAGTTCATCATCTGGGGGAAGTTCTGGTGGAGGCGGACTTTGTTATTTAACAACTGCATGCACAAAAGCTAAAGGTCTTCCAGATGATTGCCTTGAGTTAAGTGTTTTGAGATGCTTCAGGGACAAAATATTAATCTCGACATCCAAGGGAAGAAAGGCAGTTAGAGAATATTATGAAGTAGCTCCAGAAATTGTAAATGCTGTAAACGGCAGGGGAGATGTTAAAAAGATATGGCAAGATACTTATGAAGATGTAAGACATGCTGTCTCATTGGTTCTATTGGGTGATTTTAATGCAGCCTTTAGGCACTATCAAAGAATGAGTTTGAAGCTAAAAGAAAAGTATTTAGTTTAATTTTGATTAGCGATATTTATATATCCTTTCTCATTTTTAGATATTATGGAAGATGAAAAACACGACCAAGGATTAGAAGATGAGTTTGATAAATTGAGTTATGAAGAAATAGATATAGTATTAAAGGAATTGGGCACTCGTTTTTTGTTCCCATTGAAACAATTTCAAAGAGAGAAATTTATTATACACTAGAGTACGATTATCTTATTGAAAAAATACGCATGGCAATAAATAAAGCTAGGGAGATAATAAAACGCAGAATGGAAAGAAAGGAGATGGAAGAAGAAATAATAAGAAGCAATAATAAAGGTATTCAGAGCCATTTGGTTTAAAGAAAACGGAAGAGAGAAAGAATTAAAAACAAAGCAATATCCGATGTCTGGATTTTCAGAAATGTGGTTTTGTCGTCGATAGATTTTACGCCCGCACCTCTTTGTTCAACGCAGCGAGAAAGCCCGCAGTGAAACGAGGAGCTTCACAGCAAGATTGAATCAAAGATAGAAACGCCCGCATCGGCGACAACCCCATCGTGCGATTTTAGCGGGATGTTGGTATTCTTTGAATGTATCTTATATTTTATATGATAATTAAAGTTTATAAAAAGAGTGGCGGTTTGACGGATGTTTTGGAGGAGATAGAATGGGTCTATTTATCTTTGATTAATATATCTGATATAGCAAGTATCTCTTTATTTGATAGTTCATTTAGATTAATAAAGTGATCAGCTATGGGCACTAAATCAGATATTGTGCTTAGAAGAGGTTCGCCCGGAGTATAAAATGCAGCCATTATGGCTATTTTACCCAGACTTTTAATAAGTTTTATACATTCAATTAAATCTGTATCTCCCCCAAGTATTAGGGCAATATCATAAGTATCAGTATGTGCTAAATTAACTAAATCGGTAGCAATCATAACATCCACTCCTTTTTGGTACACGTCCCCATTTCTTTGTTTCAATGGAGTTGTTTTTATTTCAATGAATGGATTACCTTTTATTTTTTCAAATAGCTCTTTTTGTCCTTCAAAATTTCTTTTTTGTTTTTCGATATTGGACAAGTAAAACTCTTTTCTTTTTTCAAAAATATTTTTAATATTTTCTACATGCTTGTTCGTTCTTTTTCTTACTTCATGTGAAATTTTTTGCTGAGAGATATAATTTAATAAATCTTGTTCTTTTTTTATTAAAGAATTTAGTTCTGCTATTTGCTGATGACAATTCCATTTAACTTTGCTGATAAGATTAGAGTTGTATCTTCCGCTATAAAAGAATGTTTTAGTGAGTTGCAATTCAGATTTCTTAAATCTGTCAAATGATTTAATCTTATCAATTAGAAAAGGAATATATTTTTCATAATTCCAAAATCTCTTTTGTTTTTTTTCAAATCTCTTATTGAGTAAATTTAGTGAACCATCAAAGTTTTGCTTATCATTAAAAATAATAACTCTCATGGAGTAGGAGAGAGCAATATCCTTTAAAGATATTGCCCCCTGTTATTCTATTAATATAAGGATATGAGAATTTATTTATAAATGTTCTCTTTTGGCTAAATCTTCTATTTTTTCGACGCCCTGTTTTTCACGACGTGGGTTTTATCTTCGATAGATTTTACGCCCGCACTGGGAATTGAACCCGGGTCTCATCCGTGACAGGGATGTGTACTAGCCACTATACAATGCGAGCTTATAAATAAGTCTGGAAGAATTCGTTTTTAAATCTTATTGGTATCGTACTTTGCCGGTTTTCTTTTAAGCCTATATGCTCTCTTACGCTTCTGAGCGTCTCTATAAAGTTGTCCTTCTAATCTTCGAAGATTTCTTATGCAGACATTAAAGTCTGCACTTCCGCTTCTTTTGTATTGAGTGTAATGTATTATGTAGCTGCCGTCATCGTGTCTAATTCCTTCTCCTATTCTTAGTTTAAATTCATCAAGTGTATCTATATATTTAATCCAAAGTTCTGTGAGATTTTCGCGATGATTCCTTACAACTGCACGGATAGGGATTTCTCCCCCCATTTCATATCTGATTCCAAGACTTCCTTTTTTTGATTGGGAAACGCTTTTTTCAAGAACTAAAGTGCCGTTATATCCTTCAAATGATTTTCCTAAATTTTTCTTAATGTCCTTAGTTGTGAATAATTTATTTTCTCTGGTAATTTCCAAGACATCTGCTATGGCTGTTCTGAGCACTTCTCTACTAATTATCATCGGAAAATATTATTTATAGTGGTTAAATAGTTTATTATTGTGGATAAGATGCTTCTTGAAATTAATTTTTCTTTAGATATTCTATTAATTCTGGGCTGATGAGAGGTTTTCCATTGACAAGAGCGTAGCGATAGGGAAAGATTGTTGATTCTATATCATTGATTTCAATTTCTATTTCATCTTGAAAAGGAATTTTGCTTAATTGGCTGCCTTCCAGAATCTTTTTAACGACATAGACTGCATTATCCGTCGACATTTGCTTGTCTCCGATATTTCTTGACTCTACATTCTGAATTTTAGATGTCAATTCAGGATTGGTTCTCTTTTTAGGAGGATTATCTCCAAGAATTCCGCCAAATATAAAATAATCAAA
>JAUXTS010000008.1 GCA_030679115.1 archaeon
TAATCTCACCGATTTATTTAAATACCTTATTGAAACTAATTTCCATATAAGAAAATGGCATTTCAATTAGAAAGAATGGATGGAAAGAATGTGCTTATAACTGGGGGACTTGGTTTTATAGGCAGCAATTTGGCAGTGCATTGCATATCTCTTGGAGCTAATGGAACTTTATTTGAAAGAACTGCTTCAAAAATGTGCAATATATCAGATATAAAGGACAAAGTTCAGATTGTAAATGGGGATATTTCAAATCTTCAAGATGTTGAAAAAATAATTTCTGGAAAAGATATAATCTTTCATTTAGCTGCTCAAACCAGCAATATAACTTCCATGGAAAATCCATTTTTAGATATCTCACTAAATATAATCGGCACTATGAATCTATTGGAATCCTGCCGAAAAAATAATCCCTCTGCAAAAATAGTTTTCACAGGAACCTGTACCCAAGTTGGAAAAACAAAAAAACTTCCTTTTGAAGAAAGTTTAAAAGACGACCCTATAGACATCTATGCCACAAATAAGCTTGCTTGTGAAAGTTATATGAAAATATACAGCGAGGTTTATGGGATGAATACCACGACTATAAGATTTGGAAATATTTTTGGAGAGAGACAGCAATTAAACAGCACAAGATTCGGCATAACAAATTACTTCATAGGCCGGGCGCTAAAAGGGGAGCCAATAACTGTATATGGTGATGGGAAATTTATTCGAGATTATAATTATATAAATAATGTTACTGATGCTTTAATTTTAGCTGCTCAGAATCCAAAATCAAAAGGGGAAGTTTTTCTGATTGGTTCAGATAAAATGTATTTTATTGATATGGTGAAGCAATTAGCAGATGCGATGAAAGAAAAAACTGAAAAAGAAGTCAAAATAACTTATGTTGAATACCCTGCTCATCAAAAAAAGATAGATGCAGGAGATATAGAAGTTGATTATGGCAAAATTAAACGAATACTTGGATGGGAACCCCAAATTAATTTCACAGAGGGTATAAAAAGAACAATAAATTATTATTTGAAAGATGACAAATATAAGGAGTATCTTTAAATGAAAATATTAGTTACGGGCGGACTCGGACATATTGGGAGCAAATTAGTAAGAGAATATGCAAAGAGGAATGATGTGGAATTAATAAGAATTCTTGATAATTTTTTAGTTCAGAGATATTGTTCACTATTTAATTTGCCTGAAAGTGTTAAGTTTGAATTTATAGAAGGAGATATAGCTAATGAAAATGATTTGGATAAGGCAATGAAAGATATTAATCTTGTAGTGCACCTTGCTTCAATAACTGATGCTCCATCTACAATTTCAAAACCTGAAGAAACAGAAAGAATTAATTTTGAAGGAACAAAGAAAGTTGCATACGCAGCAATCAGAGCAGGAGTTAAAAAATTAATATTTCCAAGTTCAACAAGTGTTTATGGTGAAGCAGAAGGAGTTGTTGATGAAACCTGCACTAATTTAAAACCTTCAAGCCCTTATGCCGAAACAAAACTTGCTTCTGAAAAGTTTTTAAAAGAACTTGCTAAAGAAGAAAAAATAGAAATCATGATTCCAAGATTAGGCACGATATTCGGCACAAGCATAGGAATGAGATTTCATACTGCCATAAATAAATTTTGTTATCTCGCAGCATTAAGAAAACCACTGACTATTTGGGATACTGCATTGCATAGCAAACGCCCATATCTTGGTTTGGATGATGCAATCAATGCATTTATGTTTTTGGAAAAGAATGGTAAAAGCGGAGAAATTTATAATATTGTTACAAAAAATTATACTATGGGTGAAATAATCGAAACAATAAAACAGCATATGCCAAATACAGCAATTACAATAACAAAATCTCCAATTCTAAATCAAACACCTTATGACGTATCTGATAAAAAGATAAGGAATCTTGGATTTGAATATAAAGATGATTTATCTGAAAAAGTGGGTGAAACAATCAGATTATTCAGTGCAATAAAAAATTAAGCATATTTTGTATAACAACAATCTTTTAAAACCGCTTTTAGAGGGTATATATATGTCTGAAGAATATAAAGAAGGATTTGACGGAAAACGTATTTTAATTACTGGAGGACTTGGTTTCATAGGCAGTACTTTGGCACGCACACTTGCAGGGCTAAAACAGCCACCAGAAAGTATAGTTCTTGTAGATGCATTAGTTCCAGGGCTTGGAGGGAATATCAATGAAGATGTTTCAGCTTCAGTAGCTTTGCAGCATTATAATCTTTCAGGATTAAATGGAAATATTAGAGTATATAGTGGTGAAGAAGGCGATATGAGAAATAAAGAACGTATGCTCAATATACTTGAAGCAGAAAAGCCAGAATTCATATTCAATATAGCAGGTTCTGTCAGTCATATAGGGAGCAAAGATAATCCTTCTTTTGATTTTGAACATAATCTAAAATCACATATTCATTTTTTGGATGCCTGCAGAGATTATTCTAAAAAACATCCAGGTAGAAAGATTAAAGTAGGTTATGCCGGAACAAGAGATCAATTAGGAAAAGTTCCAGAAAGAGAACTTCCAGTAGATGAACGTTTTGTTGTCAACAATATTGCAGACCCGCAGGGAATAAACAAGCAAGCGGCAGAATTTTATCATAGATGGTTTAGCGATCATGGGAACTTTCCTTTCTTTTCGCTTCGTTTGGTAAATGTATATGGGCCAAGACACATAATGAATGATTCGGGGCAAGGAGTGGTAAATTGGTTTGTAACTTTGGCTCTTGAGGGAAAACCTATAAAACTTTGGGATGGCGGGAAATTTTTGAGAGATTTCAATTACGTAGATGATACAGTAGAAGCTTTTATGAGGGGCATGGTATCAGAAAAAGCGAACAATCAAATTTATAATTTGGGGGCAAGCTTAAAAGTAAATGGTTATCCTGAAATCATCGGCGAAAATGTAAAGATTATCGGAGGATTAGCAGATTTAATAATTAAAGAGGCAGGCAACGGTTCTTTTATATCTGAACCCTATCCTAAAGGCAGAGAAACTTTAGAACCAGGGCATTTTTCAGCAGATATCTGTAAAATACATAGTGATTTAGAGTGGATTCCAAGAACAAGTTTAAAAGAAGGAATTAAAAAAACTTTGGAATTTTACAAAGAACCTGCTAATCGTGAAATTTATTGGAAAAAATGATACCTTTTGTAAATCTGACAAGAAATGAATCTTTGAATTTGGAAATAAAAGAAGCATGTTTAAATGTTCTTAATAAAGGATTATTCATTTTCGGTCCGGAATTGGAAAAATTTGAAAAAAGATTTGCCTCATTTTGTGAAAAAGAATATACTGTGGGAGTTGCAAACGGAACCGATGCAATAACACTTGCATTGAAAGCATATGATATACAACAGGGAGACGAAGTAATAACTGCCTCAAATACTGCAATCCCAACAGTCGCCGCAATAGTAAATGCTGGAGCAAAACCAGTTTTAATTGACATAGATAAGAATTATCTTATAGAACCTTCAAATCTTGAAAAAAGAATAACTGGAAAATCAAAAGCAATAGTTCCTGTTCATCTTTATGGTAGGGTTTGCAGAATGGATGAAATTCTAAAAATAGCCAGACAGCATAATTTACATGTAATAGAAGATTGTGCTCAGGCACACGGAGCAACTTATCAAGGAGGAATAGTCCCTATTGGAGAAACCGGATGTTTTAGTTTCTACCCAAGCAAAAATTTAGGATGCTATGGGGACGGAGGAGCTATCGTTACAAGCAGCCCTGAAATTGCTGAAAAGATAAAATTGCTTAGAAATTACGGGCAATCAGATAGATACCATGCAAAAATTCATGGGCAAAATAGCAGACTGGATGAAATGCAGGCAGCAATATTAAACGTCCGATTAAATCATCTAAATGAATTTAATAAATTAAGAAGAATGCATGCAACTGCATATGGCTCTTTATTAAACGATGCAGTAATCACGCCAGAAATAGAAAATAGGGAAAATTCAAATATATTTCACCTTTATGTGATAAGAACTGAAAAAAGAGATGAACTTGCTGCACATTTAAAAGAAAAAGGAATAGGTACAGCAATACATTACCCGATACCAATACATTTGCAGGAAGCATA
>JAUXTS010000020.1 GCA_030679115.1 archaeon
CACATATAAATTTTTAATGGCTGATTTCTAAAGGTTGTGATGAATGCAATTGAAAAGGTGACTGGGCCGTGTGTTGTGCTTGCGGGGGCAGGGACGGGAAAGACATATACAATTGTTGAAAAGATAAAGCATATTGTTCAAAATAAGATTTATTCTCCTGATAAAATTGTCTGCATTACATTTTCCAATGAGGCGGCGAATAATCTTATCTTGAGAGTTGATAAGGCGCTTGGAGAATTCAATAAGGGAAAGGAGGAAATTGTTAATGATAAGGGAACTGCGAGCAGGGATGTGAATGATAACAATAAGATAGAAGGTGAAATAGTTAATAATAACAAAACTGCAGGTAAGGATGTGATAGATGGTAATGACAGGTTAGCAGTTAATGGCTGTGCTGGAATAAAGACTGGAAAACCAATAATCAGGACATTTCATGGATTTTCAGCAGACTTATTGAGGAAATATGGGGATAGAATAGGGATAGATAAGGGATTTAAGATACTCGATTCACAGCAGGCGATGGTTTTATTGCATAGGAATCTGAAAGTTCATGCAAATAATTGCGGAAAGTATGTCGGTACGATTGGGACTGCGAAAGATTTAGGAATACGGATTATAGAATTTCAAAAGCATCTTGAAGGATTAATTGAGAAGTATTCTGGGGTTGATTTAGAGAAAAGACTTGAAAATCTTAATTTTGAACTGCAGACTTTGTATCTGAAAGATAATGGAAAGAAAAAGAAAGATTTGATTTCTGAAATTAAGAAAATAAGAGGAATTTTAGAATTATGGAAATTCGTGAGAGCGTGGAGTGCATATGAGAAGATTAAACAAAAGGGGAACTATCAAGACTATTCTGATTTGAATAATAATGCTTTGCTATTGCTTGAGAAAAATCCTGAAATTGCATTAGAATTTGATTATATAATTGTTGATGAGTTTCAAGATACTAATAAGGTGCAGCTTGATTTTCTTGTAAGACTGGCAAAGAACGGAAATGTAACAGTTGTAGGCGATTTAAATCAGAGCATATATAGATTCAGGGGAGCCTACAAGGAAAATCTTGGACTTTTTATGAAAGTATTCAATATTGGGGGAGGAGATACTTTTAATTTGGATAAATCTTATCGTTCAAGCAATAAAATTCTGAAAACTGCACATAAACTTATTCTTAATAATTATGCAAATGAAGAAGAATGCTTTTTTGTTGAGAATGTGCATAATAGAGAAGGAGATAAAATTGAAGTTTACGAAATGAAAGATGCAAAAGAAGAAGCAAGAAAGATTGTTGAAATTGTGCAGAAAGAATTTGAAAATGGAAAACCGCTTGAAGATATTTGTGTAATGTTTAGGGCGCATCAATACGGGAGAATAATAAGGAAGGCGCTTGAAGAAGCAGGGATTTCTTATTATTCTGTCTCTAAATCTTCATTGCTTAAGCAGAAATCTGTAAAGAGCGTGTATGATTATTTGAAGATTTTACAGAAATTAAAGAAAAAAGATAAGGGAGGAGAGCAAGCGTGGTGGGATTTAATGTATCGGCTTGATTTTTCAAAAGAAGATTTGATTAAAATTGGGAAGCTGATTAAGGAATTTAATAAGAAACAGAAGAAAGAGAGGGAGGCAGAAAAAGGATTAGTTAATGGCACAAACAGTCAAGATAAGGATGTGAGCAATAGTAATATTGGAGAAACGAATGGTAGAACTGGAGGAACTGAATCCAAAGAAGAGGGAGGAGATAATGGTGTTTTATCAGTTTATCTTTTTAATAATCTTATAAAATTTGAGTTATCTGATGGGGGAAAGTTGTCTGCAAAGATTTTGATTGAGAAAATAAAGGCGATGCTTGCTTTTTTGAATAAACCTATTTCTGAATTGCTTCAGGAAATCTATAGGGTTTCTGGACTTGTTGGGAAGCAGAGGAATAGAGAAGAAATAGAAACAATGTTGAATTTGAATAAATTTTTGGAATTGGCGAAAATGCATGAGGAATTTTATGATGCAGAACTTGATAATTTTCTTTATTATCTTGATGTTTTGAATAGTTTGGGAATAGATATTGATGCGGCGAGATTTGAGGAGAAAGGAGTAAGGTTAATGACTTCACACGCTACTAAGGGACTGGAATATAATACTGTTATTCTTACGAACATGGCACAGGGAAGATTTCCAATAGAGAGATATTCAGGGAATTCACTTATTCCAACTGAATTACTTCCTGAAATAAAAGATGAAATTAAGGTTTTTAATGAAGAAGAAAAGGAAGCTTTTCTAAAAGAATATGAGAAGCATAATCAACTTCTTGAAGAAAGGAGACTGGCATATGTTTCTTTCACCCGGGCAAAAGAAAAGCTGATTCTGACTTTCGCTTCTGAATATGGTGGAAAGAAAACTGCACCCTCTTATTTTCTTGAAGAGATAGAATGCAAGAAAAATCCAGATATTTTGTTTGCTATTGACAAGGAAAGCAAATATACAGAACAAGAAGTTTTAAAGAAAGGAAATGATTTTTCAAAACTAATAAGTGCAAGTGATTTTGAGGTTCTTCTTGACGAGATGGTTTCAAATACTGAGAGGGAGCAAAAGAAAGAGCATCAGAGGTTTTCTCCTTCTGCTTTGCTTTTGTTTGAGAAATGCCAGAAAGAGTTTGAATACAAGTATGTCTATAATATGCCTGAAAGAGAAACTATTTCATGGGATGCTATGAGGCTTGGAAGTTTTGTACATCTTGTTCTTGAGAAAGGAGTTTCTGGGGGTTTTTCTAATGCAGAAGAATTTTTAGAATTAGCCAAGGAATTGAATATGGATGAGGAATGGGAGAGTGTTGAATTTAATGAAGCTGAAACTCTGATTAGGGTTTTCTTTGAGAGGAATAAGGGGAAATATAATAAAGATTCAAAGACTGAGCAATTTCTTCCTCTGAAAATTGGAGGACTTGATTTTATCGGATTTGCAGACAGGATTGATTTTGTTCAAGGGGGAGCGGAGATTATTGATTATAAAACTGGGAAGAGCATCATCTCACCAAAAGATAGAAATTGGCAATTAGGATTTTATGTTCTTGCTGCTCAGGAAAAATATGGGAAGATTAAGAAAGTAAGTTTGGATATGCTTCGTCAAGAACGTCCATTAGAGTTTGATATTGATGACAAAGGAAATGCTATTTGCATCAATTCTGACAGGATGGGAGGCTTTAATATTTATGAAGTTGAGAGGGAATTGATAATGGCTGCCCATAAAATTCAGGAAGCGTATAAGAATGGCTTTAAGCCGTGTTCAATTGAGAAGAATTGCGAATTCTGTAACGAATATGTTTATGGCTTATAACCAAAATATTTATATAGTCTATAGATATATAATTATATGGTAACGACTATACAAGTAGATGAACAGACGCTAGAATTATTAAAGAAATTGAAGCGGGAGATGGTGGTTGCATCATATGCCGAAGCAATTACAAGGATGGCTGCGGAAAGGACGAGGGGAAAATCTTTCGGCGGGATATTGCAAAAGTATTACAAGAAAAAGCCTCTTAAAGAAATTCTAAAAGATTTAAGGGATAAGCATGATAGATTCTAAATTTATTGATTCTTCTGTCTGGGTAGCATATATCACAAAAAAATTATTTTCTGATGTTGTAGATACTGAAGGAAATTTGGCGATATCTGTTTTATCAATTTTTGAAATTAAGAGAAAATTACTTAGAGAAGGATTATCTGAGCATGAGATAGAATCAATTTTATTATTGGTAAAAAATAGGTGCTCTTTTATCTTTCCAGTGACTTTAGAACTTGCTGAAAAGGCGGCAGGCATTGCACAGAAAAATAATTTAGCAACCGTAGATTCTATTATTTATACTACTGCAATGGAAGAAGGAATGCAGTTATTTACTTCAGATAATGATTTTAGAGGTTTAAAGGGAGCAGTTGTTTTAGGATGAAAAATATTATATCAATTAATTGTAAAGTTATTTAAATAAGTTTATCGTTAATTAATTATCAAAAGAGATTGGAAATGATACGCAAAAGAGGAAACAAATATATTCTTTATACAAAAGATGGGAAAAAGAAATTGGGTGAATTTCCCAGTAAGATTAAAGCGGTAAAAAGAGAAAGACAGATACAATTCTTTAAGTGGAAGAGTGCACATAAATAATAGTATTTATAAGAAAATAATTGTAATTGATATTAATAATTACTATCAGTTAATAAATTAATAATATCTGACTAATTGTATAGAAATCAATAACCTTCTTGCTGGTCATTTGACTCTTCTGAATCTGAGCCTTCTCTCTTATTGAATCTGCCTCGTCCGCCACCGAATCCGCCTCTTTGCTCTCCGCCGAATCCACCGCGTCTTTGTCCTCCAAATCCTCCACCGCTTCCTCTATCGCCGAATGATCTTCTTGGGCGTGGTGCATCAGGATTGAAAGGTGTAGCTTCTTTGACTGTTATTTTTCTGCCTTCAATTTCTTTTTCATTCATCTCAGTTACTGCTTTTTGAGCATCTGCTTCGCTTGAGAATGTTATAAATCCAAATCCCTTTGAACGTCCAGAGAACTTGTTTTTTATGATTACAGCTTCAGTTATGTCTCCAAATTGAGAGAACAATTCTTTAAGCTTGTCATCTGTTGCGCTAAAAGGCAAATTTCCTACGAATATTTTATTTCCCATGTTTTTTTTCTTCCTTATTGTGTTTTGATTTTACTTCAACCAAGAATCAGCTTTAACTTAATCTCAGTCTACGTCTTATATTTTTTATATAATAGGGCTATTTAAATGTTTGTGTTATGAAAAACATATTTATTAATTTTAATTTTATCTTTATTCCACTTAAAAATATCAAGTAAAAAGGTTCTGTGAATAAATTCCCAGTACCTAAAGTTGACATGTAAGGTTTAATCGATTGCGTCGCTAACTTTTTTACTGAAAATCTCCAGTAAAAAGGTTTTTAAATCGTATTTTGTTTGAGTTTTTTAATAGACTATGTTTTATCTTTTAGAAGTTGAGGATCATGTAAGAGTAGAGCCTAAACATTTTGGGCTTCCTACTCATGAGGCTATTGAAAAGCAATTGAATGAGAGTTTCGTTGATAAAGTTAGCAAAGAGCTTGGTTTCGTAATAGAAGTGGTTTCTGTTGATGAAGTTGCAGACGGAGTTCTTATTCCAGGAGATGGAGCAGCATATTATAAATCTAAGTTTAAACTTGTTGTCTGGAAACCTGAATTGCATGAACTTGTTTTTGGAAAAATAGCAGAGATAACAACTTTTGGAGCATTTATGCAAATTGGTCCGGCACAGGGAATGATTCATATCTCTCAAACTATGGATGATTATGTTTCAGTGAGCAAAGTTGGAACTCTTTCAGGCAAAGCATCAAAGAGAGTTCTTGACAAGGGAGATGATTGCCTTGCAAGAATTGTTGCAATCAGCTACAAAGGCGGAGAACCAAAGATTGGATTAACAATGAGACAGCCAGGATTGGGAAAACTTGATTGGATAAGGGAAGATAAAAAGAAAAAAGAACATGCTGTTAAAGCCGTTTCTAAAAAATCAGAAAAGGCTGAAAGGAAAGGAGGCAAGAAATGACTTCTATTCACAAGGCTTGCAGGCAGTGCAAAACAATTTATGAAGGAAGTAAATGCCCTAAATGCGGAAGTGAAGAATTTTCTGATAGCTCAAAAGGCAAGATAATTATACTTAATTCAGAACAATCAGAAATAGCAAAAAATCTCAAATTAAAGGAAAAAGGAACATTTGCAATAAAACTATGAAAATTATAAAAACCACCCAATTTTCAAGTACTCGCAATAAGAGGTATTGCTTCGTACTATGAACGTACTACAAGATTTTAGAAATGAATTATTGAAGCGAAGAGAAATAGTCGCAGATATGACTGGAGAAAGCAATCCTGGTTTTGCTAAAACAATAAAAGCAGTTGTAGAAAAATTCAAAGTTAAGGATGAAGATATTGTAATAAAGAAAATTGAAAGCAAATTCGGAACAAGTAATTTTTTAATAAGGGCGTTTATTTATGATTCTCCAGAAGCAAAACTTAAAGTAGAGCCAAAAATAAAAGTAAAGAAGGAGAAAAAACTCTAAATGGCATCATTATCCGGCGGAGCAAGCAAAGAAAAACAGGGAAAGAAACCTCACAAGAATAAGCCAACAAGCAAAAAATATTCTTTATATATAATTTCAGGAGATAAAGTAAAGAGCGCAAAATCCTGTCCAAGATGCGGAAAGGGAATTTTCCTCGCTTCGCACAAAGACAGAGAACATTGCGGAAAATGCGGGTATACTGAATTTTTGAAAAAAGCTCAATAAATTTATTCTTCTGAATTCCTTGGTGATATAAAAATAGTTTCTCTTTTGGCTTTTCTAAGCAATTGAATGGGAATTTCATATTCTCCCAATTTACCATTATATTCCAAAGTAACTTTTAGATATTCATATCTCTTCCCATATTTATCTCTTTTATGCACATGAACATTATCTCTTTTTAAGACGATTTCAGTTTCTAATCCTGTTTCCAGCAGTTTTTTATTTTTTCCATTAAAATCCCAGATAAGATTTTCATCCATATTATCTGACGAAACAAAAAATCTGTATTTTCTACCCCTTATTCTTTTAATATAAATTGTATCTTCAAGCGTTCTATCCTGCCATTCAGGCAATTCATATAAACTTCTTACGCCATCTATATCATCTAAATGAAGAGTTGCTCTTATCCCATATTTTCTGCCAATTGTTTGAAACATAGTAGGATAATCATTCCGTCCATCAAATGGAGTTTGGATATTCAAAAGTTTTGTTTTTTCGATATCACTCAAACCTAAAACATGCCCAAGTTCATGAGTCATAATATCTTTAAGCAATATTAAATCAGAGATTTCTTTTTTCTCATTGAATTTAATCTTTGATGATTTTATATAAATATTTTTTGAATCGCTTTCTTCTGAAGGTGTGCTGGAAACCCAAGCAACATCATCAGAATCTGGCGGTTCAAGAGTTAGATAAATATCTCTTTTTTCTGCATTTTTGGAAGATACAAATGTTATCTTTCCATCCAATGCATCTGTCCATTTTCTTGCAGATTCAATAAATACTTCTTCAAATTCTTTAGGACATTTTGGATCAACATAATATTTTAATTCTCTTCTTCCATTTTCATCTAATTTCCATCTAAAATTTCTATCTCCTTTGGCTTTTATAAATTCATATCCGCTGGCTGATGAAGTTGCAACTAAAGTTAATCCCAATAGTAGATTTTTCAATCTATTTATCGCCCCTTTCTTCTTCACAATAATCGGAATATTAAACATTCTTTTAAACTTTTCTTAATTCATAAACTATAAAAATGTTGAATATCTGTTTGGTTTATGAAAATTGAAGTTGATACAGTCAAGGGATTTCAGGATTATCTGCCTCCCGCATCTTTGAAGAGAAATGCAGTCAGAAAGATAATTGAAAAGCATTTCAAACTTTATGGCTTTGTTCCTTTGGAAACTCCTGTTGTAGAATTTGACGAATTAATGAAAAATGAAACTTTGACTCTTGAAGAAGATGAAGCAGTATCAGACAGGTTCAGACTTAAAGATAGGGCAGGAAGAAATCTTGGATTGAGATATGAATTTACTTTTCAATTAGCCAGAATATTCAAGCAGAATCCAAATATTAAACTGCCATTTAGGAGATATCAGATTGGCGAAGTATTTAGAGATGAGCCGACAGGGACTGGAAGATTCAGGCAATTTGTTCAGTGTGATGCAGATATTATAGGAGATTCTTCTGTAAATGCAGATGCAGATTGTTTGGCAATGATATCAGATGTATTAAAAGAGCTTGGTGTGAAAGCTGAAATTGAGGTAAATAACAGGAAACTTCTAAATGCGATAATTGAGAGCGTTGAAATAAGCGACGGCAAAGGAGTAATGAAGGAGATAGATAAAATTGATAAGATTGGGGAAGATATGCTAAAATCTAATCTGAAAAAATATGCAGATGTAAATCAGATTATAACTTTATTTAAGATGATGGAAAAAGATATTAATTTTTTCAAGGAGAATGCGTTTGATGGGGCGGAAGAAATGGCAAATTTAATTGAAGCATGCAAGAAGCATGGAGTGAATGTTAAATTTAACCCTCACATGGTAAGAGGATTGAGCTATTATACTGGGAATATATTTGAAGTAAAAGTTGATGGAAAGATGAGCATTGCTGCAGGTGGAAGATATGATAATAGTGTCGGCAAATTTTCAGGTAGAGAGATTCCTGCTGTTGGAATATCATTTGGATTAGAAAGAGTCAGCGAATTAGCAAAAACTAAAGGAGAGCAGATTCCGAAACTTATCATAATTTCTTTAGATAAAGATAAGGATTGCATTTCATTGGCAAAGAAGTTAAGGAAAGAAGGAGCTTCATGCGAAGTATTTTTTGAGAAAGTTGGCAAAGCATTGGAATATGCAAATGCTCTCGCTGTTCCATATGTGATTTTTGTAGGCGCCAATGAAGTAAGCAAAGGAAAATTTAAGCTTAAGGATATGAAGTCTGGTGATGAAAAGTTCTTGACTGAGAAGCAATTATTGAATATGTTTGAGGAATAACTTATTTAAATTAATGTGAGAATAAAAGATGTATTTTTTTCAGCTTTCAAGGAATGAACTGCATTTTCTTTCATAAATATTAAAATATTTGGCTTCATCTTGATATTTTTTCCTTCCAAACGAAAAGTTCCCTTGCCCCCTATAACTTGTATAATTCCTTTCTTAGTTGAAGTATGCTCTGAAATTTTTGTTCCAGCAGCCATGCAAAACAATGTAATATCTAATCCGCCAGTTTTAAGTATACTTTTACTTAAAATCCCCTGCTTTGGATATTCAATCATTTCTGAAATATTTTTATTCATTTTCTTCTGCCAATAGATTTAATAAAATCAAGATAAACTTTTATATTTTTCTTTTTTTCTTTCTCAATTTCTTTAAAGTTTTTGAGCATTTTATTTTTTATAGAATCGCTTAAAAGGTCGTCAGTCATTGGATATAAAATGTTATCTTCTTTGAATATGTGCTCCCTAATTAATTGAATATATTTAGTTGCCCCATCAATCAACATATTCTTATTTTTTTCATTCAAACCAGATTCCATTATTTTTATATTTTTTCTTCCTTCTTCATGTTCAAATAACATTTGTTCTAAGGGATTACAATGTATGCATTCTTTTTCTGCATATTTATTAAACTCTTTAAATAAAATATCTTCTTCTTTTGCATGATGAAATTTATCTGCATAATTTCTAATAAAATCTATAACCTTCTTAAAAAAGATTATATTAATATCTTTGTTCTTTAATTGTCCTATTTCAGATTCTAAAGCATCGACTATCTTTAATATATCTTTGTGTTCTTTTGATAATATTTTTGAAGTTTCTGAATTGGTTGCCATTATTTATTTCACCTGCTTTTTACAGATTTTACAATATTTCTCAACATGCTTTTCAACTAAATTTAAGAGGGGCAAAATTGTATCTTTATTTAAGAAATATATTCTATTTTTGCCTTCTTTTTTAACTTCTATAAAGCCGCAATCTAAAAGAGATATTAATGCGTGTGAAACTTTGCTTCTTTCTTGGTTAAGATTTTTTGATAATTCGCTTACACTTGATGGTTTCTCTTTAAGTTTGATAATTATATCTATTTTTAATTTAGTTCCTAATGTTTCAAAGAATAAATAACATTTATCTCTCATGTGTGAATTGTAATTCACTCATCATTATAAATGTTTTGTTTGATAAATAATTATTCTTCTTCATTATAATCTTTAGATTTTGCTGGTTTTGAAGAAAATCTATCTTCTTTTATGTCATCATCGTCTTCAACCGGCAGAGGAGTGCTTTCCAGAGAATCCTTGAGCTTTTCAACTCTCTGCTCTTTTTCCCATTCAATCATTGCTTCATCAACTTCTTTTTTCATGGCTTCAAGCTCTTCTTTATTTTGTTTTTCATAAATATGCTTAAGAAGAATATATATTTCTTCCAAAAATCCTTCTTGTTCTATCCATATTTTATGCTGATTATCCAAGTATAATAGGGGCATAAAAGTAGCTATTCTTTCATCGCTAGATTTGCCTGCTAATTCTGTAAATGGCAGTTTTTCTTCTCTTTCTGTAAAAATAGCTTTTAATTTGCTATAGACTATTTTTATTCTATCATTTATATTTATTCTCTGTTTTGGGAGAGAAAGGGCAGTTTCAATTTCCTGCTGTCTTGTCAGTATAACTTTCTTTATCCTTCTTGTCTCAGTTTTTATCGCGTTGTTCAATGCAGACATAAGCTCTTCAAGCGTGACTTTCTTGAATCTTGGCAAAGGAGTTCTTGGGATAAGTTCAGGAATATCTTCATCTAATTCTATTCTTTCCTGCACATATTTCTTCTCTTCTTTCTTGCCAAATAGAATATCATCAAGGCTTTTAATGTCTCTTTCCAAAAGAATCTCCGATTTCATTCTCAATAATAACGCTGCTGCAAGCAGAACTTTTGAAGATACGAAAAAATTTGATTCTTCCAAAGCACGGACTTTTTCAAGGTATTTATTGGCTAAAATTGACAAGTCAATATCCCAAGGATTAAGCTGTTCCGTATTTATTAAGTCATAAATGATTGCCTGCCAGCTTAATTTCTCTCCAAACAGAAGGGTGTGTATCTGTTCCTGCCCAATTTTCTCAATTACCTGATTTTCAGTCATTTTAGTGATTATTCGGGCAAGTTTATATACTCTTATAAGTTATAGAATATAGTAAAAAGAAAGTGTATTCATTTATTAGTTACAACAAACGAAAGATTTAAATAGGTAAACATCATAGATATATTATCACCTCTTTTTCCCAGAAGGGGACGTTTGATTCATCTATTTTATTTGGGTCAAGCCTCTCCTTCATGGGTTTATAATATATCTACGGATTGATTATATGTATGAGAATCCCGTCTAAAATCGGGCACTGTCAAAAAAAGAGGGATTTATTTTCTTTTTGCATTCTTTGCATCTTCTTGCAAGTTCTTTTATGTTCTTTTTTATATCTATAGAACCACTTTTCTTTATCTCAAATTTTGGTAAAGGAGATTGGTGATTGAATTCTCTGCGCTTCATCTCACTAACTAATTCATAATGCCTTTTTCTTATATGGGATGTATCGACTAATTCATTATCGAGATACTCCTTAATGCTCTTTTTCTTGTTTATTGTTCCAACAAACATATGCATCTCAACGTGCTCTCCGAGTAGATGCTTCGTGCACAGCATTTGGGGAGGAATATTCCACATTCTCATTTTTATTGGCTTTATTGAAGGTTTATAAATTAGATATGATAAACGGGAGGTGGGAGAGCAAAAACTTTTAGAAAAAGTTTTCCGCTGGCTTTCAAAACTTAAACTGCTAATTTTATCAGAAATCTACAAATGTGTATATCTCTTCATAATCTAAAGATTATGATAAGCGGGAGGTGGGAGTTGAACCCACGCCAACAGCGCCACAAGCTGGTATGCTACCGTTACACCACAACCGCCATGTACAAAAATAAGTTTTAATAGGTATAAAAACCATACTAAAATTTACTCAGCTTATTCAGAGTAATTTTATCATATATAAATTTATCACTTTTAAGTTACATAATTAGTAAGGTTTAAAAGTCTTATTTATTTGTTCAAGGTATGAACTATCAAGATAACAATGTACCTTTGTATATGCTGGACTCTAAAAGAATGAAGGAGTTTTTAGGAGTTATACAAAGCATAAATGAACTTGGAAAAATTAGGAGATTCCCAAAAGACAAGTTACAACTTGAGATTAACTTAAATAGCGAGAATGGATGCTCCGATGAAATTAATCTTTCAATTGAGAGCTCGGATTCTATTTTAGATAGATTAAGAAATGCTCGCCTCTATTTAGTGGATAATTATAATCAAGATAATAAAGCTGAATGGATGCATATACAGAGATTAGGTTCAGAAAACTATTGGATTAACTTTCCTAGGACTGCTTATGATAAAGTTAGTGTTTTAGAAAAAGAATTGAGAAAAGTAGTTAATTCAGAACCTCTAGATATCTCTTCTCGTTTAATTCATGCACCTGGAGTATTAGATTCAGTTCATAAAGCATCAGGATATAAAGCCCCTTCTGAAATTCCAGGTAATAAAAATGATAGGGTTCGTGAAGTTTTAAAAAAGGGAAATAATGACAAACTTAGCCAATCACAAGTTAGCGCAATGGTTAGTGTAGTATTTGATAGAAGAAAAGGATTGAAAAGCAAGGCTATTTAAAACGATAGCATATTTATTTCAATATGGAAAATAAATTTAAGTTTTATGCAATCAAATTAAGCATCATTTGTCTAATTATATTTATCCTACAAAATATTCTTTCAGGATTTACAGATTTATTTATACTGAATTCCCAGACTTATTGGGAAATTTGGAGATTTTTAACTGCCATATTTCTGCATGGAAGTTTAATTCACTTAGTTTATAATCTATTTGCACTTTTGCTTTTTGGAAGCATTGTTGAGAGATTCATTGGTGGAAAGAGATTTCTTATTGTATTTTTTGCATCAGGAATATTAGCTAATATAATTTCAGCAATATTTTATCCTTCTTCTCTTGGAGCTTCAGGAGCAATATTCGGAGTTATTGGTACACTGGTTTTTATCAGGCCGACTATGGCTGTTTTTGCATTTGGTTTGCCGATGCCAATGTTCTTAGCAGGCATTTTGTGGATGGCAGGGGATTTGCTTGGAGCTTATGGCTTTTTAGTTGGAAATCCAATAGACAACACAGGAAATATTGCTCATCTTACAGGGATGCTTGTTGGTTTGATATTCGGAATATTTTTTAGAAATTGGAAAAGAGATGAGAAAAGATATAGGATTGAATTGGATGAAAATAGTGTTAGGAAATGGGAAGATAATTATCTGAGATGAATCCCTGCATCAAATTGCCCAACTATTGCAATCGTAGGAAGTATTTCATCAGGGTAGTTATATGTATTCAATCTTTTAATTAACCCTTTTTGTTTTAAAAATAAATAGATTATTTCTGCTTCTCTTTCTGCAAATTCTTTAACTTTACTTCTATATCTAAGTTCTAATGCATTCTCATTTTCTTCATTTTGAACTCTATTTACTCCTGCGGAAAATAAAGAATCATCTAACCTTAGACTATTTGCATTTACATAAAGTATTTTATTTTCTAATCTTAATTCAATCTGTATTCTTTTCATATTTTATAGGGTTAAGACAGGGTTTATAAAACTTCTTGAAGAAAATGCCCTTGCCGGCTGAAAGAATTTTCATAAACTCAAATTCTTAGTGACTTCAACTCTCACAAGTTGAAGTGATTTGAACCCTCCGGGTTAAAATCCAGAAATGATGCTATCTTCGATAGCATGAATGCCCTTGCCGGGATTTGAACCCGGGTTCCGGCCGCGAAAGGGCCGTGTCCTTGACCACTAGACTACAAAGGCATATACGGGAAAACTAAAATTGACTTTTAAATCTTCTCTTTTCTCGATAATTTGTTGCAATAGTCTTGTAGTAAAAACTAAAAGGAAAGCATTAAAAAGACAAGATTTTTGCTAAACTTATGCAAGTAAATGACTTGATATTCAAGGAATTAATTAAGAGGGGATATTCTTTAGAAGGGAAAACAAGAGTATGGAATATAGCAGATTCTAAATTATGGTATTTGACTCCTGAACAGGCGCAGGCATTTTTGGATTTGGAGAAATCTGGAGATTATCAAAAAGATGTCATTCAGAAAGAAATAGATTTAATCAAGGAAAATATAAACAATATTGTAAAAAAATTAAATCAGAAACCAGTCAATATCATTGATTTGGGATGCGGAGATGGGAAGAAAGCAGTTATTTTTATTAATTATTTAGAAGGCAAGGTTAAACTGAGATATTGTCCAATTGATATAAGCGACTATATGATTGGAAAGGCTCTTGACAGAATAAAAAAATTGAACGTTGGAGAGGTAGTTGAATTTCAATGGAATGTTTCAGATTTTGAAAATTTGGAAAATGTTTCCCAATTATTAAAGAGAGGCAATTTTAAAAATAATTTTATTTTATTGCTTGGAAATACACTTGGGAATTTTGAAATTAATGAATTGCTTTATGAAATAAGAAGCAGTATGGCTGAAGGGGATTTTTTGCTTATTGGTAATGGATTGGATACAAGAAATCAAGATGATGTTTTGAAGGCTTATGATAATGCTTACCTTGATGAACTTCTTGTGAAAACTTTAACTCAAATTGGATTAAAGAAAGAAGATGTTCAATATGGTGCGAGATTTAGGAATTCAAGAATTGAAATGTATTATACTATAAAGAAAAATACTAAGATAACTTTCTTGGATAAGCCCGTCTATTTCAATGCAGGAGACCAGATTATTGTTGCGGTGTCCTATAAATATGATGAAGAGAATTTTAGGAAATATGTAAAGATGTATTTCGATGACGTTAAAGTTTATGTTTCTGACGATAAGTCTTATGCTCTGGCTATGTGCAAGAGATGAAAACTTATTTTCCTGCAAGGCAGTTGTCTGCGCATGCACAAGTCCACAGGACTTGTTATGAGCTTTAGCCCATAATGATCCCACTGGCTGAAAGAATTTTTACAGAATAAAATTCTTAGTGCCATTGGTCTCAATGCCTCTCGTAAACTCAATGGCATATGATCCCACTGGGATTTGAACCCAGGACCCCCGCCTTTCTTAGCTTTTCAGCATGAAATCATACCCCTAATGGGGTAAGCTCTTATAAGAGCGGTGCTCTAACCAGGCTGAGCTATGGGATCATAACTTCAGACTTAAAAAATGAAAACGGGGAATGTATTTAAAGCTTGTTTTTTGAATTATATTATGTTAATAGGATTGGTGGGAAGACCGAATAGTGGAAAATCTACGTTTTTTAAAGCAGCAACTTTAATGGACGTTCTCATAGCATCTTATCCTTTTGCTACAATAAAACCAAATCGCGGGATGGCTTATGTAAAGATTGAAGACTTAGCTCCAGAATTTGGAAGAATAAGCAACCCAAGAGAGGGATATGTTAAAGGAGAAAAAGGCAAATGGAGATTTGTTCCATTTGAATTAATGGATGTTGCAGGGCTGGTTGAAGGCGCAAGTTTAGGGAAAGGATTGGGAAATGAGTTTTTGAATGATTTGAGCACTGCAGACGCATTTATTCATGTTGTTGATATGTCTGGAGAATTTGACTGCGAGGGGAAGCCAACACAAGGATATTATCCTGGAAAAGATATAGCAATAATCGAAAAGGAATTAGATTTATGGTATCTGAGTATTTTGAAGAAAGTCTGGGCTACTTTTGCAAGAGCAATGGAAATGCAGAAGAAAAAATTCAGCGAGGCAGTTGCAAAGCAGTTTTCCGGATTGAAAGTCACGGAAGATGATGTTAGCCGCGTTGTTTTGAAATCAGGATTAAATCCTGAAAGACCAACTAGATGGAGTGATGCTGATTTGGCTAAATTTGCTCAAATGTTAAGAAAATATACCAAACCTATAGTAATTGCTGCAAATAAAATTGATAGGCCAAATGGAAAAGCAAATTATGAAAAAATAAAGAAAGAATTTGATTATCCTATCATCCCATGTTTCGCTGATGGCGAACTTGCTTTGAGGGAAGCAGATAAGGCCGGAATGATTGAGTATATTCCAGGTGAAAATGATTTCAAAATAAAAAAAGATTTGAATGAAAAGCAGAAAACTGCTCTTGAAGGCATAAAGAAAATTATGAAAGATTTTGGCTCTACTGGAGTTCAGGAAGTTCTGAATAAAATAGTCTTAGATATTTTAGAATACATTGCGATATTTCCTGCAGGAGCAAAAATGACGGACAGCAAGGGCAATGTACTTCCAGATTGCTACTTAATGAAGAAAGGTTCTAGTGCTTTGGATTTTGCTTTTAGATTGCATACAGATATAGGGAAGAATTTTGTAAAGGCAATTGATATAAGAACTAAGCAGGCTGTCGGAAAGAATTATGAATTGAAGCACAGAGATGGATTAGAGATTATGGTTAAGTAGATTTTTCAATGCTTATCCCTATTTCAGAAAGAATATAACATTTATCCACATAGCCTATTTTTCTTCCAGATATTTTACAAGTTCCTTCAAAGCTAACTGGTCTTCCATCTTTTGCTATTATTAATGTTCGAGGAATATACTGATTGCATTCTGGTTTACATTCTCTTTCAATAGCAAAATTACTGCATGCTGGATTGTTTCTATCAGATTTTTTATAACATGGAAAATAAGTGCAATTTCCACATCTAAATGTTGGTCTAAATGCTAATTTATGAGTAATTTCCATATCTTTTTTTCTTGAATTTCCTATTGAAATATCTAAAAGTGTCATAAGATTTATTCAAATTAAGGGTTTAAATAATTTGTTTTTTTACTATATTCATGATACTTCATGTCAAAGTAAAGCCAAATTCTAAAGAGGAGAAAATTGAGAAGATTGCTGAAGGAGAATATATTATCCAGATTAAAGAACCTGCAGAAGATAATAGGGCAAATACAAGATTGATTAATTTATTGGCTAAAGAATTTGGAGTTTTTTATAAGCAAATAAAGATAAAAAATCCTACTTCAAGGAAGAAAATTGTAGAAATTTCAAGATAAAAATAATTATAAAGAGAGGATTTTGTTAAGAGTTATGAAAGTGATTGTTAAAGCAAAGTTTAATGCTGCGAGACAGAATATTGAGAAAGTTGGTGACAACAAATACTTAATTTATCTGCCTTTTGAAGAAGATGGTGATGCAATGGGAATGATAAAAGCAGTTTTGTCAAAATATATGGGTGTCCCAGTTCCGCGAATTGAATGTTTTGGAAAAGATATTTATAAAGACTGGGTTTTTGAGGTTAGGTGAAAGACATAAATGATTGGATTATATTATGAAATATGAGTATGCTGAAGATTTAAAAAAGAGAGCTGAGGAAATTGTCCAAATTCTCGGATTGAATTATATAGATATGTCAAGAGTTGAATTCATAAGAGGACGCGGTTCATCTTCAAAGAGGACTATAGCAAGATGTCATGCTCTTGGAAAACTGATGCAGAAAGCTATGAAGGCAAAAGCATTTTATGCGATTGAATTTCTTGATATGTTTGAAAAAATGTCGAAGAAGGAACAGGATAAAGTGATTATTCACGAATTAATTCATATTCCAAAGACATTCGGAGGAGGATTCAGACAGCATGATTTTGTATGTAAACAGAATGTTGAAATGCTGCATGAGAAATTTATGGAGATTAAGGGGGAAAAGAATGAAGGTTTTTCTTGGTGGTAAAAATATAGATATTCCTGTAAGAAAAGTTTCTTTTTTAGGAATGACTAGAGGATTGATGTTTCGATTTAGAGATACAAGGAATCTTTTTTTTGATAATTTTAACGGAGCGATACATTCTTGGTTTGTATTCTTTCCTTTTTTAGCAATATGGCTTGATAAAAATAATAAAGTTGTTGAATACGAAATTATAAAATCTTGGAGAAGTTATATTAAACCAAAGAAAAAATTTGCAAAACTTGTTGAAATTCCTCTAAATTCCAAAAATAAGAAAATAATTGATTTTTTCATCAGAAGATTAAAAAATAAGAATTGAAAAGGTTTAAATATATCCTCGTCGTAGTTTAATTAATATCTTATAAGGAGGTGTTAAATGGGTAAGGTTATTGTAAAAAATGTTGTCAAAAGAAAGCCAGGTCATCTTTATTATGTAGACGGCAAAGGCAATGTCTGTGAAGCTGTAATGGCTCGTGGCGGACGAAAGAAGAAAAAATAAATTCTTTTTGACACATTCACTTTATTTTTCTTTTTTTCTTTTTTATACAAGATATTCTTGAAGATTATGCTCTTTTGCTCTGAAATATAATCTTTCTAGAGCTATTTGTTCTATTTGTTCTATTCTTTGAGGAAAAGTATTCAATCTTTTTGCTATTTCAGTTCGTGTTTGATTTAAATAATATCTTGATAAAATTATATCTGCTTCTTTTTCAGGAAGATGAGAAATTAAATCTCTCAATTTTTCTGCGAGTTCTTCTCTTTCTAAGGCTTTTTTCTCTTCGTAATATGGGCTTATAGAATTTAATTGTTCTGGAGTAAATGGTTTTATAGATTTTTCAAATATTTTTCTTTTTTCAAATCTATTATTTTTTTTATGTTTATCAGAACTTGATCTATTTGTTCTTAAGACAGATAAACAGGCAGTATAAGCATATCTTGAGTCTGTTCTATTTAATCCAAACTCTTTTTTTTTGGCAATATGCTTAAGATAATCATAATTAGAAGCAAAACCTTTTCTTTTAATTTGCAGAATATCTCTACAATATTCAAAATTTGCGTCTAAAATATGTGATGCGGCTATCGCTATTTCTTTCAATGGCTTATCTAATATATCAAATTCTCTTACTTGTTTTTCAAGCTGACTCATAGATTTATTGTTTTATTGAGATTTTTAAACATATTGGTTTAGGCAAATATGTTAATTTTATAAGGATAGTTTTTTTATCTTAATATATGATACTTGGAGTGGAGTGCACAGCACATACTTTTGGAATTGGAATTGTTGAGAAAGGGAAAGTATTGGTAAATGTGAGGGACATGTACAAAACAGAAAGTGGAGGAATTATTCCAATGGAAAGTGCAAAACATCATCATGAGGTTAGCGAGAGAATTTACAAAGAGGCGCTGGATAAAGCAGGAATTTCTGAAAAGCAGATAACTGCTATTGCTTTGTCGAATGCTCCTGGATTGGCGCCATGCTTGATTGCTGGAATGCAATTTGCAAAGAAAAAAGCGAAAGAGCTCGGGATAAAAATAATTCCTGTGAATCATTGCATTGCGCATTTAGAGATTGGGAGAAGCGTCGGAGCTAAGGATTCAGTCATGCTTTATGCTTCGGGAGCAAATACACAAATAATTGCGTTTGCGTCGGGAAAATACAGAGTTTTTGGAGAAACTTTAGATATTGGAATTGGAAATTTCATTGATAAGTTCGCGAGGCATATTGGATTGGGTTTTCCTGGAGGGCCGGTGATCGAACAGAAAGCAAAGACTGGAAAATACATAGAATTGCCTTATGCAATAAAAGGAATGGATGTTTCTTTTTCTGGAATGCAGACAAAATTGAATCAGCTTTATACTAAAGGGGAAAAGATTGAGGATTTGAGTTTTTCTTTACAAGAAACAGCTTTTGCAATGCTAGTTGAAGCGGCGGAGAGAGCAATGGCGCATACAGGAAAGAAAGAACTTGTTCTTGGAGGAGGAGTTGGATGCAATGCACGATTGCAGGAAATGTGCAGAATAATGTGTGAAGAGAGAGGAGCAAAATTTTTCTGCCCTGTAAGAGAATTTTTAGTTGATAATGCTGCGATGATTGCTTTTACTGGGGAATTGATGATTAAAGAGGCTGTTGATGTAGATAAAGTTGATATAAGGCCAAGAGAAAGAACTGATGACGTAGAGATTAGTTGGAGATAGTTTTCTAGCACAATAATCTATTTAAAGATTATATCTTTATTTTAGCTATGAAATATGAAGGTGTAGAAAAAAAGTTACTATATCTGGGGAAAGATATTCAGCTTTTTTTCCGAAAAGACATTCAGCTGTTGAGGCTGTTGCATATAAACAGGTGAATGAAAATGCAGGCGATGATTGGGCAAATCACACAGATTATAAGTTAACTCTTTTTGTTCTTCGTAAGGATGAGAAAAAGTGGAAAAAGGTTCGCGATAGTCCTGAATCAAGCTATAGCAGGACTCTTACCGTTGGAGGTTTGAATGGTTTATTACTTAGTTTGGAGAGTGCATCTCGCAGGAGAAGGATTTTAAACCAAGAAGAAGCAGGTAGATTAAGGGCAGGCATAAGAGAGAGTCAAAGTCGTTTGAAAGCGTTAGCTCTTGTAAGATAATAATCTTTTAAAACGCAGTTATTGAAGGTTTTTGATGGTTGATTTGAATAAATCTGATGAATTTGGCAATAGCAGTTTAATAAGACAACTTGATGATTCTAATCTTGGAAATTTGATAAAAGAAGCGGAAAAAGAACTAAAAAGAAGAGAAAGAATTTTGAAAGTTATTTCTTTGGGTGAGTATATTGAGAATTTCAGGAGAGATGAAAAGTCTGTGGAGAAACCGATGAAAGTGCGTGCAGTTGTTAAAGATGTTAGATTTGAAAGCAAAGATAAAATTTTAGATTATCTTTTTTCTTTTTTTACAATCCCTGTTTTATCTACTGTTCGCTCAAAAAATCTCATCGTTAAATTGACTGAGGGAAATTATAGTCAAGAATTTTCTAAGTATGTAAGAAGCTATCTTTTTCCATGGCAGAATGGGAAAATGAAAAGAGACATGGAGAAATATACGTCTATGATTTTTGAGGAAAGCGAGATAAATGCAATCGTAATGGGCGAGAGGGTGCCTTATCCGATTGGAAGCGGAATGCACCATAGAATTTTTGGGTTGGAAATTAACGGAAAAGATGTTTACTTGTAATTTTTTATTTGTTTCATACGCAAAAATTTACAATGAAAATTATAAATTTTCAAATAAAACTTTCATAGAAAGTTTTATAAACCGCTTTTTTTACAGAATATTAACCGATGAAGTATAGCGGTACGGAGGCCATTAAATGGACTTCTATAATATAATTGAACGAGCAAGAAAAACAGGAAAAGTTGACAAGGGAACAAATGAAGTAACCAAAGCCATAGAGCTGGGCGTAGCAAAGCTGGTTGTTTATGCAGAAGATGTTGAACCAAAAGAAATTGTTGCCCATCTTTCAATTTTATGCAAAGAGAAAGGAATTCCTTGTCATAGTGTAGATTCAAAGAAAAAGCTTGGAATTGCAGTCGGAATAGGAGTAAATACTTCTTCTGTTGCAGTCATAAACGGCGGAGATGCCGAAAAAGAAATTGCCGGCCTAAAGGGCAAGGCTAATTGAGGTAAATATTCAAGATGGCTGGAAAAGGACAAAAAATAAGGGACAAGACTTCTGAAGGAAATGCTACAACTGGAACTGCAAGATTAAGTTATGATCAACCTGTCAATGCAGTTGTTGAAGAGTTTATAGGAAGAACTGGGGCAAGAGGAGAAGTTACTCAAGTAAGAGCAAAAATACTATCTGGAAGAAATGAAGGAAGAAGCATGAGAAGAAATGTAAAGGGAAGTGTAAGAATTGGGGATTTATTGACATTGAGAGAAACTGAAATTGAGGCAAGAAAGATTAAGGGAAGTTTAAATGTTAAAACTTCAAAGGCGGCTGGAGCATCAAAATGGTGAAATGTATTTTTTGTGGAAAAGATGAAGCATTCATGAGGGGAACAAATCTTATTAAGAATGATGGTAGTGTAAATTATTTCTGTTCAAATAAATGCAGAAAAAATACGATAAAACTTGGAAGAGATAAGAGAAAATTCAAATGGACTGAAGCTTACAGGATTAAAAAAGAAAAAGGTGAAGAGAAAATAAAAGCAGAGAAAGCAAAGGCAGAAAAGAAAAAGGAATAATAAATGGGGGAAAGGTTTTTAAAGGGTTTTTGTTGTAAATATTAATAGTAACAATGACAATAGATTTAACAAATAGATTTGAAAGGCAGGACGTAGCCAAGCATAGAATTGAAAGTATGCGTGATGTACTTAGGGCAATTTATAGGCATCCTTTAGATTATTATGTTATAGATTCTGGAGAAGAAGGAATAAAATTTATTTTTCCAAGAAATCTTCCTGAAACAATTGAAAATGCAGTTGCAAGAGTTGATTTTAAGGCAAGTGGCGGTGCTTGTAACCCGATTATAACACTGTTCTATAATAATTTTAATGGAAAAAGTGTAAGATTAGCTTCTAAATTTAAACATGATGTTCTTGATAGAGAAGGAATTTTTTGTGGAATTGATGTTTGCAGTGCGACAGATTATTTTTGTTGCTTAAAAGATATTGCATTTTAAAATCTGAATCTTATCGTCGGTAAAATTTAATTTTTTGAATTCTGCTACAAAAGGTTTTTAAACTAGGACTTGTTTTTCGGTTTAATCGAGGATGA
>JAUXTS010000033.1 GCA_030679115.1 archaeon
AAAGTGCTTTTAGAAAGATGTTAAAAGAGAAGCGTGGAGTTTCGCCGGTTGTTGCAACTGTTCTTCTTGTAACACTTGCAGTTATTCTTGCGGCAATTATATTTCTCTGGGCAAAAAGTTTTATTGCTGAAAATGTACTCAAGAACGGGGAAGTTGTGGAAAATTCATGCGATGATGTAGTTTTTAATGCAGAAATAAGAGGAAGTGAATTGAAAGTAGTAAATCAGGGCAATGTTGCATTATACGGGGTAGCGATAAGAAAAATTGGTGCAGGAACAGAAGAAACTTGCTATCCTCTTGAAAATGATAATGCCCCTACAATAAAAAGTGGAGAAAGCAGAGGAGAGATTCCTTTAGGTAATAACGTTTGTCCTTTTAGTTTGGGAGCAGAAGATAATTTCAAAGTAATACCTGTTATTCTTGGAGAAAATGATAATGGAGAAAGAAAAGCTTATACTTGCGATGAAAGCTTTGGTGAAGAATTAGTCTATGAGGCATAATATGCAAAAAAAAGGTGTATCTCCAATTGTTGCAGAGGTTCTTCTTGTTTTACTTACAATTGCGGCGGTTGCAGTTGTTGCAACCTTTGTTGTAAATTTTGTCGGCCCAACACTGACTAAAAGCACAGAATGTGCTTCTTATAAAGATTATTTTAGCTTCAAGGAAGAATTTGAAGTTGGTGGAGAAATATTTAGATATAATTGCCAGAAAGGAAATTTAGTAGGTGCATCAATAAAAGCAGGAATAAAAGACGATGGAAAAATAATTGGATTTAGCCTTGTTTTTACAGATAAAGAGGGAATTACAAAAGTTGCTGTTGTAAATGAAACAACAATTCCTTCCTGCGATGAAGGAGGAATAAAAATGTTAGGAGAGAGTTGTAGTTCTCCGATAAAGGTGCCTAAAGAAGGAAACTCTTATACCTATGTTTATAAAAATGCAGATAAAACATTTAAAACTGCAGAAGTGTATCCTATGTTAAGTAATGGAAGACTTTGTGACAAATCAGACTCGATAGAACTTATAGGGTGCGGAGAGAATATAGATTTAGCAGGATAAAAATGAATAAAAGAGGACAAGTTTGGATTGAAACAGTATTGTATACTTTAATAGCGTTAGTCTTAATTGGAGTTGTGCTTGCATTTATAACTCCAAAAATAAATGATGCGAGAGACAGAGCATTAGTTGAACAGACAGCGACTGCATTAAATATTTTTGATGAGAAAGTTAATGCAGTCTTGAGAGCTCCCGGAAACAGGAGAGAACTTGCTTTTACATTGAAAAGAGGAGAGATGTTTATTGATGGAGAAACTAATGTTGTAAAAATTATTATATCTGATTTAAAAAAACCTTATTCCGAACCGGGAGCAGTGATATCTGAAGGAAGAGTAAAAATTCTTACGGAACAATTGCAAAAATCAAACAGTGTAACTCTGACATTAAATTATACAGGAATTGCAGACATTACTTATACTGGAGGAAATAGCGTGTATAAATTCAGTCAGGCGTCTACCCCTTATGTAATAACAATCGAAAATAAGGGTAGTGGTAGTGTGCTGACTGAAATCCCTGTAGTTGATATTAATCAAATTTCTTAATTCTAAGAGGTAGATAGTTTTAAATAAATGTTTAAGATAGGTAGTTTAAGATGGTGATAAATATTAATCTTAATCCGACAGTTCCTCCTTTGCCGAATATAACAGACAAGAAAAATGTAGATGTCAGATATATTCTTGTCTCGCCCTATGTAACTGCACATTTATACTGGAATAAAGAGATAAGTGAGCTGGTTTATGAAATTGAAGAGCCTGTTTTACAGGAAAATGAAAAGGAAGCTTTGGAAAAACTTGAAAGAGCAATGCTTGAATTGATAAATATAAATGTCGCGGTGGAAAAAAATCTTGAAGCGACTACAAGTTATATTGACAAAACTGCAAGATTATTAATAGATGAATTGAATATGAAAATTTCCTCTGAAACATATGAAAAGATTTTCTATTATTTGTTCAGAGATTTTATAGGATTAAATGAAATTGACCCAGTTTTGAGAGATTATTTCGTTGAAGATATAGAATGCAATGGAATTGACACCCCAGTTTACATTATTCATAGAATTTACAGAAATATGAGAACGAATATCAGATATACTGATATGGAAAAGCTGGCAAGTTTTGTTGAAAAATTGGCGCAGAGAACGGGAAGATATATTTCTTATGCACAGCCATTGCTTGATGGAACTTTGCCTGATGGGTCGAGGGTCAATGCAACTTATACAAAAGATGTTACATCTAAAGGACCAACATTTACAATAAGAAAATTTACGAAAATTCCTTGGACGCCTACACAGCTTATTGGATTCCATAATGTAAGCCCGGAAATGCTTGCATATTTCTGGATGCTTCTTCAGTATAAATCTAATATTCTTATTGCTGGAGGAACTGCTTCAGGAAAGACTACTTTACTGAATGCACTTGCGTTTTTTATACCTCCAGAAGCAAGAGTCGTTTCACTTGAAGATACAAGAGAAATTAATCTGCCAAGAGAGAATTGGCTTCCCGCAGTAGCGCGCCCTGCAGTTGGATTAAGCAAAGGTGGAGAGATAGATTTATTTGCAATATTGAAAAATTCTTTCAGACAAAATCCAGATTATTTAATTGTTGGAGAAATAAGAGGAAAAGAGGCATTCGTACTTTTCCAGGGAATGGCTTCGGGACACGCATCTTTGAGCACGATGCACGCGGATTCGGTAGATACACTGATAAGAAGACTGCAAACGCCTCCTATTGAGCTATCTCCTACGCTAGTTAATACACTTGACTGCGTAGCTATAATGACTCACGCAACTATGGGACAAAAAGAAACAAGAAGATTAAGAGAAATAGTGGAAATCGTAAATGTTGACAAAGACGGAACTGCAGTAGTGAGCACGCCATTTACCTGGAATGCTGCAAACGATTCTTTTTATTTCAAAAAACAAAGCAAAGTTTTTGAAAAGATTTCAATTAGATACGGCATTCCGGTAATAAAACTTCAGAAAGAAATGATGACTCGAACAAAACTGCTTTATGAGCTTTACAAAAGAAAGATATTTGGATTTACTGAAGTAGAAGAAATTATAAATAATTACTATAAGAATCCTGTGCAAGTTCTGGCAGACTTCAATATCGAGGAATAACTTATAGTGAAAGACGTAAGTCTTTCCCTATCTATTCAAGGACAAACTGGGGAGATATTTAAGTCCTTGACTATAATCCTATAAATATTTAAATGAAATTGGCTTTTTTAAGTGATGAATAAAGAGGATGTTGTAGTTATAGCTCAGCTTTTCACAAGCATGAAAGATGCAACAAAAAAGCTGGAAAATGCCTTGGAGAAAAAAGATTTGGAAGAGGTAAATAAGGCAAAAAAAGAAATTCTCATTCTCAAAGAGGAGATAGACAAAATATTATGATAGATGAATTAAAACGAAATATAGAAACTGAAATAAATATGCTCAGAGAGATAACAATTTATTTTGATAATCTGAAAAAAGCAAATCCTGCAGAAAAGAAAATGATTGATGAATCAATAACTTCTTTAAAAGAAAGCATAAAACTCATAAATAATTCAATTCCAAAAATATTGTCAAATATATCTGCCGCCCAAAAGCTTCCTTCTTTAGAAAAACAATCGGGCTTGGAAAGAATTAATGTGAAAACTGGAGAAATAACGAGAGTTGTAACTTTAGATAAGAAGGACAAAGAAAAATTTCTAAAAGAAGTCAGCATGAGTGAAAGATTGATGAAAAAATTAAACAGAAAAGAAATAACTGAAAAAGAAATATTTGAAGAATTCAAGGGAGCGAGAGGATATTTGAAATATGCCAATAAGTTTTTCCTTGACAAAGCTCAAAAACTTACTAAAAAAGGATATTTCAAACCTTTAGCAGAAGAAATAAAAAAAGCAAACTTGGAAATTCTTTTTGATACATATATTGCGATGACTTTTTTTACAATGGCTATCGCTTTCATTTTTTCAATAGTTTTAATAATTTTTCTGACTTTTTTCAGCTTGAGCTTCAGCTTTCCGATAATTTCAATTTATGAAGGAAATAATATAATCAGATTTTTGACGCTTCTCTGGATGCCGATTGTTCTGCCAATTGCAACATTTGCTGTGCTGTATTACTATCCTTCAACTGAAAGAAAATCAATTACATCAAGAATAGACCAAGAGCTTCCGTTTGCAGTTATCTATATGAGTGCTATATCTGGCGCAGGAATAGAACCTACAGAAATATTCAAGATTATCGGGGCAAGCAAAGAATATCCTTTCCTTAGAAGAGAAGTAAGAAAAATTCTCAATCAAATAAATATTTATGGATATGATTTGGTGACTGCGCTAAATAACGTATCAAAAACTACGCCGAGCACCAAGCTTGCTGAACTTTTGTCTGGAATGGCGACAACAACCAGTTCAGGAGGAGGGCTTTCGGAATTTTTCTCAAAAAGAGCAGAAACACTTTTGCTTAGTTATAGATTAGAGAGAGAAAATTATACTCATCTTGCAGAAACATTTATGGATATTTATATCAGCGTGGTAATAGCAACTCCTATGATATTGATGCTTCTTCTTGTAGTTTTGTCAGTATCTGCTCCAGACATAGGATTATCGCCTATTGCGATAACTGTGATAATTGTTGCCGCTGTATCATTAATAAATGTCTTTTTCCTAACATTTTTACACATAAAACAACCAACGTATTGAAATGGAATTTAAAAAAATGCACAAAGTCGGAATACTCCTCGGAGCGATTGTATTAATTATAGACATAGTCTTATATTTTTTCGGCAAAGACTTGAACTTATTTCTATTTATTCTTGGATTAGCAATGGTTGTGTTTGTTCTTCCTTTTGTCATTGGCATTAGTTTGGAAAATACAAAGGAAAAAGAAATTGACGCCATGTTTCTTGAATTTTCAAGAAATCTTGCAGAAAGCGTTTCTACGGGAACTCCAATAAGCAAGAGCATAATAAATATTAGACGAAATAATTATGGTCCGCTTAGTCCGCATATTGAAAAATTGGCAAACCAGATTGAGCTTGGAATACCACTTCATAGTTCATTGAAAATCATGGCAGATGATATTGGGAGCCAAGTTATAAAACGAGCGGTTGCTTTAATCAGCGAAGCTGAAAGAGCAGGAGGAGAAATAGATTATATAATTGATTCAGTTGCAAAATCCATAGCTGAAGTAGAAAAATTAAAGAAAGAAAGAAAGGCTGCAATCAACAGCCTTATGGTTCAGGGATATATTATATTTTTCATATTTATTGGAATAATGCTTGTAATGGAATATAAAATTCTTCCATTGACAAGCGGATTGGGAACACTTGGTTCGTTTGATATGTCTGGAAGCGTGGATGTAAAGGCGACGGGAGGCTCGCTTCTTAGCATTGAAGAAATTTCAAGATCATTTCTTTTTCTTCTTTTAGCGCAGGGATTTTTTGCAGGATTGACAATTGGAAAACTGACAGAAGGTTCGATAAAGGCAGGAATAAAACATTCATTTATTTTAGTTGTCGCGGCATTTCTGGTTTCTACAGGGGCGAGATTATTTTTGGGCTCACCTGCTTAATTCTTTTCAACAATATAGAATATTTCATTATCTAACTGCTTGATTGAAAATGGATAGTTCAATTTGGAGAGAATGCGCTCAAACCATAATCTTCTGGCAAGACGCATTGGTTTTCCAGAAAGAGTTTTTGTAGAAAAACTGATTATGATATTTCTGCATTTTACATTTTTTATTATATATTCTGATTTTTCATGCTTCTGGGAAATGATATCGAAAAGTTTCAGAATAAGGCATAAATCTGCAGAAGGCAGATTATCTATAGATTTTCTTAAATCCTGAATAAAAACTTTTCCATGAATTTTATTTTTTTTGAAAAATGATTCTATAAGATTAAGTTCATCTTGGCGAATATCCACAGCATAATAAGTTATATCTGGAGAGGCGAGAGCGAGAGGATTTAATCCGCATCCCAAATCAAGAATTGATTTTGCATTCAACTGAGAAATCATATTTTTAAGCATTGGATAAGAATCAATTCTTTCTGCAGTTGAAGAATGAGTTTTCAGCAGAGATATTATATCTCCTTTTTCAAGAAAAGATTCGCGATGTTTGAAACCTTTTTGAAACATCCCCGCAGAACGCCTCAATTCTGCACGAACTTCCTTGATTATAATTTTTTTCTCGGAAGGAGTTAATTTTTCAGATTTTATTTTTTTCAAATGCTTTTCCAAAACTTCGGAAACGAAGCTGTTTGAAAGCCCTGAAAGTTCTTTCTTTTCTTTTACTTTTAATAAAAGTTCATTTAGTATGTCCATAAGAAAATGAAGAATTTATAATATAAAAATTAGTGGGTGACAGTCTAGGTTTAGCCATGCAGTTATTTATATAAATCCTATTTACGACTAATAAATATGGAAAAAAGAGGAATTGGGCATATTGAAGTAATTTTATCATTTATTTTATTTATATCTGCAACGAGTTTAGCATTGTATTTTTTTATGCCTGCATATAAGACTGAAATAATATCCTCTTCTTTGAGTTATACTTATGATAGTATATTGAAAAGCGCGAACACTGAACTTTTTACTTATTATGTTCAGCCTGAAAACGGAGACTGCACAGGCAAGAATATTATCTCTTTGACAATAGATGAAATTAGTGGCAAAGGAGTAATAGTTGAAGATAAAAATGGAGGAGAAATTGGTTCTAAGATAACTGGAGGAAAAGTTTGTATTGACACATGTCAAAATACAATTTATTCAGTTTATTTAAGTGAAGGTTTTACTGGAAGTCCATCTGGATGCAATGGAGCTTCAGCAGACGGAATTATCGTTTCTTCTCTTTTAGAAAAAGTAATTTCTGAAGATAATATAATTAAGATGGCTAATGATTATGAAGAAACTTATGATTTGTTGAAAGAAAAATTGGAAATTCCTACACAGACAGATTTTGCATTCAGCCTTATATTTTCCACAATAAGAATAGATGCAGAAAAAGAAATTCCGAGCGGAATAGATATATATTCCCAATCTACTCGATTGAAAGTATTGAGAAAAGATGGAAAAAGAGAATTTGCAGACTTTCAGGTTAAAGTATGGTAAATAAAATGGAGAAGAATTGAAATGAATAAAAAAGGATGGATGAGAATAGTTGAAGCGACTATGGCTGTAATAATAATCACTGGATTTGTTCTTACATATACTGCAAAAAGAGAGAAAGCAGAAAATGATTTGACATTTATTATAACTCCTGTGCTTGAAGAATTGGCTGAAGATAATGCGATAAGAAATCGAGTGCTTTCTTCAAATAAAGAGAATATTGGAAATATTGAAGAAGAAATAAAAGGATTTGTAGGATATAGAATAACAAATCCGAGTCTTGGTTATGAAGTAAAAATATGTGAAATAGAAGATGTTTGCATTCTTGGCGAATATCCTGCGGATGTTATGGGAGATATATATGCAGTAGAAAGGATAATCAGTGCTACGTTAGATCAGAATATCTTTTTGCCTAAAAAAGTTAAAATATTCCTATGGAGAATTGCATAAATACGAAGCGGATAATATTTATATATGCTGTTGATTAGTTTTAAAGATGGATAAAAGAAGAGGTTTTTATGTGTGCATTGCAGTTATTTTTACGATATTTTTCTTTATGAGTTTTAGTTCTGCTGTTGTTGTGGGTTCGTGTGAAGAAAGTCAGGAAATAATGGCATTATATTCTTCACAAAATACTCATGGTGAGGTGTATAATGGATTAAATTTGTATGGATACGAAATATGCTACAATGACATATTTGGAAAAATTTATGGTGCAGCTAATCCGCATACATGCACTGAGACAAATACTGTTTTATGGTTGTCTGGAGCAACTAATGCACATGCAAGTGCTGACACAGCCAATAAACCTGCAGCCTATTCAACCCAAGTATGCTATGGAGATTTAAAATGCACTGCAAGAACTACTTCGTGTGAAGGAAATGAAAAAGCAGTAGTTTATTTGTCTGGAGAAACTAATGCACATTTAGGAAAAGATATTTTTACAGGATTAACAAATTATATAATTTGCTGTACATCAAATCCAATTGATATAGATTATTCTTGTGGAGATGGATTAATAAAAAATACGGCAAGTGGAAATCCTATTAATGAACAGTGTGAGCTACCGAGCACTACTCCGCCGAGTGTAGCTCCTAAAAAAACATGCACAAATTTAGGATTTACAGGAGGAACATTGAGATGCGATGAAAGTTGTCAGCTGGATATTAGTGATTGTGCAGGAGGATGCATAGACGGAGGTTCTTGTGGAGATAGTAATTTAAATTGCGGAGAGCAATGTACGGGGACTAATTTAAGAGGATTAACTTGTGGAAGTTTAGGTTATGAAGGAGGAATATTGGGATGCACGAGTGGATGCAAATTAGATACTTCAGCATGCACAACTTATGCAGAAACTTTATTGTGGGTAGATGCCCAAACTGGAGCGAGAGGGATAGATGAAGTTAATAATAATGTGCCGATAAAACTCTTGTATGAGGATGCAAGTCTTGCATCTAATATCGGAATAACTTTTAAGATTTACAGGTATAATGATGCAACTGGAGAAGATATTTTGATACTTCCATCATTGACTGGTACTGTGCAGGCAGGAAGTGCAACTGCTGTCTGGACAGCAAAGCCCGTAGGTAAAAATTATTGGTTTGAAGTTTATAAAAATAATATTAAATTTGCAGGAAGAAGAAGCAATCTTCTTGAAGTTCGTTCTGAAATATCTCCAACATCAACTGGATGCGGACAGTTCAAAACAGAAACTAAATGCAATGCTATAAGTGATATTTGGAAATTTAAAGATGAAATTTGCGATGGGATGAGCACTAGTGAATGTAAGGCTGAATATTCTCGACAGGAAAATCAATTCAATCTTTGTGTCAATAATCCAGATAATTACAGATATTGCAAATGCACTTGGACAAATAATAGATGTGTCTTTACATCTCAATCTAAAAATAGTGATGGAGACTGGGTAGCAGATTGCGAAACTACTTTGAAAATAAAAGAAGGAGCACTATGTACAAAAGATGGACAAGAATATGTTATAGAGAGTACAAATCAGGCATGCAGAGGCACGGCAATTCTGCCTTGCGGAATTGAAATTGCAGAACTTCCATTCTTCGGGCAGATGCAATTTATTATTGCAATGTCAGGGATAATATTAGTTTATGCTTGGATATTGGAAAAAGATGAAAAAAATGAATAAGAAAATAAGTTTACAGGCAATTGCAATATTTGCTATTCTGATTGTATTTGCAATCACATTCTCATCTGCTTCTTTTGATTATGCAAGCAATAATATAAAAACAAATTATTATGGGGGGGAGAAAATAACTGGAAAGGTTAAATTAAATTTAACGGAAGAACCAACTAATTCAATGTTTTCAAGCAATATTCCTGGAGGGATAAGCCTGCTTGATTTGATAAAAGCAAATAATCTTATTGAAGGAAAAAATTACACGTGTTCGGTTGGGGGATGCGGTTCAACTTTTAAAACAATTAATGAAATAACTGGAGATTATGAATTTTTAGGCGGAGAAAAAGTATTTGGATTTAAATTAATGAATAATATAGATACAATTAATTCTATGACTCTTAACATTAACAGCGATGCTGCAGATTCATGCTCGCAGCAGCTTGTTGTGACTGTTGCAGAAGGAACAGAATTTCAGGATTTACAATATACTACTCCGTGCGGAATAAAAGATTACGGATGTTTTGATTCTACTAAATCAACCCAAAGTGCAAAACTTGGAAATAGTGCTTATTGCGAAAATATTACACTCTCTCCTGCTCCTGCATATCAAATAGGGGCAAAAATAACAAGAGTAGTTGGAGGATTAGAAGGAACCATTATAATTCAATTGAAAGATGGAGAAGGAAATGAACTTGGAGTATGCAATGAAATTTTTTCTGATTTCGAAGGAGAACAAGAAGTTTCGTGTATTGTTGAATACAGCGGAACTGAAACTAAGACTTATCAAGTTTGTGCAAAATCTGATAGTGGAGAAATAGAGTATAAAATAAAATATGAAAATTCAGGACAGATTTGCGGATTTAATGAAGGAACTCTTGGAAAATATGATTATGAAGTATTTGGAAGAGCAGTCTCATTTGCAAGCAGCCCTAATATAGAAATAGACAGTGCGACTTATATTGGAGATTTACAGAGCGAGATTTACAATTATCTTGATAATAAATATAAATTAAAATGCCCTTCAACTGGATGCATAGTTCCAATTAAAATTAGAGGAGTAAGCCAGACAGTTACTTTCAGCAATGCACTTATAAATTATGTTTCTGATGCTGGAAATACTGAAGCCAATGGGATACATGATGTAGAAGAATCTACTTCAACAATCAGTGCAGAAAATATTAACTTTGATTTAAAGCATGCAAACTTTACAATCCCAATAGCATCCACGGCAAAATTATTTTCATTGGAGCTTGGAGGAGAAGATGTTTTCAGCACAGCAATTAATATAACTCCTGGATTTGAATTTGATATTAATCCAAAATCTGCTCCTGTCGGAATAAATGTAAAATATTCTATAACCACGACACAGAATATAACTTCTGCTTCTTGGAATTTTGGAGACGGAACTGCAGTAGTATCTGGAAAAAATGTAAGCCATAAATATCTTACTGAAGGAATATTTACAGTCAGCGTTGAATTGACGAGTTTGGGAGCAAAAACCAAAAAAGATTTTGTGGTAATTTCCGGAGATGCTGCTTCATCTATTGATATGTTATTAGAAAAATATACTCAAAGATTAAGCAATATAACTTCGCAAGTTAAAGTGTTTCCATTGTGGATTAATACGGAATTGAAAAAGCAGGTTAATATCGATAGTCTGAATGCTTCTGTTGCTAAAGCAAAAAAAGATTTGAATACTACTAATGTTACTAATCTTATAAAAACGCTGGCTGAATTGAAAGTGCCATATGCAATTGCGATAAGCAAGAGTGCTACCACTCCTCTTGCAATAGGCTATGCAAATATTGATACGCAGTTAGTAGCACAAAAAACTGGAAATGAAGTAGGAAATGAAGCAGAGACAAAGAATGCAATAATGAATTGGATAGCTGAAAATTACGATACTTCAGTAAAATCTGAAACTATAAAGAGATTTGATGATGATGGAAGCACGGTTCTCCTGATGCATTTCACTATTGATTTAACTTTGAAAACTGGAAAAGAAGTTGAGGGGGCGAATTTGTTCATAAATTATCCTCTGAATGGGATGGTGTTTAAAGAAAATTATGGGCAGAATGATGTGGGCTCGGGAACTTATATTCCTCTTTCAGGAAGCAAACATATTGAATTTGTAATAAATCAGCCAATAGAGTTTGCTAATTTGGGAGTTTATGCTTCTGCTGAAATAACAAATTTGCCTTCTGGATTTTTTGGAATTATTAAGAGAGTTTTGCCCCCAGAATTTAAATTCAGCTGGATAACATTCCTAATTGCATTGATTATACTTGTTGCATTCCTTCTTGGAATATATATTGCATTGCAGGAATGGCTAAAGAAGAATTATGAAAAAGGGTTATTCTCAAATTCAGATGACTTTTATAATATAATGACATTCATAAGAAATTCAAGAAATAAAGGAATAAATGATGAAATTATAGAAAGCAAGCTCCAGAAGTCGGGATGGAGAAAAGAGCAGATTAGATATGCATTTAACAAGATAGAAGGAAAGAAAATTTTGAGATTTGAGATACCGATATTCAGGGCAATAGA
>JAUXTS010000029.1 GCA_030679115.1 archaeon
TCTTTATGATCCATCCAATCAAGAATAACTGCGAGAAGTTCAATTTCATCTCGGCCAATAGAATAAATAAGTCTCCAGTCAATTCTTAAATTATAAATCTAAAGATTATTTATTCCATATTTTTTTATAAGTTCCTTTGGAATAAGCTCTTTCTTTACATTCCTTCCGCAAAAAGAGTTTTGGCAGATATCTCTAAATGCCTTTTCTATTTCTTTGTGCAGTCTAGGATCTGATTTCTCAAGCTCATCAAATACCTGTTTAAGCTTCTCATCAACAAATCTTACTTTGCATTCCATTCAAGATCCTTCCGATTTCTGTATTTTGCAACAAGAGCAGGATTCCAAATATAGACTATATATCTCTCTCTGTCATATGCTATTTTATGTATGTTTTCTAAATATTCCATTATCACTTGAAATGTCTGCCACATAACTTTTCTTGGAAGATTATTGAACAGTTCTGTTTTTTTATATTTACCACTATGTGAATCGATAAACTTTTCAACCATAAATACAGTTTGCAGAGTCGGCGAACGTGCAAACTCTGATTTCTCATGTGTTAATTCCATTATTATCATATCAATTGATATTATTTAAATCTTATGATTTTTCTTCAGTGTCAAAAATAATAAAAAGAAAAGCGCCCGGACCAAGATTTGAACTTGGGAATCGCTTGCGCGAAACGAGGTTAGCAACCTCGCGCCGTAACCGCTGGGCCATCCGGGCTTATTTCTAAACAGAATTAGAGACTTTTAAGTCTTATTGTTTATTCTTTATTCTTGCTTGCTTATCTTGCTTGCTTCTTTAAGCAGTGCATCAATTCCTCTCGCACTGATATCTTCTCTCAATCTTATCAGCTTTTCCATAAAAACTTCGTCAAATCTCCAGGTTTTTATTTCTGCTTCGCTTCCTGATGCAACCGCTTCCAAATCTCTATACAAGTTCCACGATGGACATCCAGAATATTCATGGCTCAATGGAGAATACGCCTGCCCAGTTTGTGGATTGAATTCAATCATGCCTGGAAAAACATTCATTCCTCTCGTTTTTGCAATATATGCAATATTGCAAATCATTCTGTATTTTTCATTGTAATCTTCTCTAGTTACCTGAATTCCTAAAACCTTAAGTCCTAATTTCAATCTTATTTGTCCTCTGTCCATAAATTCTTTTTAACAACACACCTTTTAAGGATTATCGTTGTCTAAGATAATTATTTTTTCTTTTCAGGAATGAAATAAGCAAACCAGATGAACCATATTAGCCATAGCGCCCCAAAAAAGTCATGCTTCATCACTCCCTCTTGAAAACCAAAAAATCCAAGAAAACCAAAAAACCCTAACCACCAATTTTTTTTCATTTTAGTTTTCATTTTATCCCTGTCATCTTCTCGGCTCTTTCTATCATCTTGCCTTTTAATCCAAGAAAAATTCCACCCTCTTTCGCGCCCACATAAGTATTTTCTCCGGGCTTGATAATTTTATTAAGTTCATCCAATTCAATATCAATATGCGTTATTCTTGCATTTGATTTTCCTTTCACATGAAGATAGACATTTGCTTTACCTAATTTTATTTTTCCTTCTCCAGCTCCGCTCATATTATATCTAATATCCAATAGTTTTTAATTCTTTTCCATAACATATAATTTTTTATACCCTCATTATAAAACTAATATGATGGAAATAGATATAAGAAAAAAATATGAAGTCTCTGCTAAAAAAATAAAAAACCCTAAAGGGGGCCTGGACCATTTAGCAGTTTTGGTATTTCAATTAATAGATGGAAAAAAAGTAGAAATTGGGGAATACAGAAGAAACTATCCTGATTTGTTTAATACATTTGTTCCATTTACTTATGATGATAAAGATTATGCTCTTTATTCTCCAGATTATACTTGCACAAGAGTAATGGAATTGCCTTCTTGCAAAGATTTAGGTGGAGAGAAACCTTCAAAAGACGGATTCTGCCCAGTTGATTTCCATATTCCCTTATTAAGAAGAGTTAGTTTTCCTGATTCTGATGACAAATCAAAAACTCTTGACTGCTGGCTCGCAGATGACAAATGCTTTGATGAAGACAAATTAAAAGGAGCATCTTCTAGAGGATTCATTCGTTCTGCAGATATAGGATTTGTTGCAGGATGTTATTGGGGAGAGGATAGGCTTTGGAAAATTCAGCTTCTAAATATTTCACACCCTGCCTACGGGATTATAGAAAGAGAAGAAAAATTTGGTTATATAGAACTTCCAAGAGGGATGATGTTGAAAAATGCAATAGACATGTCTAATTGGGAGCCGACTTTACAGATAATCGGAATCGCCCGCGTGAGCTGGCAAGATTTGAAGCAAAAACCAGTAGAGCAAAAACCTTTCTAAAGAAAAACTGAAAGCAAATCTTTTTAAGCCCTTTTCCGTCTTTATTTCTATAGCGCGGTGGAGCAGCCTGGTTAGCTCGCCAGGCCCATAACCTGGAGGTCGCGTGGTTCAAATCCCGCCCGCGCTATTAATATTCTTTGGCGGGATTTTTCAAATACTTCAACATGTAAGTGTTGAATGTTACCGCGGAATGAAATTCTGCGAGTACCCGCCCGCGCTATTAATATTCTTTGGCGGGATTTTACAACAATCGTTAAAAACCCATCTTATCTTGGCTAAAAATGCTCAAATACTTAGAACTTACAAAGAGTGGACTTTATAATCTATTGAGGACAGGCATAGAATCAACACCAAGAGAAGCCACCGGACAGCTCTATGGGGGGGAGCAAAGGAACGGAAGTTTGATAATTCATAATTCTTACCCATTGCAGACAGCAACAAGAAAACCTACTGAAGTAAGCTATGGTAATGGTGAAGCTGTAAAAAGGTTGAAACGGCTTGATGAGGCGACAGGCGATTATTTAATCGGCGGATTTCACACCCACATTAAAAATGATGGGGAAGAAAAGCCTTGCCTCAAACTTTCATCCAGCGACATAGAATTCATAGAAACAGATATGGATAATTTCAAAATTTCCAATTGGGTTGAAATTATTTTGAGGTTAAAATCTTTAAATTTTCAATATCCTCAAAAAACTAATATCCTAATCAAGGAAAACCCTAAAAAACTGATAGCAAGGATTGTCGATAGTCCAAACCACGGCTATCAAGCCATATTATGTGCCTATTCTCTTATAAGAGAAAATGGAAAAACAAAAATAAGCGAATTAAAAGTTAAAAGAAGAAGGTAGAAACTAATTTAAAACAAACTTTTCTTAATATAATATGTTGCTTATAGGAGTTGATGATGCCGGACGCGGGCCGATAATGGGCCCAATGATTCTTGCAGGTGTCCTTATGGCTCCCGAGCAGGAAAAAACAGCCAAGGAAGCAGGTGCAAAAGATTCAAAACTTCTTACCCATCCTCAAAGACTTGCCCTCGCAAGGATAATAGAAAAAAATTGCATTAAATCAAAAGTTGTCATGGCTTTTCCTGAAGAAATTGATTCCGCAGTAAATGCAGGAAAAAGCGGAAACCTGAATACTTTGGAAGCAAAAAAGATGGCAGAAGTCATAAATGCATTAAATCCAAAAAACGAAAAAGTAAAAGTTATTGTTGACTGCCCTTCAATTAATATTCCTGTCTGGAGAGCTAAATTAATTAGCTTTATTACTCATCCTGAAAATCTTGAAATAAAATGCGAGCACAAAGCAGACTTCAATTATCCTGTCGTTTCGTCTGCCTCAATCCTTGCAAAAGTAGCAAGAGAAGAAGAAGTTGAAAAAATAAAAAAGCAATATGGAAATACTGGGAGCGGTTACCCTTCAGACCCCACAACAAAAGAATTTTTGAAAGCTAATGGAAAAAGATTGGCAGATAGTGGAATATTCAGAAAATCCTGGGCAACTTGGAAAGCTCTGTTTCCTGAGCCAAAGCAGAAGACGCTGTTTTAATTATTAATAGCACATTGCATTTGGATTATTTTTCCTTCTGTTGAAGGTCTTTCCTCACATTTAGGGCAGTAAGGAACTCTTTCAGGAACAACATTTCCAGAACCAGTGCATTCATCTGGGCGCGCCCATACAGGATGACTAACTACTACAACTTCAGTTTCTGAACCGCATTTTGTACAATGATATCCATCACCTTTATTTTGATAAGCATTATCTCTTCCAGGTTTTCTCTCAAGATAACTCTTGCAACCTAAACATTCTGCAGTTTCTGGAATATATTCTTGCCAGTAATGTCCTCTCTGCAGTTTAAACTCCAAAGGCTTCCCACAGCATTCAAGATTTTTATTTTCCGCCATTATAATAAACTATTTTTAATTCCAACTCTTAAAACCTAGAAGTATTTCTAATTTTCCCTCTGCCCAAAGAGTAGGTTCTTCAGCTTTTGATTCTGAAAGTGCTTTTCTCATATCATCATACTGCGCCCTTGTTATAGGAACATCAATAGTTATATCTGGATGTTTATAGTTATCAGTTCCTTCAGTTTTCGTTGACGCAGATAAAACGGCATAATATTTTATATTATTTGCATTTTCAAAAACTTCTTTTAATTTAACTCTCCCGTTTAATTCAATTATTGGTCCAACAACATGTTTTTCTGCCATAAATATAACTTTAATATCTAATTTAAAAACAAGATGGTGATAGGATGCAATAAAGCAATATTTATATACATCATTCAATAACTAAAAATATGCCGGCAAAAGCAAAATCAAAGAAGCCAAAAGTAGAAAAGACAGTTCATCAACAGATGAAAGATATAGAAAAGAAAGAGAGAAAGCAGAATAGTATTAGTCAAGGATTGGCGATTGTCGCTCTTTTGCTGAATATTCTTATACCTCCATTTGGTTTAGGTAGTCTAATTGCAGGAAAGATAAAGAGTGGCATTTATCAGATAGTATTAACCATTGTAGGATTTATATCGTTCTTGACAGATATTCTTGCAATAATTGGCGCCCCAATGATGATTGTCGCATGGGTTTGGGCTCTTATCACAGGGATAAATATAGTCAAAGAATCTAAGTGAATTAGTTTAAATTTTCTAGTATAATAATAGATAGAATTTTAATTATCATAAACAGAAAAATTTATAAGCTATAGCCTCTATAGTTACTATAGATTTAAAATGATAACAACAATTCAGTTAAATAAGGAAACAAAAGATAAACTATCCTCTTTTGGAATGAAAGGAGAAAGCTACGATACTATTTTAAGAAGGATTTATGCTTTAGCTGTCAAAGAGCAATTAAGAAATTTTTTAATGTCTGATGAAGGTTTTATTCCAATTGAAGATGCCATAAAAGAGGCAGATAAAAAATGGTCCAAGTAACCATCTTAGAAAGTCTAAAAGATGAAATTTTAAAAAAATTTAAAGAAGAATCAAAAATAATATTTAGGCAAATGCATTCTTTAACTGAAAATCCGCATAAAGGCAAAACATTGGGCAATGTTGCAGGAATTGTTATAAAAGAATTAAAGTATAAGAATTTTAGATTTTATTTTATTGCAGATGGATTCAAGATAAAAATAATGGACGAATCAAAATTAGCTGATTTGCTAATAAGATTTGTAAGAATGTCTGATAAAAAAACTCAGCAGAAGGTTATTGATGAAATTAAGGATATCTTAAGAAGAATTGAAGAATCGGGTTTTGAGGAATCTAATTAAGGTTTAATCTCTTCTTTTGAATCTTCAACTTCAATCTTATCCAGCTTAACTTCCGTCTTAATATCTTCTTCAATAGGCTTAATCTCCCCAGTTCCAAACTCTTTATCCAGCTCAAGCTCAGTCTTAATCTCTTTTTCTGCAAGTTCTCGGGTTTCTTTCTCAAGAACTTCAAGTGCGGGCTCTGAAGTATAATTCTTGATTTTATCATCAAGCTTAAGGCTCAATATTTTAGAAACTCCATCATGCATGCTTACTCCATAAAGAATATCTGAATTCATAATTATAGCGTCATTGTGCGTAATAACCACATACTGCCCTGCTTTCATGTACTGATTAAGCAAAGCAGCAAGTCTCTCTGAATTTCTCTTATCCAATGCCGCGTCAATCTCGTCAAATATGTAAAAATGATACGGCTTATGCTCCTGAATAGCAAAAAGCAATGACAATGCAACAAGAGTCTGCTCTCCACCTGATAAAGAAGTAACATCAAAATATTTTCCTTTCGCAAGTCTTACAACAATATTTACTCCAGCATCAAATATATTTTCTTCATCTTCAATCTCAAGGAATGCAGTTCCTTTGGATGAAAGTCTGGAGAAATTCTCTGAAAATAATTGATTCATTGCCTTGAACGTTTTTGTAAATTCCCTCAATTTCTTCTTGTCAATTTCTTCTATAATTTTCAAAATTTCTTCTTTTTCCTTTAGCAAAATTTCAACTTTGCCGTGAACAATATCATATTCTTTCTTCACTTCTTCATAGACTTCCAATGCCCTCATATTTATGCTTCCTATCTGCCTCAAAGATTCCTGAACCTTGAAAAGCCTCTCTTCAAGAACATTAATGCTTCCCTGCAAAAGTTCAATTCCGACAAATTCTCCCAATTCCATTTCAACTGCCTCTCTTTCTGCATCAAGTTTTGCCTTTCCTATTTTAAGATAATTAATCTGGTCCTCAATTCCTCTTGCTTCCTGCTGTATTTCATTTAGAGTTATATTTTCTTTTTGAATTTCTGTTTGAAGTTTGTCTCTGTGTTCAAACATCTTATTAAATCTTTTATTAAGCTCTTCCTCTTGCTCCTCTTTTGATTCAAGCTCTTCATCTTTTCCTCCAATTGTTTCTTCAAGCTCCTCAATACTTTCTTTAAGTTCATCAATATCTTTTGAATTTCTCTTTATTGAATTTCTTATGGCTTCCAAATCTCTTCCTTTATACATTACGCTGTTGTCAACATTTTCTTCAGTTATAGATGAAATTTCTTCTATCTCAAACATTTTATTCTCGTATTTTTCTTCTATCGCTGAAACATCAGTTGATTTTTCCTCAAGCCTCTTTCTTCTATGCTCAAGGTTTTGAAGTTCAACTTTTAAAATTTTCTCTTCTTCAACATATTTTTTCAGAAGTTCATTTTTCTCTTTCAATGTTCTATGCCTGTTTATTTCATGCTCAGATTCAATTATCTTATTATCAACAATTTCAAGTTCTTTTGATAATAATTTCCTATTCTTATCAAGAGATTCAATTTCTTTTCTAGAATTCTTTATTATTTCATTAGCCTCGTTTATTTTTTCTTCAGCTTCTTTTGAAACATGTTCTATATGCTTTTCAGTTATATTGCTCTGGCATAATGGGCAGATATCAATATTATTAACATCATTTTTTATTTTATCAAGTCTTTTTATTTCAGAATTACTTATAGAAATGCTTTTTTCATATTCCAACGCCGTAATTCCCAATTGATTAATTTCCTGTTTATTGCTTGCTAAACTTGTTCTCCATCCAATAATGCTTTTAGCACACTCTTCTTCATTTTTATAAATTAAATTCAATGAATTTTCTTCAATCTGCTTCAATAATGATTCGCCTTGTGTAGTCGCTCTGGCAATCTGCATTTCCTTATCTTTAATTCTTTCTTTCAGAGAATTTAATTCGCTCTTCAATGTCAGAATTTTTTTCTTTTCCTCTTCAAGCACCGCAAGCTCTTCTTTTTTCCTCTTCAAATCCTGTGTTTTCTTCGCCATAAGCGGAGATTTTTCTTTCAATTCAGAAATCTCCCGCTCTATTGCCGGAATTGACTTATTCATTTCTTCAATTCTTTTTTCAATCTCTCTCTTTCTATTTTCATAGCTGTCTTTTCTTACTCTTAATCCCTCTAATTCCGCTCTCAAGTCTGCAATAGAATCTTTCAACGAATCCTGCTCTACTCCTGTTGCTTTCTGTATATCTTTGTTAATATTATTAATTTCATTAGATTTATTCTCAAGTGATTTTTGTATATTGTCCGCTTTTTCTCTCGCCTTTCCCTTTTTTTCATCACCCTGTTCAATATTTTTTATAACTAATGCAATTTCTCTTAATTTCTCTTCTTTTTTCTTGTTAAGGATAGTTGTCTTGCATCTTTTTCCAGTCTCTTCAAGCTCTTTGAACTTCAAAGCCTGTGCCCTTTCATTATCAAGATTTCTTAGATAAGAAGTTCTTTCTCTTAGAATTGCGTTTATTTCTTTTAATCTTTCATCCGTCTTTCCCAATTCTCTCAATGATTTTTCTTTTCTTGATTCATAAATTGAAATTCCTGCAACTTCTTCAACTATTTTTCTTCTGTCTTCAGGATGCATTTTAACAATTGATTGTATCTGCCCCTGTAAGATAATATTAAATCCATATGGGTCAATTCCTGCATGAGCAAGCATCTCAATAACATCTGTTCTTGTTTTAGTTTCCCCATTTATTCTATATGCTCCCTGTCCATTATGTTTCACAATTCTCTCTATTGAAATCTCATCTCTTTCCACATTGAATGTTTTATCAGAATTATCAAAAACTATTTCTACAGATGCTTCTCTTGCGGGTTTGACAAAAGGTGAGCCCATAAAAAGCATATTTTTGGATTTTGCCGCCCTCATAGATTTCATGCTCAATCTTCCCAAAACAAAACACAACGCATCTGAAATATTGCTCTTTCCCGAACCATTTGGCCCAAGCACTATATTAATTCCTTTATCAAAAGGTATTTCTGTCTTCTTTGCAAAAGATTTGAACCCCTGCATAACCAGCTTTTTTATATAAGTCATCTAACCCTCTCTTGATTTTATAATTTATAAATATGATTATAAGATATAACAGGAAATTTATGCAGTTTTTCTTACTATTTCTGCTAGCGATTTAAAAGCCTGAAACATCGAAAAATATGCAAAACCAGGACCCGAACCCTCGCAAGAATCTGAGTTATGTAATGCCCATTCATAATTGGCATTTGCAATTTGTGCAGCGCCCTTATAATCTCCTTTTAGGCATTTGTCTCTTATGTCTTTTAAAGATTTAGGGAATTTAAGTCTTGATTCATCAGTCATGTGTTCAGCAAAATGTTTATCCCATAATCCTTGGATTTCATTTAAACCTTTTTCCAGAGGGTTCTCTACTATGGGTCTTTCTGCAGAAGTTTCCTGAGAAGATTTCTGTAAGGTGGCATAAACTACTTTTTTACCCTGCCTGTCTACAACATAATTAACTTCAGTTCCAATTTTTGGACGCTCTTTACAGCCGGTCAGTACTACTATTTTTCCACCAGATTCAGGCATAACTAACGGGTCGCCTTGCCCTCCATATTTGAAAACTGTTCCTTTCATCGTGATTGAGAGATTTATACTGGCTTTATAAATATTATAGTTCTAGAATTAATATGAATATAACCTTAAGATTAAAGCAACATTTAAAACATCTAAATCCCTGCGGATATTATGTTTTTAAGAAGAGGACAGGCACTGATACTTTGGTTGAACATTATCATAATACTTATTTTTGGTTATCTTTATCTTTCAAATCAAAATTATGAATTCATTATCTATGTAGGAATAATCATATTCTTTTTTGCACTAATAGTCTGTACAAATAGAAAGGTTCTCTATCCAAACAGCGTTTTATGGGGAATGACTATCTGGGCTTTTCTTCATATGATTGGAGGCATTCTTCCAGTAGGAGATGGAAGGCTTTATGATGTTATCTTAATTCCAATATCGGAAACATATAATGTATTCCGTTATGACCAATTTATTCATATCTTCGGTTTCGGAGTCGCAACTCTTATCATGTATTCTCTTTTGCATTCTTATTTCAGAGAGATAGCAAAGAAAAAGCCAGTCAGCCTTTCAATAATCGTAATAATGGCAGGTTTAGGTGTCGGCGCATTCAATGAAGTCGTAGAATTTATTATTCAAGTAATTCTTCCGCAGACAGGCATTGGCGGTTATGTTAATTCTTTGTTAGATTTAGTTTCTGACATGATTGGCGCAATTCTCGCTCTTGTTTATATTAGATTGAATAATTGGAAGATTTAGATTTCTAAGCTAATTTCTTTGTTTCAAATACCCCAAAAGCATAACCGCCCCTATCGCCAACGCAGTTGAGGCCGTTGACAATCAACCTATCGCCGAGGTAGTACTCGTCCAACGCAGGAACGCTTACTTGTTCGTTATTCACATTATCAAAACTCCAAACCTGAGGTTTTTTTGGATAGTTTCCAGACATTTCTGCCAATTTATCTGCGCCTTCTTCACCTACAAGAGCAATTACAAATTCATTCTTTGCTAAACCTCTTGCTTCTTGTTCTCCTGTTTTGAAACCGAAAGGTGCAAATCTAACAGAATGGTCTTTTGCTTCTAATCTTTTAACTAAATCTGATTTATCCATTGAAACTCTTCCATTGACAACTTTAGGAAGGTTTTGTATATATACACCTTCATTTGGCGCATAAAGTATTCCATTAAATCCCCAGAACCAGCCATCTTTCAAGGTTTGAATTATTTTCTTAGAATATTTATTATCTAGATTTTTAAAAGCTGCATAAGCTAAAGAAGTTATTTCTGCAAAAGTTGGTTTTCTTAGGTTTTGAGCTTCTATCTGCTCTCCTACCTCAACGTAAGTGTTTGGTCCTGTGCAAAAACGAACAAAAGTAAGTGTTTCTCCTTCGTGAAAAACATCTAAGTAAATTCTTCCTTCTTTTGCTATCAGTCCTTTGTTTTTCATTGATATTTGAATATAATAATTCGGAACTATACTAAGTTAATAAAAAAAAGAAAATAAATTAGTTTACTTAGTAGTAGCTTTCTCCGAATTCTTCGGTTTTTTCAGGTTTTCTTGTAAGCAATACAATCAGAACGACTAGCAATACTATAAAGATTATAGCAAGAATCACAGTTAGTAACACAGTTGCGTTACCGCTGAATCCTTCCTTTGCAACGTTTGCATTGAATGTCTGTTCTTGTACAAGTTCGCTGTTAGAGTAAACTCCAACAGTAAAGCTGTATGAACCGGCTTTCTCTGCTTCAACAGTTGCCTTTACAGTTCTGCTTGTTCCTGCAGGTACAGCGACTATTGGTTCTTCAAACGATACTGACAAATCTTTGTCAGATGTAGAAGCCAATGAGTACACGGCTACCTTGTTTCCAGCGTTAACTAGTGTGAGTGAATACTCAGCAGTTTCTCCAACGCCAAAGTTTTTACTCTGGGATGAAGCAACAACAGTTGTATCCTCACTAGCTCCGACAACAGCAAACTTTTTGCTTACGGTTGCGTCAGAATCAGCGTTGAATGCATTAACTTCTATGGTGTAAACACCAGAAGGTGTGCTTCTTGGGATGTTAAATAACATCCTTCTTTCAACAGCGTCTTCCTTTTCGGCTGGGCTATTCTGGTCGGTGGCTGATAAGTCACCAAAGTAAGCTCTTTGTTCAAGTCCAAGCGAACTTATTTTTACTGTGACAAATGTGTCTTCAGCAAATTGGCTTCCTCTGTTTTTCAAAACAATATCCAGAGGGATAGCATCGCCTGACCTTACTTTAACTGGAAGGTTTGCATCAAGTACTTCTATAGAGTAAGAAAGTCTTTGAGCGGTTATGCTAACAGATGTACTGTCAGCTATTCCGTCAGACTTACTTTCGACAAGTGCTTCAATAGTCATTGATTCACTAGGGTCGATATTTGAAGGTATTTGTACAAGAACTACATTACTATATGTAGAACCGTTTAATACCTTAAATCTCTCAGAAGAAACCTGGTTTTCCTTTTCTCCAGCAAGCCATACTTTTACTCTAGCGTCATCAGAGTTAGCAGTTGCAACAAAAGTTACTCTTACAGGCAATGTTTGTCCTGCAAAAGCTCCAATGTTTACGTCGCTTCCATCAGGATTGACGCTAACACCGTTTACTTCTATTCCGCTAATGTCTGCGAATGCGCTAGCGCTATTCACTAATACAAGTGAAAGTACCAGTACTGCAGCAAGTGAAACCAAAAATTTTATATTTTTCATTTAGGTTTTAGGTTAAAATTTAATTAATATCT
>JAUXTS010000049.1 GCA_030679115.1 archaeon
AAATGACTCTATAAAAAGATAACTATGCCCATCTTAAGTTTGGGCTTAGTAATTTTTGGTTTAGCATTAATAATAATTTAAATATCTTTCAGGGGAAAGGTATTTAAATCCACTTGAAATCAAATTTTTATGAATAAAGGAAGAAAGATTACAGGTGGAAGATATCATGCAAATAGAAAATCAAAAAAGTATGAACTTCCAGGAATACCGAGAATAGTTAAACTTAGAGAAAAAAAGGTAAAGGTTCTTAGGGTTCGTGGTGGAAATTTAAAGAGTGTTCTTTTATCTATTGAAGTAGCTAATATTATGGATAAAAAAGGTAAATCTAAAGTTGCTAAAATTACTAAGCCCAAACTTAAGATGGGCATAGTTATCTTTTTATAGAGTCATTTATTAGATTTTACATGCGGGGATGCCGGAGCGGTCAAACGGACTTGGCTTAGGACCAAGTGCTTAGTGCTACACAGGTTCGATCCCTGTTCCCCGCATTATATTCTTATGGCATCTTGATGTGATTTGATTTTAGTTTGAAAAAACTATGAATACGAAAAACCTAGCAAAAGCCATCGATATAGAAAAAGATAATCTTTTTCTATCTAGCAAAGGCGCAGACATTAGGGGCGTCCTTTGCTATAGACTCGAAAGGATACCTTCGAAAGTATCCTTTGGTTCTCGACAATTATTTAATAGTAGCATATCCAATGAAAATGGTAGAAACTAAAATAGACCCATACAAACACAAAGAAAGATTTTTGCGATGGAAAGAACAATCCGCAGAAGGTATCAAGGGTCTTTCACCGCAAAATGGACTAATCCTTAAGAGTTACCTGTCTGATATGGAGAATGGGTTAAATGTAGCCTCCCTGATGAAAAAGGGTCCACGAAGCTACACAAGGCTTTACACCCTTAAAATTCGCATAGCCTTCCTTATGAAAATGTTTGAACAGCGTTTAAATTTAGATGATTTAACAAAAGTTGATGAACAACAGTTACATAATCTTTTTACAGAATTAAGAACGGGCGTTATTAAAAAACATGATGGAAATTTGTATCAATCAGCAAAAGATTATGCTCGAGATTTTAAAGCATTCTGGCATTGGCATCAAAAAGTAAACAAAAAGAAAGGTATCGGAATAGAAGATATTACGATGGATTTAGATACAACAGGAGAAAAGCCGAAATGGGTTTACTTAACAGAAAATCAGGTAAAACTGCTAGCAGATAGGGCAAAATATGAATACAAAGTTTTAATCTGGTTTTTATTTGATACTGGAATTAGAGCACCAACAGAATTAATGAATATTCGAGTTGCTGATTTACAAAATGATTGTAAAGAATTAAACATTAGGCAAGAAATCAGTAAAACTTTTGGCAGAAGAATAAAACTTATGCTTTGCTCTGGCTTGATTAAGGATTATATTAGAGAAAAAGGATTGCAGGCTCAGGACTATTTATTTAAGATTTGTCCACCAGTTACAAATCGATATCTTAAGAGATTAGCAAAGAGAATTTTAGGTGATGGTGAAAGTTTAGCAAGAGAAAATTATTCTCAGCTGACAATGTATGATTTTAGGCATTGCGCATCTTGTTACTGGCTTCCTCGTTATAAAAGTGAAAGTGCATTAAAGTATAGATTTGGATGGAAGAAAAGCGATAAAATTCATTATTACTCTGAATTGCTCGGTATGAAAGATACAATAAACGAAGATGATATGTTGATTGATGTAACTAAAGGGGAGATGGAAAAACGGCTGGAAAGGTCTGAAAAAGAAAAGGAGATTATGCAAGAACAGATGAATGTGATGCAGATTCAGTTTGTAGAAGTAGGAAAGCTTCTAGAGCAAATAAAAGCTCAAGGGGTAATTCTGTAGAATCTCAAACTTCTAGTAATTCTTTGGATATTTGGGGTCCGATAATCTTTTGGATACTCATGAGCATCCTTTTTTATGTCTATATTGTCATTCCAATAGTAGAGTTTACTAAACAAGTCGTGAATAAATTTATTTCTTTTTTTACGCCCAAAGTAATCTCTTTTCTATTTCTTTGCTTGGAGATTATAGGGATTTTATTTGTAATTTATCTTTATACTCGAATTGTCCTAAAGATTAAAGAGTATCTAGAAGAACGAAGAAGTCGTGAGAATATAGTTGAAAATATAGAATCCAAAATCTCGAGTGTGCTTAAAACTAAATTAGAAGAGCTAAAGTATTCTGAATTAAGAGATTTTGCTTCTGAAGCAAGAAGATTACATGACCTTTCTATAGAATATAAAGAGCTTAAAGAGTTTAGCTCTGATTTAAGAGCATTATTAACTCAAACAAGAAGAGCAATTGAAAAAGAGGAGCATAAGATAAAGATTGCTGAATATGAACAAGAAGAATATTTGAGGAAAAGAGAAATTGAAGAGCTGGATAAAAGAATCTATTTAAAACAACTTGCAGAAGAGGATAAGAAAAGAGAAATGCTGAATCGGCTTAAAGCTTATGAACATCCTGTTTTTAAAAGAGATAATTTAAGTGAGAAACAAGTAGTTGCTTTACTTGAACATGGATATTCAAAAGTTAATGAATATGATATTATTGAAAAGAAACTTATGACTTTTTTAGTAGACCCTAGCTCCAATCATTCAAAGACTCATACTTTTCTAGTTTGGAATGTTGTAGAGCTTCTGAAAAGAACTGGCGAAGTAGATAAGATTAGAGAACATGAATCTGTTGATGCAGATATAACTTTTAAATATAAATCAAAAATGTACGCTTTAGAGATTGAAACAGGAACTCTTCTTGGAAAAAAGAAGCAGACGCAAGAGAAAGTTGATTTCTTGAATATGAAATATCCTAACCGATGGTTTTTTGTAGTTTCTAATAAAACTCTTCTGCCAAAGTACAGCAAACTAGGACCTTCCACCCAACGGAATGGGGTGCTCGAAAAACTGCAAAAAATGCTCAAATAAGCCGATTTTTCGCCACCCGCTTTCGAGTGGGTGTTTTGAGGCATTCATCTTCGATAAAATTCTCAAAAATAGCGATTTTATCTGCCTCCGAATAATGTGTGAGAGATAGGGATAGAGGGGGCTGAATATAGGACTATGCCCCCTTATTAAGTAAAAAGGTAGCATAAAAGCATTATAAGTAGAACTAATTTATTTTACTTGAATATTCTAAATTACAACAGAATAATTATTATAAATCAAGTTTCAAAGACCCGATTATGGAAATTCAAAAAGATATCGGAGCCGAAGTGATTCAGAGACTAAAAGAGATAAATGAATGGATAATAAAAGCTAAAGAAAAACTTGTAGAGAAAGATAAAAAAGTTATAGAGCTAGAGAATAAACTTAAAGAATACAATAAAGAGAAAAATTAAATGGTAATGAATTCAACAGTACATCTTAAGATAAAGACTGAAACATTCAATAGATTGAGAGAAGAAGCGAGTGAAAATCAGATTTATTTATCCGCTTTATGCAGGTTAAGGATATGTAAGTATCATCGATTAAACAAGTTAGAGTTCCTGCTGGAAAAGTTATTGAGAAGAAAGCGATAGTAGCCTTTTTCTTAGCTTGAAGGTGTTAGCCCATTTGGCATAAGCATTCCAGCCATTAAAGCTTTCAAGAAATTTCTCTTTAGTAAGTAAGCTTTGTTTGAACATTTCAACCTTTCTTTTCATATTGTTAACATTTCTCCTACGAAGAAGCTTGAAATAATAAGAATTTTTAAAGCCTACAAAATCAACACCCTGCGAAAGCAGAATAATTCTTGATTTATCTGGATGAAGTTCAATTTTTAAGCAATTTCTTAAAAATTCGTCAATCTGCTCTTTCCATTCTTTAATTTGTTCTTTATTTTCATGTAGAATAACAAAATCATCAACATATCGAAGATAATATTTTACTTTTAGTTTATGCTTAATAAAATAATCCAATTCATTTAAGTAAACATTAGCAAAAAATTGAGAGGTTAGGTTTCCCAAAGGCATACTTTTTTGGCGTTCGCCCCCCCGATTAACTGCCAAGTTAGCCAAAATCTTTTTAATTAAGCAAATAACTTCTTTATCATTCATTCTTCTTTCAATTATTTTCAACAAAACTTCATGATTAACTTCCTGAAAATAATGCTTAATATCTGCTTTTAACACAAAACATTCTCTTGTGTTATTTTGACTTACTTTTCTTTTAAATTCGTCAAATCTTTTCAAGGCAAAAAGATTTCCTTTTCCAATTCTATTAGCACAAGAGTCGTAGATAAATCTCTTGTCAAAAATAGGTTCAATAATATTTACGATAGCATGATGAATAATTCTATCCCTAAAAGCAGATTTACTTATCTTTCGAGTTTTTGGGTCTCGTAAGATAAAGGTTACAAGAGGTTGGGGCGAGTAGGTCTGTTCAAGAAGCTCCTTTTGAAGTTTTAGTAGGCTTCCCAAAGTATCTTTTTCAAATTCTTTTACATAATCTTTCTTAGTCTTATGCTTTCTTGCTTTTCTCCAAGCAAGAATCAAATTGTTAATCGAACAGATTTCTTCATAGAGGTTATTATTGGTTTTCATATAAAATTGTCTTAGTCCTAGAGCCATTCCAAAAGCATAGCCATTGTTGTTGTTGTCATCGAAGTTGTTGCCATTGACATTCAACCTGTTGCCGTTGTAGTTGCCATTCAGGCTAGACACCCTAGCTATGTAGCCAATTAATCGCTCTTATAAAGAGCCTCTGCAAAAGCAGAGCCACTGAAGCTTCTCGCAAGTCGCCTCTGTATTTTATGGCTTAACATAAATTTAAATGATGCACTAATTAACTGGCTTGTGGCCCTAGTTTCTTCTCTTATTTATTTTTGAATTGAGAAGGTTGACTAAGACATAAAAGAATAAAATATAGAATTAATAAGCTTGACGCTTTATTTTTTTGCGGACTTCGCGCCTTCGGCGCTCGTCTGAGACACCCCAAAAGCACAGCCACTGTTGCCGTTGTCGCCATCGAAGTCGTAGCCATTGACAAGCAACCTGACGCCGAGGTAGTCGCCATCCAGGCCAGACACCCTAGCAATTTCTTCATCAACATTTTGAAAACTCCAGACTCCAGGATTATTTCTATAATTTTCAGCAATTTTTGCAAGTTTCTCTGCTCCTTCCTCGCCTGCTAGAGCAATTACAAAAGCATTTTTAGCTAATTCAGAAGGTCTTTGAACATCAGTTTTATATCCGAAA
>JAUXTS010000031.1 GCA_030679115.1 archaeon
AAAGAAAATTAAGGCAAATAAAATTAAGGCAAAGAGAACAATTAGGAATGGGGGCAGGAGGAGATGAAAAAAGAATGCAAGGCTTGGAGGCCGACTGAAACTATAGCAAGATTGGAGCAGAGAAATGCTATACGAGATGGAAAAGTTATTGCCATGATAAATACTCATGTTGTTCAGGCATTGAGTATGAAAGAAAAAAAGGAGTTTTTTGAATACTTAAGAGAAAAAGGAAGAGTGAAAAAGTTTCTTTTGCTTGGCTCGTTTTTAATGTTTGCTTTATTTGTCAGTGTAAAACTTAATCTTACGGGAAATGCAATTGTTATTGAAGAGGAAATTGGCGGTTATTTATCTATTTTGTCTATTTCAATTTTTGGCTTGACTATTTTAATATTGTTGATTATTATATCAAGAGAAGGAAAAATAAATAGAATGTTTGACGAGCATGTACAAGTTGCAGAAACAATTTTTTCAGGAAAAAAAGATAGAGTTTTTAAAGGTAGAAGTACTAAAAGATAGAGTAAAAAAAGATGGTAAAAAATATAATAAAAGATTCAAAAGCTCAATTAAGAATAATTACCGGAGTTTCAGTAATCGCATTCGGGACATTAGCAGCATTTTTTTTAGGTTTGGGCATCGCACTTAATAATCAAAATTTATTATGGATTGGTGGAGTAATTATGGGCGGTGTGCCATTTGCTATTGCTATAATCTCAAGGTGGTTAATATGATAGAAGATATAATATTGATTGTTTTATCAATAATTAATATTTTCGTAATTGCGATTTTATTAGCAAAAAAGAAATTTAATGTTGCAATAGGATTATCAATTTTACAGGCTTTTGCTTGGACATTTAAACTTATGGGATATTATTAAAATGAAAAAAAAATATTTTAAAAAGATAATCAGGCATGTAAAAAATAAGGTTAAAATTAAGAAAAAAAGAGCGGAAAGTGTGAAAGATAAAGAAGCACCATTTTTAACGGGAATTCAGGGTTTTGATTATTTAGTTGATGGGGGTTTTCCTACAGGAATGACTACTCTTGTTGAAGGGGGGCCTGGAAGTGGAAAAACTGTTTTTTGTTTGAACTTAGCATTTAATGCGTGCAAAAAAGGAAAGAAAGTTCTTTATATGAGTTTTGAGGAGCCTGAATTTAGATTAAGAAGTCACATGAAAAATTTTGGATGGGATTCAGAGCAATATGAAAAGAAAGGTTTGCTTATGATAAGAAGATTTAACGCTTTAGATATCGCAAGAAGCGTAGAAGCTCTGCTTTCTGAAGCAAAGAAAGAATTGCTTATTGACGTTCAGCCAATTTTAATTCCAAAAGATTTTGAGCCTGATATAGTCCTTGTTGATTCTTTGTCAAGTATATCTTCTGCATTTTCAGGAGAAGGAAGCAGATTCAGAATTTATATGGAACAGCTTTTCAGATATCTTGAAAGCCATAAAATTACATCATTTTTAATCAGGGAAACTGCTAATCCTACGCATATAGGTGGAGTATTCGTTGAAGAAGGAGAGGCAGTCAGCTTTTTGTCTGATGGAATTATATCTATATATAATGTCTTTTATAATACTGGAAAGAGAGGCAGGGCTTTAGAAATTATAAAATTAAGGGGCGTCGATATAAAGAGAATGGTTATGGAAGCAGACATTGTAAGAGGAAAAGGCTTCATTGTATATAATACTCCTTTGAAAGGAAAGTATACTTTAACTTAAAGAAGGGTTTTCTTGTAACTTTTTAGGAGTTACAATTGGAAAGGTTTAAATATGAATTTCTAAGTGGATATTTATGGACAATTTAGAAGAAAGTGTAAGAATAAGTGGATTTGACTTGGATTCTTATAGCCTTGCCTGTTTGGGTGCTCTTAATGTATTTTCCAAGAAAAATCCTGATAAAGTTGTATGCCTTTTAAGAGGAGGATTTCCTCCATATAGAGTAGTTCGTGCTCTTGCAAGAGAGTATCTGAATAAGGACCCTGCTACATTTCTTGTTCCGACTTCTGATTTTTTAAGAAACAAAAAATATCTTATATACGCTCTTGCTGAGAATGCTGCAAGGCTTGCGAATAAGAAAGGGAGAGGAAGCTTATTTACTATAGACACTGCAATAACTGGAAGTTCGAGTAGGCAGTTCATCAAAGAATTTATAGAGGATTTTGATAGGGCCATAAGAAGAGAATTTCTAAATAAAAATTCAAATCTTGATTATCATTTTGTAAGGTTTTGGAGTGATTCTGAAGGGAGATATTCAAGAACAAAGTTAAAACCAGTTCATAATACTCGAGTTTCTTATGGGCAAGGCAGTGACAATTGTTTGTGCAGCTTGAACTTTTTCGATTATAATTTTGGCTTAAAAAGTCTTATTTGTGAAGACAATCCTACTCTTTTAGGCATAGATTACCCTATTGAATTAAGGGCAAGTGAAAATAATGGTGTAAGGGGACAAAAATCTGAATATATTTCACAAGTTGATAAACATGCTTCTATAATTGTGGATGATACAAATTGTTTCCAGCCTCGTGGTGAGCAGACTACTTCGGATTTATTTGTAGATTTGGTTGTTGAAAAATCAAGGCAAAACATAAAGAAACTGTCTTATTTGAATGAACGTGAAAATCTCACGACTCTGACTTATCCTCCTTATCTTGTTGATTTCTGCAAAACATTGCCTAAGAAATAAATAACCTTAAATATTTCAATTATCTGTTTTTTTAATGGGTGGAGAAAAATTAAATTATGAGAAATTTGGGCTGAAAGCTGGATTGGAAATACATCAGCAATTAGATGTTGGGGGGAAATTATTCTGCAAATGCCCAACATATCTGCAGAGCGGAGAGCCTGAATTTATTGTAAAAAGAAGACTGCATAGAGTTGCAGGGGAGAGCGGAGAAGTGGATGTTGCTGTGGAATATGAGGCGTCGCTTGGAAAGGAATTTATTTATCAAGGGTATAGAGATAATGTATGTCTTGTTGATTTGGACGAAGAGCCTCCGCATCTATTGAATAGTTTAGCTCTTGATGAAGTATTGAAAATTGCTTTGCTTCTTAATTGCGAGATTTACCAAAATTCACAAATCATGAGAAAGACAGTAATTGATGGGAGCAATACTGCAGGATTTCAGAGAACTGTGCTTATTGCACATGATGGCTTTTTGGAAACTTCATTTGGAAAAGTAAGAATAGACAGCATTGCTCTTGAAGAAGATTCAGGAAGACTTGTAAATGAGAATGATAAAAGTACGACTTATAATCTTGACAGATTGGGAATACCGCTAATTGAAATTGCAACTGCGCCAGATATGAACAATCCTGAACAGATTAAAGAAACTGCATTGAAAATTGGAGAAATAATAAGGGCTTGTAAAGTTAAGAGAGGAATTGGAACAATAAGGCAAGATTTGAATATTTCAATAAAAGGGCATGACAGAGTTGAAATTAAAGGATTTCAAGAGCCAAAGATGATGATTAAGACTGCGGATTTGGAAATACAAAGACAGCTTGAAGATATAAAAAATAAAAAAATTAAGGGAGAAGTAAGGGGAGCATTGCCTGATGGGAAAACTAAGTTTAATCGTCCGATTCCTGGAAAGGCGAGAATGTATCCTGAAACTGATTTGCCTCTGCTTTATATTTCAAAAGGCAAGATTGATGAAATGAAGAAGCATCTGCCTAAATTGAAGAGCGAACTGAGAGATGAATTGAAGAAAAAAGGAGTTTCTGCTGAATTGATAGATTTGGTTATTGGAGAGATTGACGAATTTAATACTTTAATGAAAGTTTATGATAAAGACGCTAATCTTATCGCCAAGATGATAGTTTTATGGAGAAATGAGATTGCGAATAAGGTAAAGAAGAACGAGGAAGAAATCAGAGACATATTAAGTGAAAGAACTTTTGAAAGGGTGCTTGAAGCATTGAGAGAGAAGAAAATTAATGAGGGAGATGTTAGATTGGTATTAATAAAAATAGCTTCTGGAGAGAGCGTGGAAAATGCATTGAAGATTGAAAGAATAAATGATGATGAAGTAGAAAGAGAAATACGGGCGATTGTTAAATCAAAGCCTGGATTGAGAGCGAATGCTTATATGGGATTGGTTATGGCAAAGCTGAAAGGAAAGATTGATGCGAAAAAAGCGATGGAGATCCTGAGAAAACTTGTTGAAGATTAAGTTTTCTCAGTCCAATTCAAAACACAGGGTTTTGAATGTTCTTAATAGATTAGTTGAAGATTGATGAAAATAGTTAATAATACAAACAGATATTTAAGTTAGGATTAATTGTAAATGTTATTGGTATAGATGATAATGAGGTTAGGAGATTATAGATAATATTGTTGATGTCTCGAACGTTCAAACCTCGGCTTTTAAGCCGAGGCGTTCGTGAGCATCCAAAAAACGAGCGCTTTCTCAAACCTTGCCTTTTAAGGCAAGGTGCGCATCGTTTTTTTGATTAATGGCATTTAGAAAATAATTAATAAAATAAACGGCTATCGGGCCGGGATAATATGGTCAAGGACTTTAATAATTGAATTGTTAATCGGATTAAGATAATGATAATGATAATGATAATGATAATGATATAGGGTTTTATTTCTGAAGCCAATAGCTTTTTAGTTCTTGGAAACGATTTTCTTTTATGGAATCTCTTATTTCTTTCATTAGTTTCTCCATAAATGAGATATTATGGATTGTAGCCAGTTTGGCATATTGAGGATTTTTTATCCTACATAAATTATGCAAATCCTTTCTTGAATAGCTTTTGCAGGTTGAACAATCACACCAAGAATCTATTGGCTTGTTTTCTGATGCGTGTTTTATTTTTCTTATTTTTATGTGATATTTATTTTTTTGATTTCCTTCCTCTTTTGGACTTATATACAAACCCCCGTGACGGGCTAATCTTGTGGTATGAACACAGTCAAAAGTATCCATACCACGCTCAACGCATTCGAATAAATCGTCTACCCAGCCAATGCCGAGCATATGCCTTGGTTTTTTATCTGCTTCTTTTAGATTTGAAATTATTCCATCAAGAAGAAAATACATTTCTTTTTTTGTTTTTCCCAGAGAACCTCCAATTGCTATTCCTTCAAAGGAGAGAGATGAAATAAATTTGCAGGATTCTACTCTTAGATTTGGATATGCTCCTCCATGGATTATTCCATATAATGCCTGTTCGGGATTTTTATGCTTTAAGCTTTCTAATTCCCATTTATGGGAGATTTCCATAGATTTTTTTGTTTCTTCCTCAGTTTGTCCTGGAGGATTACACTGGTCAAAAGCCATTATTATTTCAGAGCCGAGATTGCTTTGAATTTGCATAGATTCTTTTGGGCCCATGAATTTTTCTGTTTCATCATAAACTGATTTGAATAAGATTCCATCATCTTTTAGGGTTACAAATGTTTTTTCTTTATTATCTGTTTTTATTTCATTTTTTCCAGGGAAGAAGCCGATTTTTCTTAATCTTGTTGTTCTTCCAAATCCTAATGAGAGTGCTTGAAAACCGCCTGAGTCTGTGAAGATTGGCTTGCTAAAATTCATAAATTTATGCAAACCTCCTAGTTTTTTTATCTCTTTATCTCCTGGAGAAAGAAAGTGAAGGTGGTAAGTATTTGCTAAAATTGCCTGTGGAGATATGGCACTTATATCTTCTTTTGAAAGAGATATTATTTCGGCTCGCGTGGCTATCGGGACTAAGTAGGGAGTTTCTATATTCCCTGAGCGGGTTTTGATTATTCCTACACGGGCATTTGTTTTTTTGTCTTGGTGAGTTATTTCAAATGAAAAATTGGGAGTCATAAATAAAGTTTAATGGAGAGGTTTAAAATAGTTTGTATTACTAATTTATTAGTAACTATTTGGTAGTAACTTATAGAAAGCTTTATATAACTAATTTTTTCTATATTTTTATGGATAAAAGTAAGACATTTGGAATTAGAAGATTAAAGAAAGAATTAAACAGCCAGGCATTTCTTTCAGGGTTGGAAGCAATAACAAATTTTACTTCTGAGAGTTGGATGGAAGCAGGATTTGATGCATATTATTCTTCTGAGGCAGATACTATTATTTATCCTGACTACATAACCATCGGAGATGAAAGAAGTGTTGGACATTCCATTGATTTTGATTTGCCAGAAGATGCTCCATCAATTCTAAAGGCGAAAGAGAAAGAAAATGTGGAAAGGAGAATGACTACTCGATTTGAATATCCTAAAAGCGAAAATCATAGAATAAGAAGAGAAAAAGGTTTTTCAACCAAAGAGAGCCAAGGATTAATTTTTGTTCATACTCATCCAGAAGGGACTTTATTTCCTTCTGGAGCGGATTTGGAATTACTAAATCAAAAAAGGCATCTTTTCAATTATTGGGATGGACAAAATTATGGGGACAGGAATCCAATTTTTGTTATAGCTGCAAATAATAAGAATAAAATATTTTATCCCCTTTTTATTTTTCAAGAAAGTAGCAGAATTCCTCTTCCAGAAAATACTGATTTTGAAGCGTTATCTAATAGATTAGAAGAAGAAAATTTAGAAAACTATTCTTTAGCTTTTTATGATTTGGATGGAAAATCAGTTACTAAAGAATATAATATTTCATATGCTAATTTTACTCCGGCACATTCATCTTGCGGGCAAAATGTAATTCTTTTAGATTGCAGGCATAAATTACTGCCTCTTGTTAGAAGAAATTTGCAGAACGAAAAAGGTTAAAAATGACGGTTTTCTTGAAGAGATATGGATTTGCAGAAGTTAAACAAGGAGAGAAAGTATATTGGAGATATTACTGCCAAGGACGATGGCAAAAAGGCAGCGATAGTTGGATGGCTTTATGATATAAGGGATCTGGGAAAGTTAAGGTTTTTAGTTATTAGAGATATTAGCGGGGAGATTCAAGTTACTGGAATAAAAGCCGAGACTGATACAAAAGTATTTGAGGCGATGGGAAAGGTAACAAGAGAGAGCGCAGTTGTTGTTTATGGGACTATTAAAAAGAGCGACAAGGCTTCTGGAGGAAGAGAGATTTTGCCTTCAAGCTTTGAAGTATTGGGGTTGGCAGAGCAGCCTTTGCCTATTGACACTTCTGATTTTTCAAAGACTGAATTGCCAAAAAGGTTGGATTACAGGTTTTTGGATTTGCATAGAAGAAAGACACAGGCGATATTCAAAATACAGAATACTTTGCTTCAATCTTATAGAGAATTCATGGCAAAGGAGAGAGCAATTGAAGCAATATTTCCTGCAGTTATCGGAAGCAGCAGTGAGGGTGGAACTGAACTATTTCCTGTCAAGTATTTTGAGAAGAAAGCATTTTTGAGCCAGAGCTGCCAATTGTATAAACAAATGCTTGCTTGTTCTATTGAAAAGGTTTTTGCTGTTTTCACGGTATGGAGAGCTGAAAAGCATAATACAATAAGGCATCTGAATGAAGCAAGGCAGTTTGATTACGAGCAGGCATTTGCAGATGAGTTTGTTGTAATGGAGGTCCTTGGAAGAGTTGTTCAGTTCATGATAAAGAAAGTAATTGAAGACAATAGCAAGGATTTGGAACTATTGGGAGTCAAGCTGAAAGTTCCTGGAGTCAAATACCTAACTTTTGCAGAGACTGCTGTGATAATGAAGAAGAACAAGGTTCATGTTGGCGCGGATGATTTGTCAGGGGAATCTGAGAAGAAGCTGGATGAACTTTATCCAGATACAATCGTGTTTGTGCATGACTGGCCATTAAGCGGAAAACCTTTCTATATTATGCCAAAGGGCAAGGATTCTAGCTGCGGGTTTGACGCAATCTACAAGGGAATGGAAATAACTTCCGGAGGACAAAGAGTTCATATTCCTGAACTGCTTATAGAAAGATTGAAGGTCAAGGGACTGAATCCAAAAGATTTTGAGAAATACATAGATTCTTTCAGATATGGGGCGCCGCCACACGCAGGATGGGGACTGGGCTTGGAAAGACTGACAATGGTAATTCTTGGACTTGATAATATAAGAGAAGCAGTTCTATTTCCAAGAGATAGAGACAGACTGACTCCTTAATTATTAATCTTGCGTCATTATTTAGTAATTACAATAGAAAGATTTAAATTAGCAGAGGTTACTACAGACTATGAAAAGATTATTTAAAGATTCAAATAATAAGGTGGCTGAAAAAATTATTTCGTCTAAAGAGATTGATATAGTTGGAAATGAGGAGTATTTTAGAATAGGAGTATTGGTTAATGGTATCTCTATAGATAACGGCTTTTCTAATTCTATTAATCCTCCTGCTTTAATTCCTAGATTTGAATTGTGTATTGGGGAGTCAAAAAGACACACTACGGTTCGATTGAATTCAAATTCCCCATTTTTATTCAATAAAAATACTCTCTCTGCAAAGATTAATAGTTCTGTTCATGCAGTTCATGCAGAAATGTTTAATCGTTTAGTTGGAGATAAAGATTACTCGTTTAGTCCAATTAGAGCAAATGGGGATTCTCTTGTTTTTGATTGGGTTCATTCTTTTTGTGATTATTTTTGTAAATTTTGTTTTAAGGAATATGATTGGGTCATTCAAAAGTCTTTAGGTATTTCTCATAGTAAGGAGTCTGAAATTGAAAGAAATATAGAGTATATATCTGAATATCTTTTGACGGGCAAACAAAATGACTATTCTGTTATTTGGCTTTGTACAGGCAGTTTGAGTGATCCTCTTATGGAAAGAGAACAACATTTGAAAGTGTTAGATTTAATTCGTTCTAATAAATATTCAGGTAGAGTTTTCATGAGTTCTGCACCTCCTAAAGATATAGTCTTCAATAAAGAAAAATCTCTTAAAGTTTTTAATGAGTTTAAGAATCACGGACTTGATAGACTTAATTCAGGCATGGAACTTGTCAATACAAAATTCAGAAAAGAATATATTAAAGGATTTAAGGGCAGTCTTACTTGCAAAGATTATTGCCATTTTTTAGAAAACGCAAAATGTGTTTTTGGTAATAATGTCGGTTCCTGTGTATTGGTAGGTTTGGAACCACATAACAATTCTTTAGAAGGATTGTTACAATTTTCTAAGAGAGGAATACAATCTGTTCCAACAATTTATACTTCTTTTGTAAAATCTCAATTAAATAATAAAGTATTTGGAGATGTTGACGAATTTGTAAGAACTTCATTGTCTTATAAAGATATGATAAAAAGATATAATATAGAGATATTCAAAAGCGTTTTTGGTCTTGTTTAAGTTATTATTTTATTAGACATAAGTAGAGTTTATAAGGTTGAGATTCTTAAGTATTATATGGCAGATTCTTCAGTTAAAGAATTGAAGATTATTTCTACGCTTGATTTTTTATTGGATGTTTTGACTGAAGAAGAAAAATTAATGATTTCTGATGCAAAATGCCTGCAATCCAGAAGATTTGTAAAAGATAATTTAAGCTGGGAGCAATTAGATATTATAAGAACTGGAGAAAGGGATGAAGTTATTTTGGCAGTTATTGAACGAATGATGAAATTTGATAAATGCAGATTTGATAAATTTGATAGTTTCATACCTCAAAGGGAATATAGGGGAAATTATATAGATATACAAAGGCAGTGGTTAATTGTAGAGTATCATATTCTTGGAGACCCACAAGATGAAGACTTATTATTATCTGATTCTCAAAAAAACCATAATCCTGAAAGATACAGGGCATTTTATGTGATAAAATATCCTGAAAGAGTTGAAAAAGGATTTAAGATTGATGAGATTGGGAAGTTGTAATTTGTATGATTAGTTTTATAAATAGAATATTTCTTATTTTGTGATGGATGAACAGAAAAGGGAAGATGTCCGAATAAAAGCTAAAGAGATATTAGATAACTTTAGCAAGGCTCTGGATAAAGTAAAAGTCAAAGGAAAAGTATTAAAAGAAGATTTTGGAGGATTTAGGAAAGAAGAGCAGGGAAGCGAATGTGATGAAGATTTCAGAAAAAGAATGTTTGCGAATGCCCACTCAAAGAATGAAGATTGCATAATTGCGGAGACAAAGAAATGGTAACTAAAAAATTGAATAAGAAAACAGCAAATACAGTGAACAAAAGTTCCCCGTCCCATAAACTTCGAGATAAAGAAGTTTCCGGAAAAGGAAAAATTAGTGAGAAAGAATTGGAAAAAGAAATTGAAGAATTGGAAGAAGAACAGGAAGATGAAATAGTTGAAAAGAAAGTAATTGTTAAAGATTCAAAGCCAATTCAAAAGGTAAAAAAAGGAGATAAAATAAAGATTGATGGGAAAGATTATGAAGTGGATGCACATTATATATTGATAGACCATGGAACTACAAAAGAAATGGCTATTGAACTTTTTGATTCCAAGACAGACAAAGATTATCAGCTGAGATATTTTGATGACCAGGCGAATAATACTTTGGAATTTTATGAGCTTCAAGAGATAGTTTATGTGAGAAGGGCTTTTAGCAAAATTGAATGGTAAGAACCAAGTCCTCAAGAATCTATAGATTCTTGGTAACTTCAACACTTACATGGTTGAAGTGTTCTTACAAATTCCTATAATAGAATAAAACCAAGGTACTCACAGAACTTCGTTCCGTGGTAATGTCAAGAATCCTGATGTTTTGATTATTGAGCACTGTCAAGATTTATAGAATCTTGAAGCTTTAACTCTGATGAGATTAAAGTTTCTTACAAATTCCTATAATAGAATAAAACCAAGACATCTTATAATCAGATAACGATAAATATATAAGTTATTTTCTTGATGTGATATGATGGGAGTTGTTGAACAGAAGGTTAAGCAGTATCTTGATAAGATAGAGAAAAATGACGAAAGAATTAATTCATTTCTTTTTATTAATCCAAATGCTTTAGAAGAGGCACGGGCTATTGATGCAAAGAGCAAAAAAGGGAAGCTTTATGGTTTGGTTTTTGGAATTAAGAGCAACATAAATGTTAAGGGGATGCCTATCTCGTGTGCATCAAAGACACTTGAAGATTACAAAGGGACTTTTGACGCTACGGTTATTGAAAAGATTAAGGCTGAAGATGGATTGATTATTGGAATTACCAATTGTGACGAATTCGCTTGTGGAAGTAGCGGGGAAACAAGTGCGTTTGGGGCGACAGAGAATCCTAATGCACGCGGATTGATAACTGGAGGAAGCAGTTCGGGGAGTGCGGCTTCGGTTGCTGCGGGTTTTTGTGATGTTTCTCTTGGCTCGGATACTGGAGGAAGCATAAGAAATCCTGCTTCTCATTGCGGAATTGTTGGAGTGAAACCAAGTTACGGATTAGTTTCAAGATATGGCTTGATTGATTTATCAATGAGCTTGGATCAGATTGGACCTTTTGCCCGAAATGTTTCGGATGCAGTTAGAGTTTTAGATGTTATAATGGGAAAAGATGAGAGAGATACAAGGAGCGTCGATTCTTCTGCGGTGAAATTGGACAAAGTTAAAAATCTGAAAATTGGAGTTTTGAAAGTCAATGGAGTTGATAAGGAAATTCAGAAAATTGTTGATGGAAAAGTTGAAGAGATAAAGAAGAAATTTAAATGGGATACGAAAGAAATTGAAATAAAACATATTGATTTGGCGGTGCAGACATATTATCCTCTGTGCTATACTGAATTCTTTTCTGCAACAAGAAGATTTGACGGAAGGAGATATGGAAAGAAAATTGAAGATTCATGCGGGGAAGAAGTTTTAAGAAGAATTTTAGGGGGCAAAGAAATTACGAAAGCAGAATTCGGTGGGCGTTATTATAATAAAGCACTTGAAGTAAAAGAATTGATAAAAGGAGAATTTGAAAAAGTTTTCAAAGAAGTTGATTGTATTATTTTACCAACTTGTCCGGGATTGCCTTGGGAAATAGGAAAGGAAATGGCTGTTGAGGAAGTTTATGCCTACGATGCTTTAACTATTCCAGCAAATCTTGCAGAGATTTGTGCAGTAAGTATTCCTGCTGGAAAGATAAAAGGCATTCCTGTTGGCATGCAGATTATGTGTGCTAAGGGAGAAGATGGGAAGATGCTTTCCATAGCGAATCAGATAGAGATGATTCGCTAGCTCTCGCAAAGTGTTGCTTCGAGTATAGCTAAGGAAATTGAAGGGATGAAATAAGCATAATTTTAGATACAATTAACTTTAAAACCCTTAAAGGGCTTTTCAAAAAATGGAAGTTGGCGGGATAAAACTTGAATATTTAGGGCATTCAGGATTTCTTATTACTAATGGTGGCGGGAATAGGATAGCTATAGACCCTTACAATGTGTCTCAAGGCATTGAGAAGGTAGATTTAATTTTAATAACTCACGGACATTATGACCATTGCAGTATCAAAGATATTGAATTGCTTGCTAAAAAAGGAACAATTGTCGTTGTGCCTCCTGATGCGCAGAGCAAGGTAACAAGAGTCAAAGATGTTGAGATGCAAGTGATGAATATAAAAGATGAATTTAGTTTTGGGCATGTAAAAATAGAAACAGTTCATGCTTACAATGTTGAAAAAGAATTTCATCCTAAAAAAGAAGGATGGGTTGGTTATCTTTTGAAGTTTCCAAATGTTGTTATTTATCATGCGGGAGATACTGATAAGATTTCAGAGATGAATAATCTTACTGGATATGCTGGAAAAGGAACCGAACTTATTGCGTTGCTTCCTGTTTCAGGACAGTTTGTAATGACTGCTGAAGAGGCTGCTGACGCTGCTGAAATGATTAAGCCTTCTCTTGCAGTACCAATGCATTACGGCTCGGGAGTTGTAGGAAGTGAAGAAGACGCAAAAAAATTTGTTGAAATCTGCAGGAAGAGCGGAATAAATGCAATGATTTTGAATAGGATTTGATTATTATACAGCTTGTAAGAGGGCTTTTATTAATATAAATCCAATTATTGCTATTGCTATAACTTTTATTATTTGAATTAATGTTTCAGCAGAATCGTCATGTTTACTCATATTTTTAGTTTATTTTTAATAAATTTAATTTCAGTTCTTACTTCTGTTAAGTCAGTTAATGTTTTAAATCTTTCTTTTAAAAAGGCAATTTCTTCAATTAATTTCTTATTGTGTTTTTCTATTTCGTCTATTTTTCTTTTTATTATGTTTCTTTCTGTGTTAGAATTAAGATAGAGATTAATTAAAATTACAACTAACACTAATATTATGAATGTCACTAACCATATAATTATGCTTCCTGATGAATTTATTTTAGGCACACTTGGTGAGAAAATAGCCAAGGTTATAGCAATTATTATTCCGACAATTGTATATGGATCAAATCCTTTCATCCTAAAGTTGTTTTTATTTTGATTTAATAAGGTTTTATGTGTTACAATGGAGATATTTTTGTTATATTCATAGCACAGACAAATATTTAAACAATGGAATAGTAATTCTATTATAAAATTGAAAGGAGGTATAAATAAATGGTACTGGATTTTGCAAAAGAGGCTATACAGAATGCAGCCACGCACAGCATCAATTTCGATGAATTGAAAGCTGGAAAGGCTAGCATCAAAGTAGTTGGTTGCGGAGGCGCAGGTTGCAATACTATCACGTGGCTTTTCAATAAGGGAATTTCTGGAGCTACAATTTATGGTATTAATACTGACGCATTGCATCTTAGCATTACTAAAGCTGACGAGAAAGTTTTGATTGGTAAAGAACTTACCAGAGGACTTGGCTGCGGCGGACATCCTAACAAGGGAAGAGAAGCTGCGAAAGAGTCACTATCAGAATTGAAGAAAGCTGTAAGCGGTGCTGATATGGTTTTCGTTTTGGCTGGACTTGGCGGAGGAACAGGCACAGGAAGTGCGCCGGTTGTTGCGCAGTTAGCTAAAGAATCGGGAGCAGTCGTAATAGGAGTTGTTACAATGCCTTTCGAGTGCGAAAAAGCAAGACACGAAAAAGCCGAATTTGGGTTGCAGGAATTAACAGAGGTTGTCGACACAGCAGTTGTTATTGATAACAATAGACTGGTTGATATAGCTGGTAACTTGCCTATGGAGCAGGCATTTGCAGTTGCGAACGAATTAGTAAGTACAATGATTAAAGGTATAGTGGAAACTATTACTTTGCCATCATTGATTAACTTGGACTATGCGGACGTTTCTGCTGTCATGAAGAATGGGGATGTTGCAGTTATTGGTGTCGGAGAATCTGATACAACTGCCAGAGTTGAAGAGGCTGTAAAGCAGGCTTTGACTCATCCACTTTTGGACGTAGATTACAGAGGTGCTACAGGAGCTTTAATCCACATAACTTGCGGACCTGATTTCAAGCTTGAAGAATTCGCTGGAGTCGGAGAACTCGTAACTGAAAATATCAGTCAAGAGGCACAGGTTATTATCGGAGCAAGAGTCAACAAGGAATTTGCCAACAAAGTCAGGGTTATAACAATCATGACTGGTGTCAAATCGCCTTATGTTCTTGGAAAGCGCGCTAGAAGAGAAGAAGCAAGCAAAGCTATGCAATCTGAAATGTCTGATTTAGGAATAGAAGTCTTTAGATAAGGCTTGATGGCGGGAAGATAATTTATTTTTTCTTTTTTTCTTCTACGCTTTTTTTTCTTTATGTGGTTTTAAAGAATTATAACTTAAAGAAACATATTCCAATAGTCAAGGAATTCGTTTATTCCATAATTAATTAAATCAGCATAATTTTCTTCGATTTTCCATAAATTGCACTCATCTGCCTTTCTCATTACCTCAAGATATTCTTTTCTGGTTTTTTTATGAATAATTATCGGAGGCATTTTATTTTTTAACAGAATCAAATTCATTATCATCCTGCCAGTTCTGCCGTTTCCGTCCATAAATGGATGAATTTTCTCAAATTTGTGCTGAAAAATTAGTGCAAGAGCAAGAGGATGCATATTCTTGTTTTCATCATACCATTTTAATAATAAATCCATATCAGTTTTAACATATTTACCAGGACTTGCATCAAAATTGCTTCTTAATACTCTAATGTCTGCTGTTCTGTATCCTTTTCTCTCATCAATATTCTCAAGCAGATTATCGTGGATATTGATTATCAAATTATGATTAATTTCTTCTTTCAATTTTGTATTAATCATATTAAAAAATACTTTTTCAGTATTTTGTAAATCATAAATTTCTCTTAAAGTCTTATCTTTTGGAGTAAGATTTTCATTTAATAAATTTCTGGCTTCATCAAGATTTATGGTATTTCCTTCAATTGATGCAGTATTATACGAGAATTCTATAATAAAATTCTTTAGAATTTCTTTTTTTGTCAGTTCATCTTTTTTATTAAAAACTTCATTATAATGTATTTTACAGGCTTCAACTTCATCTGTTTGATTTTTGAGAAACGAATCTTTTTTTAATTTCATCTGTTTGGCTTTTTCGAGAAAATGATTGGATTCCAAGAGCAAGTTAATGACTTTATACGATTTTCTAATCTGCTCTTTGTATTTTGCCAGCTTGTCTATATTTGATTTAACTTCGTCTATGGTACTGCCTAAGTAGGCTATATCTTTTGTGACAAATTTCTTTCCTTTCTTTTCCGAAGCACGCAGGTAATAATAATTTTTATTTCCTATTGGCTTCTTGTATATGTAAACCATGATTTATTCAATAATTGCAGGTTTATAAATCTTACCCTTTAATTTTATAAATTGTATTTTAAAGGGTAAGTATTGGTTTGGGTTTCATAATATCAAGAAGCTTGACAGAAAATCACGCCGATTCTTCATTGTAGTCTTAGGTGACTACGCTTCTTGATTTTGTAGTCACCCAAACTTACCCTTTAATTTTAGGAATTGCATTTTAAAGGGTAAGCGGCTGTTTTTATCTTCGTAATTCTCATAAATCTATTACCATTACAAATTGCTCAAATATAGCTTTTTAGGTAAAAATGTAATGGTAAGGGAATTCTGTTCTATTTTGTAGTCACCTATTTGATGAGAAGTTTGCGGGGTTTTGAGGGTTTTAGATAGGTTAAAAACATAAGATTTATATATTAGGTAAGAATAGTCTTACTATGAGTCAAATAGACATAACAAAGATGAGCTCCAAGGGGCAGGTTGTTATTCCAGCAGAGCTCAGGAGAGATATGCGGGAAGGAGATAAAATAGTTGTAATCAGAAATAATGACCAGATTATTCTAAAAAAAGCAGATAAATTTGATAAAAATATAGAAGAAGATTTGGAGGTTGCTAGAAGGGCTGAAAATGCTTGGAAGGAAATAGGAGCAGGCAAGTTTAAGAGAATGTCTCCTGATAAATTTCTTAAGGAAATTAGAAGCCTTAAGTAAATATAATGGTTAAAGAGGTTATCAGAACTGAGGCATTTATCGGTAGACTGAAGAAATTAGACAAGAGTTATTTAGATAGAATAGAAAAATTAGTTATTAAAATTATTAATAATCCTGTGGTTGGAAAGCCGATGAGATTTGATAGAAGAGGCACAAGAGAAGTATACGCGCCGCCTTTTAGGCTTGTTTACATTTATGATAAAACTAAAGATATATTATTTTTCTTAGATTTTTACCATAAAGATGGGCAGTAGGATTTTATTTAGATAAGTTAATAAAAAACACAAAATTTATATAGTTATACAAATATGTATAACTATGCAGGAAGGAGGATTTCAAACAAGAAAGAGCATGATTCATTATCCTAATTTGGAAACTGTGCTAATGGTAGAAGAATTTATCAGAGCAAATTCTGGAACGTATAAGAAGAAAGCACTATGGGAAGCACTTCCTAAGAAAATGATTTATCAGACTTTTTGTGTGATAATTGATTATCTTTTATATTCTGGAAAAATAGCTATGGATAAAGAAGAAAAGATAGCTTGGATTTGGAATCCTGAATTGGTAAGAAAATATTTGAATAAACCTGAATTATCAAGATGAAATCAAGGATTAAATTTGCAGAAGAAAAAGTAAAATATAGTTTTGATAAACTTAAAGATTCTAAGACGGAATATAAGAAACTCTATGAATGGATAAATAGGGCGTTAGATGATTTGGAAAATAATGCTTTTTGTGGGATTCAAATTACTAAAAATCTTATTCCTAAAGATTATATTCAAAAGTATGGCATTGATAACCTATGGAAATATGATTTGCCTACTGGATGGAGATTGATTTACTCTGTAGCTCATGGAGAAGTTTGCGTGCTATCTATTATTCTTGAGTGGATGGATCATAAAAATTACGAGAGAAGATTTGGGTATTAAGGGTTTTAGATAGGTTAATAAAAATTTATCAATAAATAATTACAAATCAAGCGCTAATCTGCTGTTTTCATAGACTTCTCTGCCTGCAGGAGTGGTATTGATTGCAGGATTGTTGCCATTGCCATACAATGTTACTAATCCCATTTTGACTTCAGGGCGCTGGAAGAAGTGTGTTCTTGCAAGCTCCTGTTTTTCGAGAGTCATTCCAGCCAACATATGGTGGCCAATTTCATATTCTTTAAGGCCGAGAATAAGTTTTCTTGTCAAATCATAAACTGCTTCCAGAAGTTTTTCTGCTGGTGTGTTTGATGGAATGGAAAGCTCGCTGAGATGATCTCTAATATCTTGTGGGTCTGACTCTTCATCCTCGAAGACAGCAAGCCATTTTTTGGCCTTAACTTTCTCAAGATATGCTTTTTCTCTGGCAGCTGTTCTTTCTTCATGAGTCATAAAAGGAATTGCATCTCTTCTTGCAGTCACTTCATTAAAGACATTCAGGAGTTGCTGAAAATTAGCATTTGTATAGTTAGCAAGGTAATTCACAGCTTCTTTTTTTTCTGCTGTTTGTTTATCTATTTTTGTGTGTTTTTCTTGAACTAGGTTCTGAAGTGTCTGCATGTTGATTTCAGCGAGAATTATTATATAAAGATTTATGTGATAAATCTTTAATCCTCGATTGGCAAATTTAGAGAAAGCTTAAGCTTTCTCTAGTTCTCGTTTCTAAAGAAACTTCGAATCTTCGGATAATAAAGATTTATGTTGCTGAAGAGTTATTTTCAGCCTGTAGGTGGATTTCTGCCAATTTTGCTTTCAGGGAAAATGGTTGGGCGTTTGCTTATCAAATATTCTTCCCAGAAAATTGCATTTTCCAAGGAATGTTTTCTTTTATAAGATGGTTTTTCTGCTGCGTATCCTACTGGAATTATGGCTTCTATTCTCATATGTTCAGGGATTCTTAATAGTTGTTCTACAAGTTCATCGGTGAAAGCGCCAATCCAACAGGCTGCAAGTCCTGCATCTGTTATTTTCAATAAGAAATTTTCTATGGCTGCTCCTGCTTGCTGACGGCAGTATATCTTTCCTCTGTCGCCGTATAATTTTTCCAGCACTGTGTTGTCTGAACAAATTACTACTACTATTCCTGCCTGAGAAATCCAGCTTTGTTCGGAAAACTTTGCTATTTTCTTTATAGTCTCTGGATTTTCTACGATTATGAATTTTAATGGATTATTGTTTCCAGCCATTGGTGCGTGAAGAGCGGATTCTATAGCTAATAAGACATGCTTCCAATCTGCCTTTTTGCTTTTGAAGCTTCTTATTGAACGTCTTGCTTCTATTACTTTGTTGAAATCCATGATTATTGTAGTGGTGAGGGATATTTAAGTCTTATTTTATTTAACTTTAGAGATTTCTCCGCCACCGATGACTTGGGATTTGTGATAGAGGACAATAGATTGTCCTTCAGCTATGGCTTCTACGGGCTTGGAGAATGTGAAAATATATTTATTGTTTTGCTTTTTTAATTTACCAGAGTGGAATTGCCCTAAATGTCTTATTCTTGCAATTAGATGCGAAAGGATTTTTTCTTTTGGATTTATGAGATGGAGAGATTTTAATGTGACTGATTTATTTTTTAGAAGAGGATGGTTTTCTGGAGCGACAATTAAGATATTATTTTTTTGTTTTTTAGCAACATACCATTTTTTCTGTTCGCTTCCTTTTGGTTTTATTACGTTAATTCCTAGATGGGAGCCGATTCTCTGCCCGATTGTGAAGTAGGAAGTGCCTGGATGAGTGCCTATTGGATTATTTTGAGGATTTAGAACTATTCCTTGTTTTGAATGAATTCGTTTTTCTAAAAATGATTTCATGTTTACTTTTCCGACAAAGCAGATGCCTCTTGTTCCCTGCTTATTCCAATTTGGGAAACGATGTCTTTTTGCTATCTCTCTTACTTGAGATTTTGTATAATCTCCTATTGGAAATAATGTATGGGAAAGTTCTTTTTGTGAAAGATGATAGAGAAAATAGGATTGGTCTTTGGTTTTGTCTTTTCCTGCAAGGAGCTGAAATCCATTTTTGGTTTTTTTGATTTTAGCATAATGTCCCATTGCGATATAATTTGCTTTCAGCTTAGTCTTTGCATATTTCCAGAAAAGGGGAAATTTTATTATAGTATTGCATTGGATATCAGGATTGGGAGTAAGTCCTTGAGAATAAGCTTTGAACATGGGTCTTATGACTTGTTTTTTGTATTCTTTTTCAAAATCGAATGTTACTAGGCGGATGTTAAGGAGAGAAGCTATTTTTTGGGCGTCTTTCTTATCTTGAATCCAGAGGCATTCTCCTGTAATCTTGTTTTTGCTGTCTGAAAAGTTTTTCATGAATGCTCCGATTACATTGTAGCCCTGATTTTTCAATAAGAGTGCGGCTACGCTGGAATCAACACCTCCTGACATTCCGATGACAATAGTTTTTTGTTTTTTGAATTCCATATTAAGAAATGATAGTTATAGTATAAAAAGCAGACGTCCCGGAGAGGGCTCGAACCTCTGACCCCATGATTTCTATACGAGGCCTACCGTAGTAGGATACGACTTTTAACAGTCATGTGCTCTACCAATTGCTCCCTTTCTAACGTTTTACCGTCGCGAAAAGTCTGAGCTACCGGGACAAATTCATCTAATCCAAGTATTAGATGTTTATTAAGAATCTTATAGTACTTATTTAAAGGTTTTGGAATCACTACGTATACTTTATATCTTCTTTTTAAATGTTTAATCTTTTCTTTTAATTTGATTGCTTTGTCAAACCCCCTCCATGCAGTACATTCGATAATTATTTTGTTGTTAATTAAAAAGTCTGGAAAAAAAGCTCTATCTTTTATACCTATATAAGGTTCGTATTCGTATTTTATCTTGTAATCTCTTAGGATATCTGCAATATCTTTTTCTAGTTCATTTCTTACTTTTTCTCCGTTTTTTGTCGTGTATTTGTAACCGCCAATTTTTTTGAATTTTTCATACTGCATCCGGTAATATTTTTCTGGATTTTCTTTTTTTAGTTTTTTGTGCATATTTATTCCACCTTCTCTAGTCTTTTCTATAAATTTTGCTAATTGTTTTTCATATGTTCCATTTTTCTTTTTTATTTTTATACAATTCTTTCCACCCTTTATTTGCTTCCAATTATCAGGCAATATTTTTTCTATATAGTTTTTATTAATTTTAATTTTTAAATATTTTTCAAGAGCTATTAAATTTTTCAGATTTAGTGGCCTGATTTCTTTTTGATAGTAATAAGTTTCTGATTTTCTAATTCCTGTCTTTTTTTCTAGATTTCTTATAGTTTTTGCTTTTTTCCAAGCTGATTCAATAAGTTTTTTGAGTTTTCCCCTTTTTAATTTATAATACACATTGCTAATAATTATTGTAAATATTTAAATGTTGCGTTCTAACTAAGCTTAAGGGACTTAATTCAAGATTTATTGAGTTTTTTCTTTTCCCTATTTAGCTTTTCAAGATAGTTGTAAACATTAGACACTTTTGAACCTCTAATGAGATTGGTTATTCCAGTAATTGTTTTTTCCATTTCTTCTGCAGAACCGAGTATTCCTATCGTATTTTCCCTAATTATTATTTCGCAGTCTGACAAATCTTCCAATGTTCTTTTTATTTTCCCTTCTTTGCCGATTATTCTTGCACGCACCTCGTACATATCTTTTCTTTTTGTGAAATCCTTTATATTTATTTTTTTAAAACTTATTTCTTCACCGAGAAGATGAATAGATTTTTTTGCAGAGAATCCTAAACTTATAGCATTCAAGATATTGGCAACTTCGTATTCTTCTAATGAGTTTCCTTCAATTGTTGCAGTCTTTCTTGAGAGAGTTATTTTTATATCTAATTTTTTTTCGAGTTCTTCTTTTGCTTTTTTTATTTCCCTTATATTTGATATTTGCACGATTTCCATTTTATAAAAATATTAAAGCAAATGGGATTTTATTAATATATCCTATACTTTTTTCATTTATTATTCCTACTTCCAATGCAACTTCAATTGATTCTTTTCCAACTATATTGAAAGTTGCATCTTCTCTTGCTTGTTTAATCATAATATTTATAGCTTCTTCAGATGAAACTTCTTTTTCTTTGTAAAAATTTTCCCTCAAGTCAAGTTGTCTGTTCCCTTCTTCAAATTTTTTTCCAACTAAATCTGAATCACAAAAAGCAGCCACTATTCTGTAAGATTTATGAATTTTAAACGAAATCATTTTAAATATGATATTTAATTGGAGATTTTGCCCCACAAGCAAGACAATGCTTGAATTTAATTCCCTTTTCAAGTATAATTTCGCTATCGGGTTTTCCACAGACTGGGCAGATTACAAATTCTTTTGCGTACATTTGGATTTTTTCATTTACTTTTATTGAATTTAATTTAGTATTCAAGATTAATCTGTCTCCATCTACTTTTCCATTAGCTGCAAGTTCTTTCTGGAGAAATTTTGCCAGATTTTCAATTGGGCGCCTGATATAATCTGCTATTTCCTTGAAATTTGTAATAATTGTATTTTTCCCTTCTACCATTCCAATGACTTTTGGAATTTCAAATCTTTCTCCCCCAGTTTTCACTACTTTTACTTCTTTGTAAGCTTTCTCGAGGAGCTTTTCGTAATTTTCCATAAGAAGAGAGAATTGAGAGGGTTTATAAAGTTGTTCTTGTTTTATTGATTATGGTAAAGGGGATTGGGAATAAACCATTGAAAGGAAGGAATTTTGCTCTGACTATTCTTCTTGGAATTTTCATTGCAATAATGCTGACTGTTCTGATTAATTTGACTGTAAGTTATGTTTATCCTGGGCCTGAATATGATGAGTTCTGTAGCGGGGAAATGGGATATTGGGCAGGACCGTATACTGGCGAGATAAAAGGAACAAATTGCAGTTTTAACAAAGCAATTCAAGATGAATCACAGAGTTGCATAAATAATGGAAATACTCCCTATTACGAATATGATAATAATGGATGTGTGATTGCATTGAAAGATTGCAATGATTGTCAGAGACGATATGATGAAGCTATGAAAGCATATAATAAAAAGAGCTTTTTTATATTTGCAGGAGTTGGATTTATATTTATTGTAGCAGGATTATTTGTATCTCCTTTGCTTGTGCAGTTGGCTTTATTGCCTGCGGGGGCAATACTTGTAATAGAATCTGCGATGAATAATTTTGACAGCAAACTTTATGTAATAATAATATTGACTTTGCTTATTGTGTCTGCAGTTTATTTGGCGCTGAAGAAGCTGAGGTAGTTGTATATTTCAGATTATATGAATGTTTATTAATTGTTGATTTTGTTATAATTTATGATTGCAGTAAAATATGTTGGTGCTGGACCTTATCCTGTTGATTACAGGAATGCTTTATCTCAGTTAGAAACTAATGTTCAAGTAGCTATTAATGGAATATTTACTGATGCACCAATGGGTGAAAAGAAGATTAATATTATTTCTGTTCAACATCAAGTAACCTCTATACCTCCTTCTAATGGAAGAGTAGAATTATTATATACTGCTCAGATATTGTATGAAGAGAAAAAGTAATTTTTTATTTAGCCAAGATATCTCAGTTTGCCCGGACGAGGTTCATAAACAATACCTTCTTCCAAGAGTTTCTTAATTTCCTGATTAATGGCTTCTGGGGGTTCTTTGAGAGCGAGAATTATTTTATCTATGTCAATTCCGTTGTCTTTCTCGGCATCTTTGACAAGTGAAAGCATTTTGTCTTTCAATTCCGTAATCTGTGTTTTGTCAAGAGTTTTTGGCTGTTCAGATTCTGATTCAAGTTTTCTGACTATAAGATAAGAAGGCTCTTTTTTCTTTATTATTTCAGGAGTTATGTAAATTTCATTGTTCCAAGAACGAACCATTCCGATAATAAGAATAGTATCTCCTTGATTCAATTGAGCGAATTTTTCAATATCTTCTCCAAAAACTTTTACTTTTATCTGTCCAGTTGCATCATCTAAAGTTATTGAGCCGAATTTCTTTTCTCCATCTTGAATATACTTATCTACAACATTTGCAATTATATTGACTCTGATTACATTATTATTATTAACTTCTATATGCTTGAGTTTGTCTGCTTCAAGTAGGGGTTTGCCTGCAAGGATAGAATTTATTCTTAATTTATATGCAGTGTTTCTTTTTAGAGTTTGTTCCATGTTTTTTTATATTTTTGTGGCTTTTAAGTATTTATATGCAAATTTACATTCTTTGAATATGTCCTTTTCTCGGCCTGAAAATAAATCCTTCTTTTTCCAATTTGCTTAAATTGTCTTCAAGTTCTACAGGATTCATTTTCTCCCCAATTTCTTTTTGTATTTCTTCCAAGGGGATTAATTTTCCAATACGTGATTCCATTTGAGCGATAATATCCCTAACAAGAAGAATTTTGCTTCTTTTTGCAGCAGTTATTCCTGAAGTTATTTTATCTATATCAAAAGACTTTGTCTCTTCATCATATCCTACTTCAAGAAGAGTTGCTCTCATTAGGTCTATTGCTTTCTTTGCATCTTCTATTTTAACTTCTTCACTCAAGCGGAGTTTTGCACACGCTTCAGATAATCTAATCACTCCTTCAAGCTGACGGGCAGTTATTGGAATTGGCTTGACATCTGAATCCGAACGAGTGGACTGGTTTCTTAATTTAACATAAAAATCTTTTATTTCTTCAATAGCTTCATCAGTCAATTTTGGCTTAATTTTTTGTTTGGCGTATGAAATATATTTTCTCAAAAGTCTTGGATGAATAACATCTCTTATTACTTCCTGTTTGTGCTCTTCTAATACATGGGTTGCTATTGCTTCGTCTTGCACTTTATTCGGTAAATCTCTTATTACTTTTATTATATCAAATCTGCTAAGCAATGCAGGAGAAATATCAATTTGCTGTGGGATTGGAGAGTAAGGGTCAAATCTTCCAAGTTTTGGGTTTCCTGCTGCAAGAACGGTTGTTTCTGCTCTCAATGTAGCTTGAATATTCGCTTTGGAAACTGTGACAGTTTGTTGTTCCATTGCTTCATGCATCGCGCTTCTATCCTGTTCATTCATTTTTTCAATTTCATCAATGCAAACCATTCCTTTATTTGAGAGAACCATTGCTCCGGCTTCCAAAGACCAGCCTCGGAGAAATTCATCTTTAATAACTGCAGCTGTTAAACCTGCAGCTGTTGCTGCTTTCCCAGAAACATATCTTCCTTTTGGCGCAATAATTGATACGAATTTAAGCATAACTGAATTATGAACTCCAATCCCATTGGAAACAAAAGTATTGGTGCTTGGTATAAACAGGTCATAAACTTCTTCGTTTCTCTTTTTCAGATTTTCTATATCCTTTATTTTTGACCAAATGATATTGCTGTCGACTATTTTTTTTAGCAAATCCAGCTCAGGAAAACTGCCCTTGGCTCTGTTTTCAAATTCTTTAATCAAATTAATCAATCTGAGCCTTCCTATAGTCTTTCTTTTTTTAACTGTCCTCATTTCTGCGGCTAACTTCCTATTTCCATTAATCCTTCGATTATATCCTAATTTTTTAACTAATTCATAAATCAAATCGCCACATGGGATCAAATTGTTATAGCTATAAATCGGCTTATTCTTATTATATTTAATTTCTCTCCCTAAAATTTGCATATCCTTTGTAAATTTTTCTATCATTGGGGTTGGAATTGATAGGGAGTAATAATCTGTCTTATTGTTCTTGTAAGTATATTCTCTTCTTTTCACCTTATTCAAGATTCCAATGGAAAACAACATATCTGATGTCCCCTCCGCCAAACTTTTTGAGACAGTTATTAATTCAAATCCTTTTAGCATTTTATTATCTTTTATCAGTCTTCCATCTCCTGAGAATAATCCTGAAATCAGGCCATGGATAAATTCTTTAGGGGAAAAATATGCAAAATTTGGGATCTTCTTGATTCTTGAAAAATTTCCCTTTATTCCTCTTTTTATCTTCTTTAAGTCTTCAGAATCGTAACAGTAAGCTATTAAAATATCTGAAAGATTTTTTGAAAATATGGTGATTCCTGTTTTATGGATATTGTAATTCAAATTCACTTTTTTAGAGAAATCTGCAACTTTTTTTTGAATTTCTTTATTTCCATTAGATATTTCAATAGCATTTTTATTTTTTACATATCCTTCTGCTAGGAAAATTCCCATAAAAAAGCCAAAACCCCTGTCTAATTTAATTTTATCAGGCAGAATCTTAGAATTTGTAATTTTATTATTGAAACTTCCAGGAAGGAAATACTTGAATTCTTCTTTATGATAATTAACAGGTATCGGGACGTATGTATCGTTAGTCAATTCTTCTCCCTTTATTGGTATAATTTCTCCATTTTTTGAGAGAGTTATAAATGAATGGTCCTTTGTGGCGATTATGCTCTTTCCATGCTCGGTTGAAATCTTAAGAAGATCTTTTTCAGGCAGATGTTTTATTATCTTATCAACATGTTCCCACATCGGCTCATGTTTTTTCATATTAATTGTAAGGACCTTTAAATTTTTTGGAGATCTTTTAAATTTTTCATAAAGGTTTTCAATAGTATCGTATCCTGTTTCTTTATCTGAAATATACATTATTTTTTCATTTTTTCCAATGCTTTTTGCAACTCCTGGGTCTCCTACTAATAATACATGAATGTCTCCTCTTGTCTGTCCTTTGTCTGATTTAACTTTTTTAACTCCTCCAAATAACTGAAGAAGAACTGCTTCCTTAACTAAATCAAATCCATAAATGCTTGGTGCGATACTTTGCACAAGTCTTTTGAATAAATGCGGGTCGACTGCAAGCTCCATTATTTCTTTTATTTCTTCTTCTGTGATATTAAGGTCTTCAAATGATTCTTCTAAAGGAATTACATTGTTTGCTTCTATTGCAATATCATATCTTGTTGAAATTCCTGTTTTCAATGGGATTGGGATTTCTTTTAGAACGCCGTATACTCTTATTTTGCTTCCAGGAGTAATACGCTCTTCCATCTTCGGGTCTACTAAATCTTCTTTTAGGAATATGTTTATCCTTTTTGGCTGTTCTCCTCCATCTAATGAATCTGGAGACTCTTCTATTACTATTCTTTGAACGTCAATCATTTCTTTTGATAAAAGCGTGAAGTTTCCTTTCCATTGACATGTGCATCTTGGAGGCTCTCTGAATTTGCTGTCTATCTGCAGAACTGAAAGTATTGCTCCGCAAGATGGGCATTCAAATCTCGCATTAACTACCTGCGGGCGAACATCCGATGCCTGACGAACTATGCCTTCAACTATGAGCATTTGGTCAAGATGCTTCGCCCTAATTCCTCTTATTCTTATTCTATGAGAATCGGGGACTTCAGACATTCTTATTCTTGGATTCTTAACTAAACCAGTTTCATCTAATGCAGTTTCAAGAATTGCAATAGTCTCTTCAGGAAAATCAAGAATATTTTGAGATAATTGTGGAGAATATTCAATTATTCTTGGGAAAGGAACAAAGACAACTCTTTCTCCTGCCCTTATATATTGTCCAATTTCTTTTTTATTTGCATCGAAAAAACTTTTTGCTTCAAGAATTAATTCCTCTTGTTTTTTCTTCTTTTCCATAAAAAGCTGAATGGCTTGGGATTTATATGGTTTATTGTCTTCTCAAGAGTAGTTTCGAAAGGATAGATTGATGCCAATCATATCAATGCTAATATTATGTATTCTGGAGGATATTAATGTTTAATAAGGAAAGAAAAGGATTTTTAATTATGACTTCGATAAGAGATGTTGATTCAAGAGGAAGGATGGCTATAGTTATGAGTGGGAGACATTCAGGCGATATATCTGTTCATGATAATTCAAGTCTTTCTGAAGATGAAATTTATGCGTTGGCTATGCAGGTAAAGGAATGGCATCATAATGATATTGATGATGTTATTGCAGATAGGAAGAGGATAGTCAGTAGTCTCAACGGCAGGGTAGGGAGTCTTGATATAGAATTAGATTGGTTCAATGACGATAATTTCCGTTCTGACCCCCGAAAATTTTTTTCTGTCTCTGTCAAAAATAAATCTCACGTGGTGGGTAAAGTTGATTCTTATGATGAAAGATTTAAATCCCTTTATGAAAGTGTTTATGAAAGTA
>JAUXTS010000003.1 GCA_030679115.1 archaeon
ATAATAGGTAATTCAATAGCAGAAATATCAAAATTTCAAGGATATAAAGTAATTAAGATAAATTATCTAGGAGACTGGGGAACTCAATTTGGAAAATTAATTGTAGGTTATAAAAAATGGGGCTCCATCGATAAACTGAAAAAAGACTCAATAAGGCATCTTCTTAGCATATATGTAAAAGCTGGAAAAACTAAATCTCTCGATGAGAAAGCACGATGGGAATTTAAAAAATTGGAAGACGGAGATAAAGAAAACACTGCCTTATGGAAGCTTTTCAGAAAATTAAGCATGAATAATTTTGAAAAAATTTATGAAATTCTCAATATAAAATTTAATTTTATCGACGGAGAATCTAATTATAATAATAAAATGGATAAGATAATAGAAGAATTGCAGAAAAAAACTCTTCTTGAAGAAAGCAACGGCGCGCAGATTGTTAATTTGGAAAAATATGGATTGGGTGTTTGTTTAATCAAAAAATCCGACGGTGCAACATTATATCCTACGCGGGACATAACTGCAGCAATAGAACGCCATAAAAAATACAAATTTGATAAGATGTTCTATGAAGTAGGTTCGGAGCAGAAACTCCATTTCAAGCAGATTTTCAAAGTTTTAGAATTATCTGGATATTCTTGGGCAAAAAATCTCTCGCATATAGAACACGGACTATATTTAGATAAAGACGGTAAAAAGTTTTCAACTCGAAAAGGAAAAACAATCTTTATGAGTGATATATTGGAAGAAATAGAGGAATTAGCTGAAAAAGAGCTGAAAAAGAGATATAAATTATCAGAAAAAGAATTAGAACAGCGGGCAAGAATAATCGCTCGTTCAGCAATTTTCTATGGAGATTTGAAAAATCATCGTTCAAATGATATAGTATACGATATAGATAGATTCATTTCATTTGAAGGAGATACGGGTCCCTATCTATTATACTCATATGCAAGAGCAAGAAGTATTTTGGGAAAAGCAAAATCTTCTTCTAAAAGAGCCAAAGTTCTCAATGTAAATGATTCAGAAAAACAGCTTATTTTGAAACTCTCTCAATTTCCAGATGTTACAGCACATGCATTCAAAGAACTCTCTCCAAATTTAATTGCAAATTATGCATTCCAGCTCTCGCAGAATTTCAATGAATTTTATCAGTCTTCACAAGTCATAGGCTCAGATACCGAGCAATTCCGTCTTATATTGGTGGATGCTTTCTCTCAAGTTCTAAAGAATGCGCTTTCTCTTCTCGGAATTGATGTTATTGAAAAGATGTAAATTTAAAGATAATCCCATTCAAAACGTTCTCTATTGTCTTTTTTATTCAGAAAATAAATCAGCAATGCCCCCAATGGAATTCCTATTATAGTCAAGCACAATCCTATTGCATAAATCGTTGCTAAAATTCTTGCCCAATTTTTAATCTTCATCAATCCTATTCCCAATATAATATTAATTACTGCTAAAACTAAAAATATAATAAAAAATAAATTGAAAATATTTGCAAAAGTTTTTATTGTCGTAAACTGCGCTACTTCTGCTCCTTCTGCACCTATAATGCTTGAAAATAAATAATTCAAAAATAAAGAAAGCCCTGCTCCGACAATAAAAAAGAAAACACAGACAAAAAATAAAGTAGAAATTACAACAACTGATGTAGGTTTTTGTTTTATCGGTTTCAATTGTCCATAAGGAACATCCTCGGTTGTATCGTCTGCCATGTTTAATTTAAATAATCAGATTATAAAAGATTATCTGCCAGGCACTGTTGATAAGAATTTTCATCAAACAGATTGCCCATTCTGCATAATGCTCTTATGAATAATGCTTTTAATCCTTTAGTTTTCTCAATTGCTCCCTTAATATCAGCACACTCTCCACTCGAACACAAATTGCTTTCGCATTCATAATTATTCTGGCATTTAGCCCAATCTCCAGAAGAATCTTTTAACTTCTGTACTTTCAATGTCCCATCGATATCACAATATGAAGGATTTCCATCTTTAGAAATAAATCTATATCCATATTGAATGCAAGTTTCTTCATTCATGCATCCTGAACACGAGCCAATGCTACAACTTACATTCGTTATAACTTCTTGTATTCCGCAGCTGTTCTTATCCTCACAAGTCTTTGTCTGCTTCCCATATTTTGGACAAACTATCGGTGTAATAGTGCATTCCCAATTCGGCACACACGCACCTTCTTCTAAACTGCTCGGATATTTGACAATATAATCTTTGATTAAGTCCTGTAAAATCTCGCTAAAGCTGTCAAATTGCACATTGCGGTTAATATTATATCCTTCATCAGCAAGTACTTTCCCAAAATCCTCAGCAAGAACATTCAAATTACTATCTTCATAAACTTCTTGATATACGATGACTATAGAATTTCCACTTCTCCAAAACACAACATCAATATTGTTATTGCTTTCCTCAGCTTCAAATAAATAAACATTATTTTCATTTATCAAAGATAGCGTATACGTTTCTTCATTGCCAATATATTTAAGGATATTGTTAAAACTAAATATAGCAGAATCTTCATCTAAAAATATTTCTATCTTTGCTTTTAATTTATTATTATCTGGAGCATAGTCTACATCAAGATTAATAGATTCGTCATCAATAGAATATTCTCCATACCAATAATCAGGAGAATACTTTTCATCCAAAACTAATTTGTCAGCAAAATATCCTTCTGGAACACCATAAGCTACCAGATAATCCTCATTATTGAAATCTGTAAATGTATATTCTCCGAGCTCACCGATATCAAGCATTCCTGAAAATTGAATATTGCAAACTCTTCTATTCGGATAATCCATATCTTCATAGCAATATTCATCATCTTTTCCAAATAATATTTCTTCCTCTGCTCCTGAAGGAGTTTCAATTATTTTATTCAAGGCAATATCAACTTTATCAAGCTGACTTTCAGGAACAATTACATTATAATAAATATCCTTAAAGTTAACTTCTCCATCTAACTCAACTAAATTTCCATTGAATAAATTCATCGACTCGCCCAAAATTTCATATCCTGTACACATGCCATTTTCACACGAACTTCCAGAAGGACACTGATAATCATTTGAAGTGCATTTACTATCCACACAATTTATTTCTCTAACCCAATCATCTTCTTCTATAATACATCCATCACTTAAATTCATTTCAAGATAATCGCTGCAATCTCCTTCTATAAAATAATCGTTTCCATCATCACTGTCAGTACAAAAAGAACTGCAATCAAACTCAATAGTTTCATTGATTCCATCAATAGTAGTTGTTGCGCTTCCAGCGCAAGTACTTTCCCAATTTAAAATCTGTCCATTAGAACCATTTACTTCTACAGTACAATTTACATCATCATTACAACTAAATAATTCTCCAGCATTGCAAGACTGCTCAACCATTTCTTCATTATTCAAAAATTCACAAGTCACATAATCCTTTATTATAACAAGTTCACAATCATCAGGACAAATAGTAAAATTCTCATTAGTATCACAATTTTCATCTCCGCAAATAGGCGCCGAAGGAGCACTAGAGCCCCCCGATGAGCCTCCACCACTAGAACCGGAAGCAACAAAAGCACCATTTTTGCATTTATAACTGCTCGGGCAATTATGCGTATAACTTGTGATTTTATCACCCACGCAAGATTGTTCTAATAATATACAATTATCTACACAACTATCTACAGCAGAAGCAGAATCGTCACTCAAACTTACGGTTGTTTTTCTAAACATAAATCCAGAATACCCGGCTACTGGAGAATCATCATTTTTATCCGGATCAATACAACTAATAAGAACTTTTTCAGTATAAGGTTGAGGTATAGAATTTATTTCTTCACTAATTGAAATGTTGCCTTTTTCTACTGAAATCAAAAAATAAACTCCAATACTGGTAGATATTAAAACTAAAGTTATCAAAAACCAAATCCATCTACCTATTGCTTTCTTGTTTTTCATATTTATTATATGCGACTAACCTGACAATTATCTCCCTAATATCAAAGGAGATATTATATTTAAACTAAATAATCAGATTATAAAAGATTTTCTGCCAGGCACTGTTGATAAGAATTTTCATCAAACAGATTGCCCATTCTGCATAATGCTCTTATGAATAACGCCTTGAATCCTTTTGCTTCTTTGATTGCCGCAGCAATCTCAATACACTCTCCGCTTGAACATAAATTACTCTCGCATTCATAATTATTCTGGCATGCCGCCCAATTACCATTTGCATCTACTGTCATTTGTGTTTTTAATTCTCCATTTATATCACAATATGATGGAAGTCCACTTTGAGGAATTAATCTATATCCAAAAGGAACACAAGTTCCTCCATTCATGCATCCCGAACACGAGCCAATGCTACAGCTTATTTGAGTTGTAATTTCAGATGCTCCGCATTCACTTGCATCTTCACAGCTCTTTGTCTGTTTTCCAAATTCAGGACAAACAAGAGGAGTTATAGTACATTCCCAATTCGGTGTGCATGCTCCCTCTTCAAGACTACTTGGATATTTAACAAGATAATCTTTTATTAAATCCTGCAACAATACCTCAAAATCTTCAAAGTTTATGTTTCCGCTTATTGTATACTTCTGCCCGGCAAGTGTTCTTGCTAAATCATCTGCTGTAACATTCAAATCACTTATTGTTGTTCCGCGAGTCTCTTGATAAACTAAAACTATAGATTCGTTGCTTCTCCAGAACGCAACTACCACTTTGTCATTGTCTCTTTCTGCTTCAAATAGATAAATATTATTTTCATTTACTAAATATGGGGTATATCTTCCTCCGCTTCTACTAGCCTCTTGAAGTATTTCATCAAAATTAACAATAGCTTGCTCTTCATCAGATCTTATATCTATTTTAGCTTCTAATCTATTGTCAGAAGCATAATCTGCATCAAGGCGAATGCTCCCCCCATAATATCCAGACCAATGGTCAGGAGAATACTTTTCATCAAGAACCAATTTATCGGCAAAATATCCTGCTGGAACCCCATAAACAACAATAGTTTTTTTATCATTAGAATCTGTAAAGGTATATTCTCCTTCTTCATTTACATCCAATAATCCAGAATAAGTTATACTGCAAAGATTTCTTTTATAAGTGATGCTAAATTCTACACTGCTAAGTTCTCCTGTTGTATCTGCATAAATTATTTTATTTACAACAATCTTCGTGCCAGAGGCAAATTCATAGCTTTCCCCATTCTGAAGAGAACTTGTAACTGCTCCATCGATACTAAATTTAACTTCACTGCTGTCAATATAAACGATACTCACATCGTAATAGGTATTATAGCCTGAAACAGTAGCAGTATCTCCCTCAGTAATTATGCCTTCGGTAGGAACAAAATTTGATAGATAGCAATATTCATTTCCTTCAATTCCAAATAATATTTCTTCATCTACGCTTGAAGGAGTTTCAATTATTTTATTTAAAGCAATATCTACATTGTCAAGCTGACTTTCAGGAACCATTATAGAATATGTAATTTCTTGAAGATTAGCATTTTCTTCATCTATTTCAACTAAATTTCCATTTTGTAAATATATATTTTCTCCCAATATTTCATATCCTGTGCATGCTCCATCCTCACACAAACTTCCAAAAGGACAGGCATAACTATCAGATACTACTAAATTATCTTGACAATAATATTCAGCTAATCTTCCTGCTTTTTCTCCTTCAGTTATACAATAGTCTTCTTTTGTAACAGTACTTGAAGTTGCCCAAAGAAGCCCAGCGGTTGTTCCTTTAATATAATAATCCTTTCCTCCATCGCTGTCAGTACATGAAGGAATACTGCAATCAAAACTAATTTTTTCATTAGTTCCATCTATTGTAGTATATGCAGTATCTCCGCATGTGCTCTTCCAACTTAATTTCTCTCCATTTGTTCCTTCTACCGCAACATTGCATTCTGTTTTTCCGTCACAGCTAAAAGCAGTATTGCTCGATAAACATTCTTGTAATGTCATAGCATCATTATTCCAAAATTCGCATGTTACAGTTTCTTTTACAGATGGAGTAACACAAGCCCCGCAATCTCCTACACAACTCGAACAAGTTTCACTTCCCTCGCATTTTCCATCACCACAAGTTACAACGGGTACAGGAGGCGTTGGAGGAGGCACAATAATTTTAATGCATTTTCCACTCTTGCATTCATATCCTCCGACACAGCCTAAAGTCGAAGTAATTATGCTCGCTACATTGTTAGCATAAGTGCAAGATTGTTCAGTCACTGCAGAACTGCCAGCACAGACATCTGTTTTACTTTCAGCAGCTTTGTTTCCAGTATATTTAGTAGCAGTTCCAACTTCAGCACCATTGATTCCTCCATCTGTATCTAAACAACTGCCTTCAGGATAAGCATAACCTTCAACTCTTTCATAAGCACACAATCCGCTTCTTGTAACACTATCTCTCTCGATCACACTCATTGTATAAAGATTATCAAATCCTGCAGCACACCAAAGTCTGTAAATTGGCATAGTTCCAGATTGCTGACTTGAGAAAACATATCCTGCGATTCCCTCATAAATATATCCATAAGCTGAAGTTTGCAATAAATCTTTCTGAGCAGTATCTATTGTATAAGCATGATTAGTTCCTCCAGCATTAAATAATCTATACAATGGAACAGTTCCTTCTTGCTGACTTGAAAATATATAACCTAAAACTCCTTCAGGTGTGCATCCCGCCCCCTCACCAGTTGAACTAGTTGTATAAAAATGATCTGTCGGGCAGAGAAATCTATACAATGGAACAGTTGAGGCAGGAGACAAAACTGCCTGTCCAGATAGTTTATTCCCATTACTAAAAGGCCAGAATGCAGAAGCAAATGTACTGATTAATATTACTGACAAAATAACGCAAATAAAAAATCCACCTCGTTTCATCATAATTCAAATACAAAAAGGGTATATATATATATATATATATATTTTGATAATTAAATTAAATAATTATTTTTTCTATTTCCGTAATATTTTCAAAATCTCTATCTTTTGTAACTAATAATCCATTAGTTTCTATGGCTTGTGCAGCAATTAATAAATCCGCTAAAGGCAACTCATACTTTTCCTTGAGGATAACTAAAAAATTAGCTGTATTATTAGTAGTATGAATTATATTAAATAATTCAATAAAAGATTTCAACTTTTCTTTATTTTTAACAGACTTCATTCTCAAGCCATATAAAAATTCAAAATAGGAAATAAAACTTATTCTCGGGGGCGCAGGATAAAGAGATTTCAGTTCATTTAATTTAGCTATAACAATTTTATTTTTTCTCTCAATCTCAATCAATATTGAAGTATCTAGAATTAAATTCATATTCTAAATCCTCTTTCTTTTCTTATTTTTTTAATAGCACTTACCATTTCTTCTGCTTCAGAATCAGATAGAACTTTTTCTTCATTCAAAACTTTATTCCATAAAGAGTCAGCTCTTCTATAATAGCTTTCCAGCATCATTCCAAATAAAACTCCTAAAGGTACATTTTTCTCAGCAGCCAATGATTTAAACTTAATCCATTTTTCTCCACTTATTCCTTTGATAGTTTTGACTTCCATAAAGTATTACAGTAATACTAGTATTTAAATATTACTATTCCAATTTCCACAAAAACCACATCTTTAACCCCTAAAACTTTGGAAAACCAAAGCTTTAAAATACCTCATTAGGCTCGTCTATAATGTAGACGAGCCGGCGCGCTTGCCCTGCGCCATTCACTAGCGGGCATCAAGTGGGCTTAAAGGAGCACGTGACGTAGAAATGTTAAAGTCTTTTGCTGGACGTTGACGTTTTGTCCTGTTCGATCGTGCTCTTGCGAAATGGGTCAGACCTTGATCGGAGCAGCCCTAAACAGGAGTTGCGGTGCTTGCAGGGTTGCAAAACCGAGAAAAGCAGAAGAGTGCTTTCACATATTTGCCGAGCAAACTCCCCGTCTACACTTCAAGTTCTGACGGCAATTTTATTTTTTATATTCTACAAAAATTAAAACTTTTCCATTGCCAGATAAAAATCTATCTCCGCATCTTCCAAATTTAATAAGTCTTTCATAATGGTAATCTCCAAAACTTATTCTACAACTATTTATATTTCCAAAATAAATTCTTTTTGGTTTACAATATATTCTCATAAAATCCCCTAATTTTTGATTATAAATTAAAGATAATGGAATATCTCTCTTTATCCCTCCTCCAAGAAGGAACATCGTGTCATTAAAATGCAGAACCCCATTCAAATTTTCGCGGGATAATTGTTCTCTTTCAGCTTCAGAAATTTTGATTTCTATTTCAAGTCCAGCAGAACGCGCTTTCATAATAATCTTCAAAAGAGTTCATTTAAATTCTTTATTGCATCTCACAAGATATAAAAACTATAATCCAATCTAATAGTTATGAATAAGAGGGCGCAGTTTTTTCTCATAGCTGCATTTGTAATCGTCGGAGCAATAATTGGCTTAAGCACAGTCTATAATACTGTAAGAGTTCAGAAAGAAGAAAAATGGGTATATGATTTATCCAAAGAAATAAACAGCGAAACAGCTCAAGTCATAAATCAAGGAACTATAATCGCTACAGGTTCTGAGAATATAAAATCTAATATAGAAGCACTATCTGGAAATTATTCTAAAATTTATCCTGAAAGTGAAATTGCAGTTATTTACGGAAAAGGTGCAGAAGAACCTCTGGCGATTTATTATCCTTGCAAAGGAGGAGTTGTTACCATAGCTACTGCAGGTTATGAAGCCTGTACAAGAATGCGAGCACCGCTTCCAGATTCAAGTGATAGCTTAACTAATCCAAACCGCTTTAATAGAATAGGGGTAGATGCTTCTATTTATCTAAATAATACCTTGGTTGGAAATTTTGAAATTCCGTCTGGAGAAAATTACTTTTATATTGTAATTAAAAGTCCAAGAGGCACAGTAGCTTCATCTAGTTCAACTTAATATGTTTATAAAAAATAAAAAAGGCGTCAGCGAAATTGTAAGTTATACTCTTTTAGTTATAATTGCAGTCGGTTTAAGCGTTTTAGT
>JAUXTS010000005.1 GCA_030679115.1 archaeon
AACAAGTTTTCTTAACATCTTCCCATTCATCTTTTCCAGTATATGCGCTATGCACCAATAAAGCAAGTTCAACACCCTCAGCAGGCTTTAACTCTTTATCTTTGCCGATAGCTTCAAAGCATTCTTGATGTGTTCCTCTGAAAGCAGGATATGAGAATCTAACAACTTGATTTCCATTTCTAACTGGAAGCCATGTTCTTCCCCTTTCAGCAGGCATTGTTTCTATATTTTCCATGGTTTTATTATAAAAATGCGCTTTTTAAACTTTTCTATTGTTGTAACTTATGGGAAGTAACTATATTAATTATTGAGAAATTCAAGAGTTCTTTTAGAGGTTTTTCCCTGCGGATTTTTTCCAAATTTATCATAAACAGATTACTTCTGCAAAGCCATTCTTCTTGGTTGAGTTTTATGCTTTTCTATCTTTGTAGAATGCTTTTCGGCAGTTATATCCTGTTTGACTTCTGCGCTCTTAGATTCTGCAACTGCTTTTTCTTTTTCTGTTTCTTCTTTCTTCTGCTCTTCAGTTTTTTCTTCAGTTTTAATTTCTTTAGTTTCTTTCTTCTCAACTTTTTCAGATTTTTTATGGATTCTTTCGTTCTTTGCTTTCAAGAATTCAACATGTTTTGGAGTTTCAGCCAATTGGACTCTTACTATATCTCCTTCTTTTATTGCTTTGACTTTGATTTTTGAAGGAGGATGTCTTCTTCCACGGAACCAAAGTTCATTATTCATATAAACATCAAGCTTTACATTATCTACATTTCTTTCTGAAACTTTCATGTGCTTTGCGATGAATCTCTTTATAGTTCTGATTGCTCTGCTAGTTCTTTCATACTGTGGAACTCTAACCCACTGGCTTCTAAGAGGGATAACATATTCTCTTTCAAGCTTTGTTGATTTATGCTCTGCCATTTTATCCTAGGTGGCTGTTAGGCGTTCTCCTTGGTTTGATTTTTAGCTTTATTCTTCTCCAGTGTCTTCTATGCTTTGTAATTTCAGAAGGATGAACTCGCTTTTTCATTCCGAATTTCTTGATTACTACCCAGAAAGGAGCCCACTTTATTCTTCTTGTATGAACTGCAAGCTGTACTTTTTTATTATAATGTGTCATTTTACTAAACTCTCCATTAATTGCCTTCCTTTGACTGTTAGTTGCCTGCCTGCTTTCTTAGACTTTGATTTTTCCAAAAGTCCTGCTGATTCTGCCTGTTGAAGAATTAATCTAATTATTTTTCCTCCGGCTTTTCTGAATTCTGCAGGAGCCATTCCTCTTTTCTTTCTTCCTCCAAATCTGCTTCTTAATCTCTGAACTCCGACTATTTTCTTAACATAAATTTGCCTTAAAATTGCGGCTGCTCTTTTATACCAGAAATCAGTATCTATATTTGGACGCATTTTGTGTGCGCCAGTTTTCACAAAATCTATCCATTCGGGCTTCTCAAAATCTCCTGATTCTTTCAGAGCATCAGCTAACAATTTGTTATATTTTCCTGCATCTATTGAACGTATGTCTGCCATTGTGTTATTAAGCCACGCTTTACAGCGTTAGATCGATATCGAGTATCGCTTAGCTTAGAAATCTTTGATTTTGACGGTTTATAAACTTTATCGCTGAGCCATTAAAATAATAGTGAATCCAACTATTTTAGTTAAACATTTCTTTTCTACTTTTGAACAGATTTCATCTGCTAACTGGGCAACTTTTGCCTTGTCTCTGCCTGAAGATTTCAATACTGAAATACGAATACGATTATGCGTCTTGAGAACAAGATTTAATGCATTAATTACTCCTTGAGTTAATCCTTCTTTTCCTATCTGAAATTTTGCTATTGACATTCTCATTTTGATATTGCTACGCCTCCGGCAGGAAGAGCTGAAAGAATTTCCTCATTTGAAAAATTTCCTTCAATTTCTAATTTTAATTTTGAAAGCATATCTTCTTTGCTGATTTTTCCAGGCATAATTTTAAGTAAAATCTCTCTCTTATCTTTGATTGCAATTTCTGGAATAGCCCTTAAAATATCTTTTTGTTTTGCAAGAACAAGCTTGAGTTCCACTTTTCTATGCTTAATTTTTCCAATTACGCCCCAAGTTCCAGATTTCATTGATTTTTCTTTAGCAACTTCTGAAAGTTTGAATATATCTATAATTGCCGATTTTTTTCCTTCTTTCCAAGCCCTGCTGAAGCAACCTGTGAAAATTGCACATTCTTCTATATCTGATTCTTTTAGATTTTTTATTGAGGATAGAATTACTGAAAATGGACTTCCTGGAGATGAAGTATGCATTATAATATAATCTTCTTTTGATTTCTTCAATCTGCTTAATAAAGAATCATTTTGCTCTGCTGATTTGCCGCCTATGACTAATTTTCCAGATGATGTAAAAAACCATCTATATTTTTTATATTCCTTGAATTCCATGATAAAGAAAGAAAAAACAGGTTTTTAAGAGTTTGGACTAAGACTTATTTGGATATTATTTGAACATCCATGAATCCCACTTCATATGCTGCACCATCTTTAGTTACACTTACTGTTAATCTGAAAGTGCAGATTGGTGCAGTGTTGCCAATAGTAAATCTAACATGAACTGGGTCAGCCATTGAATTTCCATTAGCTAAAGGTATTCCAGATAGAGATTGCCCGACATCTATTTTTGCCCAGCTAGTTAAAGGACTTCCCGAACCACAATTATTTGTTTGAGAATCATAATTTATATTATAACCGAAGCTAGATGAACCGCTGCCTTGTTCGATATTCTTAATAGCGAGAGCAAATCCTTCTCCTGAAGAACCTTGCTTAAGCTTTATTATTTTTGAATCTGGATACAAAACAAGTCTTTTGTCTGCATTTTCGTTGAATAATTTGCTGATTTCATTTTTAACTCCGGAATCTATTGCAGTTACGCTTTCTGTTGCTCCTGTAAAAATAGTTTTTACAAGAACCAAACCTAAAATCAACATAGACATAGCGAGAACTATGACTACTATTGTTCCTATTGAGAGTTCGATTGCGGCTTTTTTATTCATATTCATTTAAGCGGTTGTTGCCCTAATAGCATCCATTTGCTGTTGAGCGTATTCTGTTAATTTTGGAGCAACGACTTTAATAACTAATAAGGACAAAAGAAGACTTAACGCTACTCCTGCTATCGATAATATTAATCCAGTTTTTGCCCATTTTGTATCGTTGACTTTTCTCTGCTTGAGTGCAAATATTATTCCTAAAACTCCAAGAGCAAAACTAATTATTGGGCCATAAAAGAACATTAAAAATATACTTGGAGAGAAAAGAATGCTTAATGCCCCGAAAACAAAAGCAACTATTCCATGACTATTATCTATTTCTAATATCGCCTCTTTTGCCATAATTATATTGTGGGGACAGGGTTTTATAAAGATTACTACGTAATCTTTAACTTACGGTTATAACCTTAAAGTATAAAGATTTGCTTGGCAAATCCATTATTTCTCTAAAAGAATTGTACTATCAAAATTTTTGAAATGAGAATCTTTGGTAAGTATTTGAGCTTTTTCAGATAATGCTGTAAGAAGAATTATTGCATCAGCAAATCCAAAATCTTTTTGTTTTGCCCTTGATTTATTATAAATTGCCCAAAATTCTAAAATAGACGATTCTTTTATTCCGATTATTTCAGATTTTAATTTGATAAAATTAATCGTTCAGATAATTATTAACTATTTCTCCTTGTTTTGAGCCTATAAAATATTCTATCCAAGCTGATGTATCTAATAGTATCTTCATATTCTATCATTCCAGAGCTCTTTTCTATTTTCTGAAGTGAATGGTTTGGTTTTCTTCTTGAGGGTTCCAAACAGGGATTTTGGGATATTCTCTTTTTCTACTATTAGTTCTACTACTATTTCTTCAAATGAGCCTGCTTTTTTAGCAGTTTTCAATCTTTGAAGGATATTGAATGTTTTCTCGGATAAAGCAATTGTTTTCATTATAATTTATATATGGATCCTTACTTTTTATATTTTGTCTGAATTGAGTAAATCTCAATTTAAAAACAATAAATATTAAAATACAATTAAATATTGAGCAGTGATATGGCTGAATTTAGAGTTTCTACAATTGAAGAAAGAAATTTTATTAGAAAGAATTTAATTTAAAAAATACTATTCCTAAATTTATTAAGTCTTAAATTTAGCGTCGTTTCTTTTTCTTTGCTTTTGCAGATACTGCCTTTTTTGCATAAGACTTATTTTTCTTTGATGATTTCCTACTATTTACTTTTTTTGACATATAAATTACACCTCTTTATGATTTTTATAAGGTGATTGTAATATAAATAACTTCTTATGTCAAGGAATTTCATTCCTGAAGCAAGAAAATCAAAGATTTTCTCTTTATTTATAGGTTAATTAATCAAAAGATTTATAAATGAATTAATACGCTTCTTAGCTTATAGATGAATGGATGAATATACATGAATGATTTAATCAGAGACGAAATTCTTAAAGCAATAGTTGGTTCAGGCGAGCCTTTGGAAACAAAGGAGATTCTAGATAGAATTGAGGGCAAAATCAAAAAGGAAAGCGTGACTAGAACAAAAATATTCTACAGACTTAACAATTTAAGAGGAGATGGATTAATTAAAGGAAAGTTTATCGGCTCGGGCAAGGGAGTCTGGATTTGGTGGAAACTTGGCGTCTTTGGAAAAGAGGTGAAAAGATGAGAAAAATATTTTTATTATTTGCTTTGATTTTGTCATTGAATTTTGCTTCTGCAGTTTTATTATCTGACGTAGGGAATGATGTTAGAGAAATAGCCACTGGAAATCTTACATCTGGAAATGTAACCATTTCTATTTATGATGCATCTGCTGGGGGAAATTTGATATACAATCAATCATTCTTGAATTCAATTGCTAATGGCTCATGGAATGTAGCTATTGAACCGGATTTGCAATTTGGAAAATTTTATTGGAAAGATATTATAATTAATGGAGATGACTTGGATTTTGATGGAAATGAAAGATTGAAATTCCAATCTTCTCTTGGATTGATAAATAATAATTCGTTTGTTAATTTTTCATTAATTGATGCATGTTCTGCCGGAAATGCAATTAGAAAAGTCAATGCAAATGGCTCAGTAATTTGCGAAAGTATAAGTTCAAGCGGTAATAGCGGGGGATGGACTAATGATTCCGCAATTACTTCAACAAGCCTTAGCATAAATGTTACAGGAAATGTTACTACGGCAAATTATGGCTTTTTTGGATGGCTTGGAAGTTTGACTTCAAGAATTACAAAATTATTCGTTGCAGATATTGATGTTTCAAATAATATTAACGTCAGTGGAAATGTAACTGCAACTTATTTTATAGGAAATGGAAGTCAATTAACAGGAGTTTCTGCCAGCGGGAGCACATATAATGCAACTTATCATACTTGGAGTTATAATCAGACAACTCCTGCTATAAGTTATACCAATGCATTGAATGCTTCTTATAATAAATATTGGTATAATATGAGTGATGGAACTGGGAGCAGTAATTCTACATTTAATCAAACATTGACTGGATTGTTATATGCTGGAATTCAGTGGGGTTACAATCAGACGTATTCAGGAAGTACATATAATGCAACTTATCATACTTGGAGTTACAATCAGACAACTCCTGCTATAAGTTATACCAATGCATTGAATGCTTCTTATAATAAATATTGGTATAAT
>JAUXTS010000011.1 GCA_030679115.1 archaeon
CTACTTTAGAAGAAAAATTGGTTTTATAAATTGTTGAATTTGCGAAAAAACATAATAAATTTTGTGAAATTCGAACTTCACAATCTGAAACTCCTGATAAGAAAAAATTAGAATTTGAATTATCTGAATGGGAGGATAATAATTCAGGATATTTGAGAACTATATTTGGGCATAGTGTAATATTGAAAAATGGACAAACTCTGGAAAATGAAAAAACTGAAAAAGTTGGGGGAAAGAAAAATTATAGAGATTTATATGTTGAATTTTTAGAGCTGGTAAATTCAAGAGGAATTGGATTAAATAATCATTTTAAAGGAATTTGGGCAAGCAATCCTGAAAAATATCTTATTTCTAATTCTGATGAGGATAGATAAGAAAGACTTAAAAGTGCTGGAAAATTAAAATAAATATGAATGAAAATACAAACCGTGGAATAAAAACCAAAATAGGTTCGTTTTTTATACAGTGCAAGAGAGTGTGGCATATTCTTAAAAAGCCAACTGGGGAGGAATTTAAATCGATAGCTAAGGTTTCTTTGATAGGAATTCTTATACTTGGAGCTTTGGGATTTATAATTTCTGATGTGATTGCGTTTATCGGTAAAGTGTTTGGATAAATTTAAAGATTATTGCAAAAATTAAATGCGGAAGTTTTAAGGATTGCGAGCAATCTTTGTCCCATTTAGCTCTTACGAGCTAAAGGTTTAAAAAGACATAATTTCTTTGAAGAAAGTCGGTTGAACTATGTACTCGAACCATAAATTCTATGGGTTTGAAGTCATAACATAGGAGACAAAACAATGGAACTAAAACAAGCATTAGCTGAATTAAGAAAACTTGAGAAAAGAAAATTTGAACAAGGAATAGATTTAATTGTAAATCTCAAAGGAATTGATGTAAGAAAAGATAATATTTCTGCGATAATAACTCTACCTCATAAGATAAAAGACAAAAATGTGTGCGGATTTTTGACAAAGAAAAGCGAATTGGTGACTACAATCACCCAGCCGGATTTTGCAAGATATAAAGATAAAAAAGAATTGAAAAATCTTGTAAAGAGATATGATTTCTTTATCGGCGCAGCTCCTTTAATGCCGTCTGTTGCAACTGTTTTTGGCAAGGCGTTGGGTCCTGCTGGAAAAATGCCTTCTCCACAATTAGGAATTATTGCTCCTGAAACAGATGCAACAATAAAAAATGTTCTGGATAAAATAGACAAATCTATTAAAATAAGGGCAAAGGAAGCAAGCATAAAAGTAATTGCAGGAAAGGAAAATATGGACGATGAACAAATTATTGAAAATATAAGGGCAATTTACGGGGGAATTGTTGAAGCACTTCCAACAAAGAAAGAAAATGTAAAATCGGTAATGATAAAATTGACTATGAGCAAACCTATCAAGGTGGAGATTAAATAATGAAAATTCAAGAATCTCAAAAACTATTGTTTTTGACGACCATCAAGGATAAAATATCCTTGAGGTTTTCAAATGCTCGAAATAGGAGGTATTTCATCGCATAATGAAAGAAAAAACTAATGAAAAAAGACAGAAAGAAATTCCTCAGGAAAAATTAGACATAGTCAGTGAAATTGCTAATAAAATAAGAAAGAGCGGAACTGTTTTAATTGCTTCAACAAAGAAATTGCCAAGCTCACAATTTCATGAGATAAAGAAAAATCTTAGGGGCAAGGCAGATATTGTAATTGCAAAAAAATCATTAATATTGAGGGCAATTGATAATGTGAAAAAAGCTTCTGTTGATGGATTGAAAGAATATATTGTAGCTGATAGTGCACTTTTCTTTTCTGATATGGATCCATTTGAACTTTCTGGACTGCTTGCAGATAATCAGAGTCCGACAAAAGCCAAAACTGGAGATATTGTTCCGGAAGATGTTGTTGTTGAACCTGGTCCAACTGATTTGATTCCGGGACCTGCAATTTCTGAATTATCTGGAGTTGGATTAAAGGTTGCTGTTGAAGGCGGGAAGCTGGCAATAAAACAGGGAGCAACAATTGTAAAAGCAGGAGAAAAAGTAAAGGAAAATGTTGCTGGAGTTATGTCAAAACTTGGAATTACACCATTAAAAGTTGGATTTGAACCGGTTGTTGCATATGATTCCAGAGTAGATAAAATATATGTTGGGATAAAGATAGACAAAAAGAAAACTCTTGAAGATATTAGAGATTTGATAAGGAAGGCGCTTGGATTTGCTATCGGTAGAAATTATGCTACAAAAGAAACTATAACTTATTTCATTGCAAAAGCAGGAGCTGAAGAAAAAGCAATACAATCTTTGGTTAATAAAAAATCTGCTGTGCCGGCAGGAGCCACACAATGAAAATTTTCAATTTTCAAGTATGTCAAAATGAAGAACTCGCATTTTGCTATATCATGAAATTCATATTAATAACTAACGGGAGGAAGCATTAATGGAATACATATACGGCGCACTATTGCTGCACAAGCTAGGGCATCCTGTAAATGAAGAGAACTTGAAGAAAGTAATCTCTGCAACAGGAACGCATGCAGATGAAGCAAAAGTTAAAACACTTATTGCAAGTTTGCAGGGAATAGATATAACTGCAGAATTGGCAAATGCAAGCGTTGCTACAGCAGCACCAGCAGCAACAGAGAAGAAAGAAGTAAAGAAGAAAGAAGAAGAAAAGCCTTCTGAAAGCGCAGCCGGATTAGCATCTTTGTTCGGATAATTTAATATTCGAATAAGAGCAAGTCAGACTGCTTAGATAGCTTGAGAAGGCATACTAACAGTCTTAAATGAATTCGCTTCCTGAAGGTTTTGAATAGATTTATCATTAAATTCTAAAGATTTATAATGAGAGATTTCTCAAACTAAAACTTACAGCAAACTTTTAGTAAGTTTTATAAGTAGTTTTTCGCAATTAGTTTTACGCCCGGATGGCACAATGGTACTGCGCAAGTCTTGAGAACTTGTTTCCTTCGGGATATCCCGGTTCGATTCCGGGTCCGGGCGTTTTCCGGAATCGAAGTGCTCACAGAACTTCGTTCCGTGGCAACCTTCGTGAGGTATTCACTCAGGTATTCCGGGTCCGGGCGTTTTCCTAATATATATTATACAGAACAACAATTGTTTTTAAGCTGAATAATGTAGTAATAAAATGAATAAAGATAATTTGAGAGGATTTGAGCCAGGTTATACAACTCCTGATGGGGTGATTTCATTTTTTCCGAATAAAAAAGATGGACCTGAAGCATATTATGTTAGGATAAGAAAAGATAATTTCTATATACATGACAGAACATTAGGAGATTTGACTAATCCTGAAGTTCCTACTGAACAAATGATGCAAAGTTTAGATACTATGTGTGGACGGGGAATAGTTAAATTTATTCTAGAAAAGAATAAACTTACTCCTGAATATTTACATATAGCTCTTCTGCAATTAAGAATTAAGTCGCAAGAGGAAGAGCTTAGAAGTGCTGTCTCTCTTTCTCTACAACATCAAGGATTAAGATAACTTAATAAAACCTGAAATCTTTTTAATAATGCATGAAAAAAGAAGGTGTAAACTGGAAAAAAGCAAGAGCGGTTTTTGCCGACAAAGTAAACATGGCTGCATTGCTGTTCTTTATATTATCAATATTTTTGCTTGATGTTAATGCAAATATTATCGGAGCTTATGGGCAGGATATACAGGTTAATTTTGTAAATGGAATAAAGTTTAATGCAACTTCAATGTTTTGGCTAGGATTCATTGCTGCTGCATTCTTTTTCTTTTTGGTTTCAACAAGGTCCTTATATCATAAGAGAAAATATCCAAGATTAGATTTATTCTTTGCAGTTATAGGTTCTATAGGATTAATGATAATCCTTTCAGGAGGATTACTTTTATTCTGGCACAGCAATAATCTTGAAATACCTTTTTTTGGATATAATCTGACAAGAATAAATTATTATCATATAGGAATAGGGCTTGAATTAATTACTATGATTTATTTTGCTTTAACCAAATAGGTTTTTCCAAAAAGATTTTTTTTCTATTGTTTCTGATTCATATCTTATTACCCCTACAGAATTTGTTGTTGTAGTTTTCAATACAGGCACTTCTTGAGCAAGTTCTATATCTACGGATTTTAGAGCTTTTTCTATTTCCATTTTAGAATAACCCTGGCTAACTAATGCCCATTTTAGAGAATCTTTAGTATAGCCTTTTTTCAAATTCTTTTTTATATATTCACTTAATTCTGCTGTAACGTCTTTAGCTTTTGGCATATAAAACTAAAGAAAATATTGTATATAAATATTTAGATTAAAGAAGTTTATGTTTTATTTAATAGATATAGAAGAATTAACATTGAATAATTCAATTGCTTCTTGAAGTTTTTTTGGAGATTCGGAATATAAAGTTAGAAGAGGTTCACCCTTCTTTACCTTATCGTCTATATGATAATATAGATAAATTCCTGCAGATTTATCGGTTGGACAGCCGAGTGTTCTTGCTACGTGATTTATAGCAAAGTTATCTATTTTTTTTATTGTGCCTGATTTTTTGGATTTTATTTTGAAAAAATGGGGGGCTAAATTAATTAATTCTTTTTTTCCCTGCGCAGATATTATTTCTTCAAATTTTGCAAGAGCTTTTCCAGAATAGAGTATTTCTTCTGCCATTACTACTCCTTTATTCTTTTTAGCTTTTCCAGCCATTTCCAAAATATGCCCTGCGAGGAAGATACTTTTTCTTTCCAAATCTTTGGGAGAATTTTCTCTTTTTAGAACTTTTAACACGTCATACATTTCCAAAAGAGGACCTATTCCGTTGCCGATTGGCTGTATCCCAGATGTTAAAACAACCCTCATTTTTAATTTGAAATGCTTTGCAACCGCGAGAAATTTATTTTTTAAATTAATTGCTTTATTTTTTGAGACTTTTGCGCCTTCACCGCATGGAATGTCTATTAAAATATGATTGCTTCCCGCAGCAAGTTTTTTTGCAATGATAGAAGCTATAAGCTGTGATTCTGGGTCTATATTGAGCATTCTTTCTACTCTGATTAGCTTATCATCTGCAGGAGCAATGCCTAAAGAGCCCCCCCATACAAGACAGGCATTTGTTTTTCCTACAATTTTTTTTAAATCTGAAACTGAAAATTCGACATTGGTTATTGTCTCCATAGTATCGGCTGTTCCTGCCGCACTGGTAATTGCTCTTGATGAAGTTTTAGGCATTCTAACTCCTGCCGCTGCACAAATTGAAATAACTAAAGGAGTAGTTCTATTTCCAGGAATGCCTCCAATACAATGCTTGTCTGCAATTAAAGGATAATGCCATTTCAACATTTCACCAGTATTGGATATCGCTTCTGTAAGAAAAATTGTTTCTTTTTGAGTCATTCCTTTTTCATAAACTCCCGAAACAAAATATGCAATTTCTGCTTCATTCAAAGCATTGTTAACGATATCTTTAATTATACTTTCTATTTCTTTTTTTGATAATTCCTCTCCTTTTAATTTCTTGAAAATATACCTGTTGCTTCTTGGTTCTAATGCCAGATAAATATCTATAAATTTATCAGGTTTTGGAGAAATATATTTAGTTGCTTCTTCAGAAAGAGAAACTTCCCCAGTTTTTAAGAATCCTTTAACTATATCGAGAACGGCTATAATCTCTTTCCCATCATAACGAATTTCTATTCTGTCTCCAATATGTGCATTTAATTTTTTTGCACTTTGTTCGTTTAGGAATATTACTGGTCTTCCTGCTCCAAAAATTAATTTTTTTAATTTTAATTTCATCCTTTACCTCTTTTATTCTTCATAAAACAGACTATAGAGTTTCTTTTCTTTATATGCCCTGACAAATGTAATTAGATAAGCGAGGAATAATGGGCCGAGAAGAATTCCCAAAATCCCGAACATGAAAATTCCGCCAATTATTCCGATAGTTACAATGGCTGGAGAAAGGTCTGATTTACTTGCTATAATATAAGATTTCATTACATTATCTATCGTAGCAACTATCAAAAGATTATATAAGAAATAAATCAATGCGATAGTTGGAGAAGCAGCGCCTATGAGATAGATGTTTACTGGAACCCAAACTACTGCTGGACCGATTAATGGAACCATGGAAAAGAATATCGCCATTATTGTGAGAGCCAGAGCGTTGTCAATTCCGAATACGATTAAACCTAATCCAGCCAATAATCCTTGAACAAGTCCGACTATTATCTGCCCATAAATTATTGAATCAGTTATATCTTTAAACTGCCTTACTAAAAGCCCTTCTTTATTTTTATTGAATGGAGAAATGCCTGATGCAAATTCTTTTAGTTTTAGATAATCTCTTGTTGTGAAGAAAAATACAAATGCGAGAATTACAAAATTAAGGGCGATTGCAGGCAAATCAAGCAAAGAATTTGTAAGAGAAGTCAGAACTGTTGAACTTGTTTTTCCTATGAATTCAGTTATGCTTAAAGAAATCTGGGATAAAAATTCAACAGGAGCTGAAGGAAACATGGCAGATATTGCAGAATAAAAGTTGATTGATTGTGAAGCAGAGATTATATTGAAGATTTGCTGCAGGATTATCGGGATAAGAAACCAAAGAGGGATAATTATAACCACCAAAACAAAGAAAGAAACTATGAATGCTGCAAGAGTTGGATTGGATATGCTGCTTTTTACCTTTTTATATACTGGATGAACCATATATGCCAAAATAAGCCCTCCGATTACAGAAAGGAGAACGGGCTTTACAATTAAAAAGACTATAACTACCAAGACTAATAGTAAAATGCCTATTGAGATATTTTTTATGCTTTTTTCACCAAAATCCATATTATTTTCTGGTTATGCAAATATATAAACTTTCACTTCGGTTCAGTTGTAATTGAAGTCTTGATTTTCTATTTTTATGGCAAGTTTTATAATGAGAAATTTTAAAATTTCTCAAACTAAAACTCACTACAAATTCTTAGTAAGTTTTATAAATCAAAATTTCCGATATAGCTTATGGAAAGTTTTTTGAAAAGAGTTCTTATGGGTAAAGGAGATTCGGAAAGCCATAGATATTTTGTAAGATTCGGCAAAGGAGATTATAAAAGAAGATTTTTAATCAGTCTGAATAAAAGTGCAAAAATAAAAGTAAAAACAAGTTTTGAATTTGCAAATGATTTAGTCAAATTTGCAAATGAAAATGGAGAAAGAAAATTCTCAGGAAAAATATTGAGCAAAGAAAAAATTTCAGGAAAAGAAGGAAAGAAAAAGGCAGGATTGTTTTTATATGAAGTATCTGATGTTAATATTAAGGAATTTGAAAATGCATATTATTATCTTCTTGATTCCGAAGATTCTGAAATGACTTTGAAAATAAAAAAAAGCCTGCCAAAGCCGGGAAAAAATGAAGAAAAAATTGACGATGGTTTTTGCTCATTGATTTTGGATTTGAAATATTGGAATAAATTAAAAGAAATATTTTTCTGGGATTTGCCTGAGAATGCCAAGAAAGCAGAAATTAAACATGAACTTATAATAAATGATATAATTCTTCCAGAAAATGAAAAAGATCCGGTTAAAATAAGAGAATTTGCCTTGAGAAAAGGAAAGATAATTAGAAAAATAAATATGGATAGCAAAGAAACTGAAAAAGAATTTTCGATTGAAGCATAATAGCACAACAATTCTTTTAAAGCATTAAAAATCAAGGACTAAATGAACAAAGTAATTAATGCGGCAGTTATTAAGGAAGGAAAAATACTTCTTGTCAAGAAAAATACCAGCTGGATTCTTCCTGGAGGAAAACCTCTGGCGAGAGAAAGCGATGAAGATTGTTTGGAAAGAGAAGTTTGTGAAGAGCTTAGTGGAACAAGAATTGATAGAGAAAGTTTAAGATTTTATGAAATGTTTGAAGGCATTTCTCCAAATAGAAAAAGAAAAATGAGGGTAGATGTTTATTCTGCAGATATAATTGAAAAAGTTAATGGTCCTTCGGGAGAAATATCTGATTTTGGATGGTTTGATTTTCTTGAAACAAGAAAGATTGGTTCGGAAATAACTGCCAAAATATTGCAGAGTCTGCATCGAGACAGATATTTGTAAATATATTATTGGACTCGAATAACTGAACGCGGACACCGAGGCTATATTTGGGAAACATAAAAGCAATGTTCAATTATTTATGTTTCACATTATAGAAAAATATATAAATACCCACACATATGTGTGGGTATGGCTACAAAGAACATATCAATAACTGAAGATGCCTACAGAAGATTAGCTGCCTTGAGAAAAGGCAATGAAAGCTTTTCCGAAATAATTATAACTATAACTAAAAAAGGCAAACTTGAGGATTTTTGTGGTATATTATCTGAAGAATCTGCAAATGTAATGAAAAGAAGTATTGCTGAAAATAGGGCAAGGCACAAAAAGACAAGGATAAAAAGACTTAAGCGCATAGCAATGGAGTTTGATAAATAATGGTATGTTTAGATAGTTCATTTGTGATAGATTTTTTACGCGGAAAAGAATCAGCAAGAGTATTATATAAAAAATTAATATCTATTAACGAAGTTGTTAGCATCCCCTCTCCGGTGATTATGGAAATAATAAGTGGAGCTCATTTAAGCAGAAGAAAAGCAGAAGAAATTGAAAAAATAAATGAATTTTTAGAATCTATAATTACTTTAAATTTTGATAAAACAAGTGCTATTTTGGCGGGAGAAATAGAATCAAATCTTGTAAAAGAAGGCAATCAAATAGAAAATGAAGACATTATGATTGGTGCAATTGCTTTGCAAAATAATGAAACATTGGTTACTGGAAATGCAAAACATTTTGAACGAATAAAAGGATTAAAAATAGAAAGTTATTGAGATTTTTAATTATATTTATATAGCTGATTTGCTGATTAAATAAATGAAAAGGGGACAGGTTGCTATATGGGTTATTGTTGCGGCAGGAATAATAATTGCTTTCTTGCTTCTTTTTCTTGTTAAAAGAAGCGTTGTAATTGATACGATTGAAGAAACTAATCCTCAGTTTTTTGTCCAAAAATGCATAAAAGACAGCACACTTGAAGCGCTGAATTTGATGCTTCCTCAAGGAGGATTTGTTGCGCCATTGAATTATAAGTTATATAATAATACTAAAGTTACTTATCTTTGCGAAAATGTCGGTTATTATTATCCATGTATAAATCAGCATCCTATGCTCCTTAATGAAATGAAAAAAGAGATTAAAGATTATACTCAACTTAAAATTGAAGATTGCTATTCCATAATGAAAGGAGAATTTGAAAAAAGGCAATATAGCGTTCAATTAGATAGCGACCCTGTCAGTCTTGATGTTGAATTTAAACCTGGAAGCATTGATTTTGACATAAGCAAAAAAGTTACGCTTAGCAAGGGCGAAGAAGTTATCAATTTTGACAAATTTAATGTTGCAGTGCCGAGCCATGCTTATGAACTGGGAAGCATTGCGGTAGAAATTACAAATCAAGAATCCAAATATTGCAATTTTGATTATCTTGGATATATGATTATATATTCTGATTTTAACATTCGGAAAGAAACAAGAAGCGATGGGACAAAAATCTATATTATAATAGATAAGAGAAGTCATGAAGAAATGCAATTTGCAATTCGTGGCTGCGTTACTCCTCAAGGGATATAATTGTAACTTTTTAGGAGTTACAATTAGAAAGATTTAAATATGTACTGGAAGTTTGATTTTTATGAAATTTGCAAGAGGATTACAGAGTCTTGTATTGGGAGCAGGTTTAGCTTTGGGTGGATTGACAGGAAATGCATTCGGAGAAGAAGCACCAAGAATGGTTACTCCTGAAGAACTTGAAGCTATAGATGTTAAAAAAAATAAAGAATATGTTGAACATGGAGAAAGAATCGTAATTAGAGATAAGAAAGAAAATAAGACGAAAATTGAAAGAATTGTAAATTCATTTTATGTTATTGAATCTGACTCAAAAAATTCTGAAAAAGAACCTGCTAAAACTCATATATCAAATAAAAAAATTAAAGAGAGTTTAGACTTGGAAAAATTATGTTATTTAGGCGATAGATATAATGAAGATGAAAAAAAGTTTAATCCGCCTGGCAATTTAAAAAACGGCTACATTGAGCATATGGCAATATTAAAGGTTATTAGATATAATTTATCTTCTAAGGAAAAAATAATACTTGGAGTTAGATTAGACAGAAATTATGAAAATAAAAAATTTGAAACTAAAATTATAGATTTTGAGAATGGCAGGGTATTGGATGTTAAACCTGCTGTAAGAAATGATGGTAAAGAGATAAGACATACTTATGAACCACTTGAAGAAGGAGCATATGTTATCGGATGGTTTGCTGATGGGGCACCTTGTGAGTTTTATAAGATTTGTGTAGGGCAAAGAGAGGTCATTAAAAATAAAGAGCGTGAACATAAAAGAAGTGTTGGAGAAAAGATATTAGGATTAAATTCTAAAGAATTTAATGAAGCCATAAATAGCTTAGCTGAAGCTATTCCTAGTTTACCTGCCATAATGATGCGTGATGAGAAAAGGAGAAAATTATATACAATTCCAATTTTAGCTAATCATCCTAAAAGAAATTGCTTTAATGATATAATTTGGGGAGATGTTATTTACACAGGATACTATGCTGAGTCAGTTGAAAATGATTCTAATAAACTCAAGGCTGAAGAGCGGGCTAAACTTGAAAAATTATGCTATTTGGGAAGAAGTTATAATAAAGATAAAAATTCTGACATATGCAATCTAGAACCAACTGTAAGAATAAATAACATATCTCCTGGGGGAAAAATAACTCTTGGAGTTAAGCTAGATAAAAAATATAAAGATAAAAGATTTGAAACAAGAGTAATTAGTGTAGAGCAGGAGAGGGTTTTGAATGTTGGGCCAACTGTTGAAAATGATGGTAAAGAGATAAGACATACTTATGAACCACTTGAAGAAGGAGCATATGTTATCGGATGGTTTGCTGATGGGGTACCTTGTGAGTTTTATAATGTCATTGTTGGAAAATCCAGATTCTATGAAGATATGGAAAAATGTATGAAAAAGGAAAATGAGAAATAATAAATTAGGATTGGCAGAAAAAGTTCTTTTTGCAGGTTTAGCGGCAGTTATGCCTTTTATAAATGGATGCGGAAGAGAAAGATTGGAAGAACCAGTTAATCTTTATGAAAGAACTGAGAAAAAACCAATTGTAAAAGCAAAGACTGCTGAAAAGAAGAAGCCACAGAGTGAATTTATGAAGGTACTTCAGAGAACTTTAGATTATCAAAGAAGTTTCTTTACTGGAAATTCTGTTATCGGAGATAAAGATGAAAGCGGATTTATTGAAGACAATGAAATTGAAGGATTTGAAAAAAAAAGATTTTATTCTGACGAAAATATAACTTTTGGATTTAGATGTTTTTATGACGGAATGATAGGAAGAAATTTAAGTTTTAAGCTCAAAAATGAAATGGGGGGAACGATAATGTCAAAAAGCGAAAAAGTCAGGGATAAAAGCGATTTGAAAGCATATATATTTCTACCCAGACAATTAAAGAATGGAAGATATACTGGAGTCTGGTATTGTGAAGGAGCTACAAATATAGGCAGCAAAGAAAAAGCTGAGGTAGAGAAAGATATAATGATTATAGAAAGAGGAATTGAAGCAAAGGGAAA
>JAUXTS010000015.1 GCA_030679115.1 archaeon
TTTCCCCAGCCATTTTTACTCAATTCAAGAAATGAACTCATTTCTGTTTGGCTATTCTCATAAAATTCTCTATTTCCTGCAGAAGAACCAAGTGCTTCATTCCAGATGAATACTTCCTCTCTTCCAGCAGTGTTTTTCCTAAGCTGATTAAATGCTTTCTGCCCGGGTTCAAATGCATGAATAATGCTATGAGGAAAAATTGATTTAAACTTTATTACAGATTGTCCGGCATTTGCCCCAACATCAAAAATTAAAAGATTTTCTTTATCTTCCATGAATCTTTTCATATCTGAAAAAGGACACGCCCCAATCTGACTAGGATTATACTTCAAAATTCTATAGCCTGCTTTTAAGGCTAAATTCTTTACTATGTCTTTAATTCCCATGAAATTCAGTCCAGAAGTCTATTTATAAAACTAACCAATCGTTTTCTTTATTCCTTCAATATGCTCGGCAATTTCCTGCCCTCTCTTTGTTAATTTGATTAATTTTATTCTTCCTTTTTTCTCAAAAACTACAAGTCCAAGTCTCTCCAAACTCTGAAGAATCTTGACTGCGTGACTATAAGTGCAGTCAACTTCTTTGGCTAAGATGCTTCCATACCTTGCTCTTGAAATTCTTTTCAATGCTACAAGCATTAATGCCGGTTTTCTTCTGAAGAATATGTCGAAGTTGTCTTTCATGTTGTAATATATAGGTTTCAAACTATATATTCAATCAGTAGTCTGCTTTTAAAGTTTTCTGCAAGTTTGTTATCTACCGCAGTAACAATTTTATTTCATCTTTAGAAAAAAGTAACAGGCAGTTGTCTCTGCATAACAATTCCCATTCTAATTCTCGTCGGATAATTCATTATATAATTTCAAATATCCTTTTAAGAATAAAGTCGTCTCACCGGCAACAAGTTCTATTCTCGAACCTCCAGATTTGAAAGACTCTTTAACATAATTTGAATCTTTCATCATCTTAACTGCCTCTTCTTTTGTTAAAATTATTATAATGTCTTTTGAATCAATCTTCCCTTTTTGCACATTAATATTTCCTTTTTCAACAACAGCATTATAAATTTCATCTCCTACATCAATTTCTATTTTTGGAGTATCTGAACTTAAAGGAGGATTATGCAATTGCCATGCTCCAATATTATATAATAGATAACTGACAAATCCTGAATTAAATTGAATTACTGCTTCTTCAACACTCAAATCAGAAACCGGATTAACTGATTGTCCGCTAGTTTCAGATTGAACATTATAAGTTTTATAAAATAGGGTATAATAAATCAAACCGCACAAAACTAAAAGTATTAAAAAAACAATCAAAAACCAGTGTCTTCTAATGAAACCTTTTTTAACATTCTGAACAATTCCTTCTTCCATATCCAAAAAACGCAATTCGCTTTTATAAAATTATGCAAAAGCTTTTAACCCTTCTAAGTTTTATATAAATATGACTAAAAAATTAAGAATTCTTGCTGCAGCAGACATACATGGAGATTCAAAATTAGTAAAGAAATTGGCTGAAAAAGCTCAAAGAGAAAAAGTAGATTTAATAGTTCTATGCGGAGATATAACTGGATGGACAGAAACAAAAAATATCATAAAGCCATTCAAAGATAAAAATCAAAAGGTATTGATTCTTCCTGGAAACTGGGATTCTTTCGCAACAATAGATTTTCTTGCAGAAATATATGGAGTTAAAAATATTCATGGATATTCTGTAAAATATGAAAATGTTGGATTCTTTGGAGCAGGAGGAGCAGAAGGCCCAGGTCCAAGCAGTTCTTCTGAAAAAGAAATCTGGGAAAATCTGAAGAAAGCCCATGATAGTTTGAAGGGAATAGAAAAAAAGATTATGGTTACTCATGCTCACCCATCTAACAGCTTATCAGAATGCTCAGGAGTAAAAGGAAGCAAGGCGATAACAAAAGCAATAAAGCAATTCAAACCAGACATTCTTATTCATGGACATATCCATGAAGCCTCCGGCGCAGAAGAAACCATAGGCAAAACCAAAGTATTTAATGTAGGTAGAGAAGGCAGAATATTAGAGATTTAATCAGCTTTCAAATAGTATTTCCAAATTTTTCAGCCCATTTTACTAATGGTTTAAAGCATTTTATTATCTCTAACCCTGAAGCAGTTAAGGAATACTCTACTTTGGGAGGAATTTCATCAAATCTTTCTCTTCTTACAAGCCCTGTTTTCTCCAGTTCTTTTAACCTCTTCGAGAGCGTTCTTGAGCTTATTGGCTTCAATTCTTCAATCAGCGTATTAAATCTTTTTTTACTAAAATTCTCATTAAGCTGTTTTAAAATTAAAAGATTCCATTTCATACTTAATACTTTCACAATTTTTGCAATAGGGCAGTCCTTATCCATTTTTTTCCTTACTTTACCTTTAGTTACTGCAACATTTAAATAGTATATAAAAGTTACTATTAATACTTTAAAATAATTACCATATTGTAAGGAGGTAAAAAATAAAATGAACAAAAAAATAGTTTTAGGAATTGCAGCATTTGCGGTTCTGGCTGTTGTAGCAATTTGGTTTGCTAATATGCCCAATTCTTCTGTGACGGGCAATGCTATAAAAACAACAAGCAGCGGAAATGTAAAAGAATTTGTGATGACATCTTTTTACGATGATAAAGGGATCTGGTTTTCACTTAAAGAAATAAGCGTCAAGAAGGGAGATATTGTTCGTATCAAAATAACGAATATTAAAGGCAATCACGATTTTGTTATTGACGAGTATGGAATCAAAGAAATAACTCCATTAGATAAGGAAGTAGTTATAGAATTTACAACCGATGAAGTGGGTGAATTTATTTATTACTGCTCTGTTAATGGACACAGGCAAAAGGGACAATGGGGAACCCTCAAGGTAACCGAATAGTAGAAGGAGCAGCCTATGAACGAAAAAATAATGCAATATCTTTTTTTTATTTTTTTAGGCATTTCAAGCATAATTTTTGCCAATATAATTTTTAACCCATTCGTTTCTCAAAGTATCTCGACTAATTTATTGCTGTATTCAGTTGGAAAATTAGCTGGTTTGATAGGTTTCCTTTTCCTCTCAGTCTTGATAATCTCAGGAGACACCGCAAGATTTTTTGATAAATTCATTGGGATAGATAAAATAATAAAGTTTCAGAGAAAGTTTGCTTTAATAACTGCGATTTTTGTAATCGCCCATCCGTTATTTTTCATGCTGTCAAGTGGAAATTATTTGAATTATCTTATCCCTAATTTTATTGTTTTGCCTTTAGCTTTAGGGATAATTTCTCTTTATGTCTTCATTATAATTATGATTTGCTCAGTTTTATACAAAAAGATATCATATCAAATTTGGCAGTATATTCATATTTTAACATATATTTTATTTTTCTTTAGTCTTTATCACGCTCTTAATGTCGGGTCTGACACGGAAAATATTTTTGTTAAACGTATATTTGATATTTTGTTAATTGGGATAATAACTGGTGGAATTTACAGAGCATACTATAAAATTAAACATAAAAAATTTAAATATTTTGTTAAAGAGATAAAATGGGAAACCTCAGATGTATTCACATTAAAACTAAAACCAAGTAGTAAACTGCATTTCAAACCCGGCCAGTTTTGTTTTTTAAGAATTAACAAGAATAAATTATATGCAAGACATCCATTTACAATTTCTAGTTCTCCAAATGAAGATACCCTGGATTTCACAATAAAAATAACAGGAAAATTCACAAAAATAGCCTCCCAGTTAAAAGAAGGCGAGGAAGTTATCATAGATGGCCCGTTTGGAATTTTCACAATCAAAGATGGAAAAAAAGATTTAGTCTTTATTGCCGGAGGCGTCGGCATTACTCCATTCATTAGCATGATAAAAAATCAGTTGCATTTTAAAAAACAGCAGAAAATTACTTTGTTGTATGGGGCAAAAACAGAAAAAGACCTTATTTTCAAAAAAGAATTAGACAAAATAAAAGAAAATTGGCTCAAAAAGAAGTTTATATTGTCTAAAGAAGAAAAACATCCAGAAGATTGGGAAAAAGGATACATAACTAGAGAACTGATTGAGAAAAATGCAGATAACTTAAAAAATTCAATATTTTATATTTGTGGCCCTGAATTAATGAAGAATGGAGTTGTTAAAACACTGAAAGATATGGGGATTAAAGAACACAATATAATAATTGAGAGTTTCTTCTGGTAAGAAAAATGAATGATTTGATTAATCAGCTTTCAAATAATACCCAATTATAATTTCTTTCATTACAACTCCTGTGACGCTAACCTTGCTTCCCTCTTCAGGAAGTTTGCTGCTAGATACAAATATGCTATCGCTATCGTCACTTAAAGTATATCCTGAAAACTGCCCTAATTTTATTGCGCTCTCAACTGTTCCACTTATTCTCACACTCTTTCCGATATAATCCTCAGATTTTATTTCAGCAATAGATTTTGTAGAAACCATATTATAAGCATAATATACACCAACAGCAAGCAACACAACAACTGCTAATATAATCAAAGCGTTGCCCTTTTTGCCAATCATATTAAATATCTATCCAAGTTATTTAAATAACCTTCTTATGGACAATTCTGTTGATTGCATCACCTATTTTAAAGAATTGTCCTTTAGAGAATTCTGATAATAAAGTTGCAAATAGTCCAGAATTCTCTATATGTCTTAATTATCTCAAGAAAAGAGAAAAACAATAATCTTCTTAAATAGCTATTTGTTAGGCAATTTATGCTGATAGATTTATCTGATAAATACAGGGAATTATTTAGAACATTAGATGATTTGCAGAAGATGCAATGTTTATACGCAAACAAAGGTTTGGAACGCATAGCTACCCCTGAAGCAGTTAAGGAACTAATCAGACTAGGAGTTTATAGCCCAGAGCAGAGGTTCCCTCCGTCTTCTAAAAAACAACTCAAAGATACACAGATAAGAATGTATGAAATTGTCTGCCAATTGAAGCTATTAAAAGAAGTTGAGCGAGAACAAACAGAATACGACCCTCTGTTAAAAAATCATGCAGAAAGACTTGATAAAATGCAGCAAGAACTAAAAGGAGTTCTCTTTCCAGATACCTGTATAAAAAATTCTGACGTACAAAAAGGAATATTACAAATTAATTTTGGAATAAGATAATTAATTCTGAACTCTCTTGTGCAAACCTATATATTTTAAAATCCCATATTATAAGGCATAACATGGCAGTTGAATCATTCATTCCCCCTGGTGAAACAAAGATAAGTGTGGAAAAAGCTGTGAGGCCAAAGCCGACAAGAGAAGAGCTAACTACAATAGAATCTCCTGGAAAACCAATTCCTGCCCTTGACATGGAAGACAATGAAAAATCTGTTAAACCGAGAAGAAAATCTTATCCTAAATCTCCAAAAGCAAATAAATCTGAAACTTCAAAAATAAAGGATACTATCTTAATAATAACTGAAAAACCTCAAGCTGCCCAGAAAATAGCAAATGCATTGGGAGATGCAAGAAGGTATACTGAAGATGGAGTTTCTTTTTATGAACTTGATAGAGATGGAGAAAAAATTGTAGTCGCTTCAGCAGTCGGGCATTTATTCACGCTGACTTATGTTAAAGGGCAGAAAGGCTGGCCAATATTTAATTTAGAATGGGTTCCATCTTATACAACAAAATCCGCAGCATTCACAAGAAAATATCTGGAATTGATAAAAAGACTTGCGCAGAGAGCAAAAGAATTTGTAATAGCCACAGACTATGATGTAGAAGGAGAAGTTATAGGATGGAATGTTCTTCGTTTTATCTGCAAACAAAATACTGCAAAAAGAATGAAATATTCCACTCTTACTCAAGAGGAACTTGAAAAATCCTATGCTAATCTTCTTCCCGAGCCAAATTGGGAAAATGCACATGCTGGAGAAACAAGACATATTCTTGATTGGCTCTATGGTATCAATCTCTCAAGAGCTTTAATGTCTGCAATTAAAACAACAGGTTCATTCAAGATTTTATCAATAGGGCGTGTTCAGGGCCCTGCCCTGAAAATTATAGTTGATAGGGAAAAAGAAATAGAATCTTTCAAATCTGAGCCATTCTGGAGAATTTTCGCTTTGGTTCAAGGCATATCTCTTCAGCATCCAGAAGATATATTTGATAAAAAACTCCTAAATAAATTCGAAAATATAAAAGAAGGAATTGCAGAAACTAAAAAATCAGAAGAAAAACTTATTCCTCCTGTGCCATTTGACTTGACAACTCTGCAGAGAGAAGCTTATCGCCTTCATAAATTTAATCCTTCAAAAACACTTAAAGTTGCACAGCAATTATATCTTGATGGAATAATATCCTATCCGAGAACTTCTTCCCAGAAAATTCCAAAAGAAATTGAGCCTAAAAAAATTCTTAAAAAACTTGAAAAAAGATTTCCTGAAGCAAAACAAATTACTCGCTCTTTGCCAATAGAGGGGAAAAAATCAGACCCTGCGCATCCTTCAATTTATCCAACAGGAGATTTCAAAAAAACAATGTCAGAAGATGAAGAAAAACTTTATTCTCTCATAGCAAAAAGATTTATTGCAGCATTTTCAGCAGACGCAAAAACAGCCAATAAAAAAATAACCCTCACAGCAAACGATTTGAAATTCACCGCTTCAGGACTAATGGTGCTTGAAAAAGGCTGGACAGCATTCTATCCCTTGAAAATAGAAGAAAATAATCTTCCAGATTTAAACGGAAAAGTGAAAATAGATGAAATAAAAACTGAAGAAAAAGAAACTCAACCTCCAAAAAGATACACTCCAACCTCTCTTGTTTCATTATTAGAAAAAAAGAACCTTGGCACAAAAGCCACTCGTTCCTCAATTATTGATACATTATTTGATAGAGGTTATTTAGATGGAACAAGTATAAAAGCAACATCTTTAGGATTAAAATTAATAGATGCTCTGCAAAAACACTCTCCAATTATTATAGATGAGAATCTGACTCGTTCATTGGAAGATGAAATGGAAAAAATTCAGGGAAATAAAAAAGAACTTCAAAATAAAGAAGATGAAATAATAAATAAAGCTAAAGAAATTATAACAAAGATAGCTGAAGAATTCAAGAAAAAAGAAAAAGACATAGGATTAGAATTACAGCAGGGATTGGGAGAATTAAGAGAATCGCAGAAAGAAGCTTCAACATTAATGCTCTGCCCAACTTGTAAACAAGGGCAATTGAGAATTCTTTATTCAAAGAAAACTGCCCGTTATTTTGTAGCCTGTAATGCTTATCCAAATTGCAAGCAGACTTACCCTCTCCCCCCAAATTCTCTAATTAAAAAGACAGAAAAAGTTTCAGAAGACGGACTGCCTATTCTTATGGCAATCCGAAAAGGAAAGCGCCCATGGGAATTCAAATTCAATCCAAACTGGCGTGAAGAACAAGAACAAAAAGCTAAAGAAGAAAATCAAATAAAATGAACGAAAAAATAATATTAGTAGATGAAAATGACAAGGAAATAGGAGAAAAAGAAAAACAGCAGACGCATATAGATGGAAATCTGCATAGATGCTTCTCTATTCAAATTTTTAATTCAAATGGAGAACAGCTCCTGCAAAAACGGGCAAATCATAAATATCATTCAGGAGGATTATGGACTAATGCATGCTGCGGACATCCACGTCCTGGAGAAGACACAAAAATTGCAGCAAAAAGAAGATTAAAAGAAGAACTTGGAATTGATTGTGAATTGCATGAAAAAACAATATTTGCATATCGCGCAGAATTTTCCAATAGACTAACAGAAAATGAAATAGACCATTTATTTACAGGTTTCACAGATAAAAATCCTATATTAAATCCCGAAGAAGCCGAAGAATACAAATGGATTTCTAAAGAAGAATTAAAAGAAGATATAGAATCCCATCCTGAAAATTATACTATTTGGTTTCAGATTATAACTCAGAAAACATTATAATTTTAAAATTAATAATTGCCAAATTCCAAACTATATGAATTGACGATAATTATCTCCCTATTTAACTTTAAACTAATTAATCTTAAATTATTCAATCTTGTTAACATAGCCTGTTTGAATATTAATAATTTCTCTTGAATTACATAATTAAAATCTAATTACTTTCCTCTTCTATTCCAAGCTCTCAAACTAGGTCTTACTTTCATAAAATGGCTCTTACTCGTTAACCCTCTTGATTTCTTTGCCGCACTTGTAAGTCCTCTTTCTGCTCTTCTTCTGTTTTTCTTGCTTAAAATCCAGTTAATATTCTTATCAGATTTTATTTCAGGTTTTGAAGGATCAACCATTATAACTTCAAAGAAATAATATTTTCCATCTTTTCCAATAGGATAAGAATTCAAAACTTCAAGATTAAGATATCTTCTTGCAGCTCTGATTTCTGCAACCCAGCGATAGCTCATTTTCAAAATCTTTCTTACGTGCTGTTTTCTTGACTTTCTTCCGTGAGTATGTCTCGACCTCTTTCTTCCTCCCCTCTTCAATCTGACTCTGATAACAACAAATCCTTTCTTTGCTTTATATCCCAATATCCTTGCCTTGTCCAATCTCAATGGCTTTTCAACTTTTACAAGAGATTGCCCTGCTCTCCACGCAATAAGTCTTGTCTGCACTGTCTCCCTCGCAGGATTCCTCCATGCCTTTCCAATATAATTATACATTCCTTTAACCATAAATTACACTAATAAAGTTGCTTTTTAAAACTTACTTAGATAGACTTTTAAGAAAAATTTGTACAAATCTAAGATTATTTCTCACCTTATCCATCACTAATGAAACATTTGAATTTGGGTTTGTCTCAAAATAGTTTAAAAAATTAGAATAACATTCTATTGCTCTGAGAATATATAATTTATCTCGATTTTGCACCCCAATTAATTCTGCTGAATTTCCAGCATGACTAAATACGTGGGCGGAATTTTTAGGATTAAATTTCAAAAATATATCTGCAGAATTTCTATATGCCTGGTATCCTTTTTCAACCCAAGAGATTTCATTAATATTTTTAAAGATAATCAAAGCACTTTCTCCTGCAAAAGAATAAGCATGAGCTGAATGTTTTAAATCAGAATCTCGGACAATTTCTGCAGAAGTATGATAAGAATCGTATCTTCGTTTAGCCCATAAAATATCTCCCGTATTCTCAAAAATTGCTCTTGCTGAATTTCCAGCATATGAAAATAAATGAGATTTTAAATTTAATATGCATTTCTCATCAAGTCCAATATGATTTGCCATCAGCTTTTCAACTCCTTCCATATTAAACTGATACAATTTTTCCTCCAATCCATTAAGTTCACCAGCTTTTCTTAGATGATTTGCAACTTTAGTCAATTTTTTTATAAAAATAATATCTCTGTCTTTTAAACTTTTCATTTGCCTAATAAAATTTAAAACTGCTTTTTTGCATATTTCTCCGCTCTGCATAGTCAGTCCATCATAATTCTCAGTTAATAAACTTTCAAAATCTGCCATGTTTCAGGCAAGAATTTATCTACTTTTAAAGCTTCTCAATAAACCTTATATACTATCCATTTTAACAAAATTCCATGAGTCGTCCACAATTATTATGGAATTTCAGAGTAAACCCTGAAGAAAGAAATGTTAGATATGTCTTTGCCATAATCAATGAACCAAGAGAAGCAGAAGCAATAAGAAACAGGATTATATCTACTTTTGCACCTGTAGATACAGAAATGCTTCTTGAAAGGAAGAGAAAAGTTGCACAAGGGCATTATCACATCATGGCGCTCACTACTCAAAAGAAACTCGAAAACCTTAATGAAATCTCTCGTGGAAACGTAAAAAGAGATGAACGCCTTTATGAAAGACAAACAACCGGCATAGATGGCTTAGAAGCTTATGTTGTTTCTCTATTGAGATAATTTCCTTTTAGTTACTTTTTTATATGATAGATGCTCTTTTTCTCTATGAAAACCAAAACATTCTACGTAACAACTGCAATAGACTATGTAAATGCAGAGCCCCACATCGGGCATGCATACCAGAAAATCGTAGCAGACGCTCTCGCCCGCTGGAATAATCTAATAGGAAAAAAAGTCTTCTTTCTTACAGGAACCGATGAACATGGAAAGAAAATAGCAGATTCAGCAGAAAAAGCAAATCTCACTCCAGAAAAGTTTGTCGAGAATATGTCTGAAAAGTTCAAAGATGCATGGAAAAAGCTAAATGTAAATTATGACAGATTCATAAGAACAACGGACAAAGACCACATCACAACAGTTCTTGACTTTGTAAAAAAAGTAAATAAAAATGGAGATATTTACAAAGGAACTTACAAAGGGCTTTATTGCACTGCCTGTGAAACATATTATACTGAAAAAGACTGCCCTGACAAAATCTGCCCAGTGCATCACAAACCTCTAGAAGTCTTGGAAGAAGAAAGCTATTTCTTCAAGCTTTCAAAATATCAAAAGTACTTGTTAGATTTATACAAAAAGAACCCAGAATTTATCCTCCCAGAAGCAAGAAGACACGAAATAACAAATAGAGTAAAAGAAGGATTGCAGGATTTAAGCATCACAAGAACATCATTCAATTGGGGAATTCCATTCCCGCTTGATAAAAAGCATGTAATCTACGTCTGGTTCGATGCCCTCATAAACTATTACTCCGCTGTAAATTCTAAAGACAAAAAGAAATTCTGGCCGGCAGATTATCATCTCTTAGGAAAAGACAACGGCTGGTTCCACGCAGTCATCTGGCCAGCAATGTTAAAATCAGCAGGGATAAAACTTCCAAAAACTGTATTCATTCACGGATTTCTTACATTTAATGGAGAAAAAATATCAAAATCTCTCGGAAATGCAATCTCCCCAGTTATCCTCGCAGATAAATATGGTGCAGACACAATTAGATACTTCACATTAAGGCAATTCCCATTCGCCCAGGGCAACGATGGAGATTTCTCCGAGCAAGCGCTCATAGACAGACATAACAACGAACTTGCAGATAAATTGGGCAATCTGATAAGCCGTGTCTCAACTCTCGCAGAAAAATATGAATTAAAAAGAGCGCCCCTTCTTGAATCAAAATCTCTTGCAAAGAAAGTCCATGCACATCTTGAAAATCTTGAATTTGACAAAGCACTTAATGAAATCTTTCTGTTCATAGACTACTGCAATGAATATATTCAGCAAAAAAAGCCATGGGCAACCAAAGATAGTAAGGTTCTCTACCAGTTAGCAAACGCAATAAAAGATTTTACAATTCTCTTAAGCCCATTCATTCCAGAAACCGCAGAAAAAATATCAAAAATATTTAATTTTGATATTTCAGTCAAATCATTAAATAACCCATTAAAACCCTCTAAAATAAAAAAAGCAGAAATCCTATTTAAAAAAATAGAATATTCTCCTAAATCCAAAACCCTCCCAGTTAATAATATAAAGCCAAAAACTAATAATATTGTAGGTATAAAGAATATGAATGAATTAATAAAATATGAAGATTTCACAAAATTAAGTCTTAAAGTTGGAACTATAAAAAAAGTTGAAGAAATAGAAGGAGCTGATAAATTATACAAATTAGAAGTAGACATCGGAGAAGCAAAGCATAGAACAATTCTTGCAGGAATTAAACAGCATTATTCAAAAGATGAATTAAAGGGCAAGCAAGTTATAGTAATCTGCAATCTTGAACCGAGAAAAATGAGAGGAGTAGAAAGCCAAGGTATGCTATTGGCAGCAGTTTCTGCAGATGAAAGCAAAGTTATTCTTCTTTCTCCAGAAAAGAAAATAGAATCAGGCGCCAATATTAGATAACAAACTAAATCTTCTAAGTGGTTCTATCTCAACATTTCTTCTGCTACCCCAATAATGCCAAACTTCTTTTACATTTGGAATTTTAGCCAATTTGACTCCCAATTCACGAGCCATACTTTCATTAAGCCGGGCTCCTTCAAAATAAACATTCCAGTCAGGGAGAACATCTTTTGCGTGCATCAAATCTTTAAGTCTTTTATTTTTAACATCTAAATGTATGGAATCTAATCTATGAGCAGATACAGAACCTAAAGTATGTGGAACTCCACTTTCATCAAATTTGCTTTTGAACATGCCGATAGTGTAGAATTTTCCATCATACTTATATCCAGTTAATTGTGGTAGCAAATAAACTGCTTCAAATTTTTTCCTGAATCTATCAGAAAATTCACCCAGTCCATTCAAGCAAACTCTTCCAACTTCACTTAAATCAAGATTCCCCTTTGTTTCAATAAAATATGCCATAAGAAATATTTCATATTTCTTAGTATATAAACTTATTTAAGAAATTTTTT
>JAUXTS010000030.1 GCA_030679115.1 archaeon
TGAGAAAAGAAGAATCAAGTGTTTCAGCTTCCACGCCAAACCTTGAAAAAGCAGACAAAGGCTTTTTCGATAAAATCACAGAAGTATTCAAGAAAGCGATAGACTGCTGCAAGGAATAGGATTATCCTCTTTGGTCAATAATACTTGCTATTAAATAATCTGCAAGTTTTTGAACTTCCCCAATATCATAGTATTTGATGGCGTGCTCTAAAAATGCTCCACTAGCCAAATCAACATCAAGACGGCCCATAATCATTTTATAGAGTTGATTAGGTAATCCATGACCTACTGCATTATTAAGTAAAATAAAAGCGTCGGCTATCTGTTCTAATTCTGCTTTAGTATAACTTGGATTTTTAACATGCTCTTGAACAATCTGTATTTGCTCTTGAACAGAGATATCAGCGGGTATTTGAGGTATAGATTTTTTCTCTCGAATTCTTTTATCTAAATCCCTTGCTATATTCAAAGGCAAATCTTGGAAACCTTCATACTTAACGTTCATAATTTTACGAGCAGATACTTCATTTATAAACATTCCTAAAATTTTACAAGAATTATCTAACAATAATAGTCCCTTTCATCGAAGGATGCAATCCGCAGTAATATTTGTAAGTTCCCGCCTTAGCAAAAACAAAGCTATATGTCTCTCCATTTTCAATATTTTCAGAAATGAATTCATCATTAGTTGCAACTATTTTATGAGGTGCAGCATCATTATTGGTCCAGATTACTCTATCTCCTATATTTACAGTCAGTTCAGAAGGTGAAAAAGCAAAATCTTTTATTTCGACAGGCACATCAATTCCAGTAGGTGCTTTTTCCTGCTGTTGTTCATTTCCAGAAACTGGTGTCGCCACCCTTGAACTAGAATAATAAATTCCTCCAATAACTAACAGAACTATGACAATAATTGCAACTAATGCACCTGTTTTCATATTTAACTAAATTAAAAGAAGTATAAAAATCTTTACTTACATAGCTACTTCATCTATATCTTCGCCAAAACTGGCTTTCTTTTTTGCCATGGTATTTGAAGAATCAAAACTCTTATTGCCAAATCCACCTTTATTTCCAAAACTCCTTCCGCCGTTCCCTTCAGCTCTCGGCATTGGCTTTGTTTCAGCAGGCAATGCTAATTCATTCTCGTCAATTGAATTTATTGCGTCTTTGAATTCATTGAATCTATCTGCAGGAATTCTCGTTCCAGCTTTTGTAAATCCAGTATATCTTTCAGATTTTACAAATTCTCTTATAGTCACTCCCCTCTTGCCTCCAAAATCATCTACTCTAACCACAATTTCTGTATCTCCGCTTTTTGGAAATCTTATTACATCTTTATCCATCAGAAACAAAAAAATCCTTCCTATTTAAATATTGTTGAGTTAAAAACTAAACTTTCTTTCTCTCTAAAACACAGACTTCACAAGGCCTAAATTTCCTATCCTTGAAAAATTCTTCATTATTGCTTTGTATTTTATATTGGTCTTTGATTAATTTGCTTAGTCTGCAAGTTCTTTTATGGTAAACTTTTGTTTCTGTTGAACCAACATACGCCTGATTTAATATGTCAATTGGTTTCACAGGAACAGGCTTGAAAACAGTTCTTTCAATTATATGTGGAACTTCTTTTTCAGTATAAACTCTCTGGATAATCTTTTCAGTTATAGGTTTCTCTACAATCTTCTCAACAATCACTTCTTTAGGTACCTCCCTAATTTCAGTTTTTGTATGAAAAACTTCTCTCATGACTTTAGGTTCAAGCAAAAAGAACAGAACTACTGCATAAATAACCAAAAGTACAAGTCCCAGAATTATTGCATTTAATGGACTGAACTTAAAAACCGGAACAGAAAGAAACTCTACAATTATTAAAACCGCACCAATAATAAAGGCGATAATAATATTATTCATATTCCATAACCTTCTCTCTCTGACAATCGGTTCTGGGGGCAGCCCAAAAACAGATCTCTTAACTTCATTATTTATAACAGGAGCAACTTTCTTAATAGGAACAGCAGGAGAACCTAATTCCCTTGTAACTATCTTTGTAGTTACTGTCTTAACAACATTAGGATTCCCTATACTTAGAGGAATAACTGGACGGCTTACTGGCTTGCTAAAAGGATTCTTAAAATTAGAATTATCACCCATATCGTTAAACAAGCAAGAGACTTTTTAAATTCAGCGGTTATCCATATCTATGAAACAGCTGAAAATAGGGAATATCTTATTGAAAAACCCGCTTATCCTTGCCCCAATGCTCGATATAACAAATCTCCCCTATAGATTAATCTGCAGAAAAGCGGGAGCATCTTTAGCCTTTACAGAGATGATTTACACTTCTGCAATTTCTCATGAAAATAAAAAAACTCTGAATATGATGAAAACTTCAAAGAAAGATTCTCCTCTTGGAATTCAGATAACTGCGAATAATCCTGATGAGATAAAACAAATTCTTCCAAATCTAAATTCTGATAACTTTGATTTAATTGACATAAATTGCGGATGCCCTTCAGATAGAATAATTGGAAATCAGGCAGGAGCATATCTTTTAAACAATCCTGAAAAAATTACTAAGATGATAAAAATACTGAAAACATCGAATCTTCCAATAACTGTGAAAATCCGATTAGGATTCAAAAAAAATAATGTGATAAAAATAGCAAAAATAATTGAAAAAGCAGGAGCAGAGGCTATAACAGTTCACGCAAGACTTGCAACTCAAGGATACGATATCCCCGCAGATTATACTCAATTAAAAAAAACAAAATCAGCTATAGGTATTCCATTAATAGGCAATGGAGACATCTTTTCAGAAGAAAAAGCACAGGAGATTTTAGATATCTGTGATGGTGCGATGATAGCAAGAGGAGCTATTGGAGACCCTTTAATTTTCAATCGCATTTTATACTATCTCAAAACAGGAAAGAAAAAAGAATTTAATTTCAAAAAAAATATTAAATCTTTTCAAGATTATCTAAATTTATCAGAAAAATATAATATAGCAAATCTTTCGCAAATAAAGTATATTGGTTCAAAACTTATCAGAAATATTCCAAAAGCTTCTAATTTTAGGGATAAACTGATGCATCTCTCTTCAATAGATGAAATTAAGAATTTTGTTAAAACTATTAACTAATATCTCTTCTTGCTATAAGTTCCTCTTTCTGCAACAAAACCTCTTCTTTCTCCGCCTCTTCCGACATGTCCTCCTCTTCCGCCATGTCCTCCTCTGCTGCCTCCGCCAAATCCTCTTGAACTTTCTCTTTGTCTGCCTTCTCCGTGACTATATCTTCCTCCACTCCTACCGCCATATCCTCCGCCGAATCTTCTTTCACCTCTGTCATGCCCATAGCCTTCACTTCTCTCTCTGAATACGCTGACAGGAATGCTTGGAACATCTGGAGTTTCTTTTCTTTTTATTTTAATTTCCTCATCATTTAAAACTCTTGAAAAATTCTCATAATCTCTTTGCGAAACAATGCTTATTGCCTTGCCGTCTTTTCCAGCTCTTGCAGTTCTTCCAACTCTATGAATATATTCGCTGCTTGTTTTTGGAATATCATAATTATATACATGTGAAACTCCTTTGATATCCAATCCTCTCGCAGCAACATCTGTGCAAACTAAAACCCCTACTTTTCCTTTGTGAAATGAACTTAATATTTTATTTCTCTTTGCCTGTGTTAACCCGCCATGAATTGAAACGGCATCAATTCCAGCATTGGCTAAATTTCTGGCTATAAAATCAACATTGCTTCGCGTATTACAGAAAACCATGACTAACTCTGCTTCTTCTTTGTTTAACAGATAAATGAGTAAAGAAAATTTTTGCTGTGGGGAAATATCATAATATACTTGTTCTAACAATGAGGCGTCTACATAAGATTCAACTTCAACTTCAACTGGATTCTTCATATGATTCTTTGCTATGTGGGCTATATCGGGAGATATTGTAGCTGAAAAAAGAAAAGTCTGTCTTTTCTTAGGACATTGTTTTATTATTTTCTCTACATCAAATATAAATCCCATATCCAGCATTCTATCTGCTTCATCTAAAACTAAATGACTTACTTTAGATAAATCAAGAGTTCTTCTTTCCAAATGGTCCAAAATTCTTCCAGGAGTTCCGACAACAATTTCCGCATATTCAATCTCTCTCATTTGAGGCTCTATTCCAACACCGCCATATACGATAGCAATGTTCAACTCAAAATGCTTTGAAAATCTATCTAATGCTTTTCCAACCTGTTCTGCCAATTCACGAGTAGGTGTTAAAATGAGCGCCTGCACTCCTGCTCCTTTTTTAACTTTCTCTACGATACTTGCTCCAAAAGCAAGTGTTTTCCCGCTTCCCGTAGCAGAACCGCCGATTATATCCTTCCCAGCCATAGCTAAAGGAATTGTTTTTTCCTGAATTTCTGTAGGTTTTTCAAAACCCAATTCTTTCAATACTTTTATCAGGTTTTCACTTAAACCTAATTTTCTAAAGCTTTCCATTTTATCTATCGTTATTTGTATATCAAAGAGAAATAGTCGTACTCGCATAAAAGCGGTTAACTATTTCTAAACCCTAAATTACAAATCTATCAAAAAAACTCCCTATTTAAAACTATGTGAATAATTAGAAACCCTTAAAACCCTGCTCAATTATATATTATCATGTTAAAACTATATAATACTTTAACACATAAAAAAGAAGTTTTTAGACCAATTAAAGAATCAGGTGTAAGTATGTATTCCTGCGGTCCAACTGTTTACAATTATGCCCATATCGGAAATCTAAGAACTTATATTTTCAATGATTTGTTAAGGCGTTCTCTAAAATATCTTGGCTTCAAAGTCACGCAGGTTATGAATATTACAGATATAGATGATAAGACAATAAAAGGAAGTCAGAAAGAAAATATTCCATTAAAAGAGTTTACAAAAAAATATGAAAGAATATTCTTTAATGATTTGAAAGAATTGAACATAATAAAACCATCCCACATCCTTAGAGCAACAGAATCTATTCAGGAGATGATATTTTTTATTGAAACCCTTATTAAAAAAGGATATGCCTACAAGGCTTCAGAAGGAATCTATTTCTCAATCAGCAAATCAAAAAATTATGGAAAACTGGCTCAATTGGAAAAATCAAAGAATAAAAAAGCAAGAATAAAGAGCGATGAATATGATAAAAGCAATCCGCAGGATTTTGCACTTTGGAAATTTTATACAGAGGAAGATGGAAATATTTTCTGGGAAGCTCCTTTTGGGCGCGGAAGACCAGGATGGCATATTGAATGCAGTGCGATGTCTATGAAGATATTCGGTCCGCAGATAGATATTCATACTGGAGCGATAGACTTAATTTTCCCGCACCATACGAATGAAATCGCCCAGTCAGAAGCAATAACTGGAAAAAAATTCGTGAATTATTGGATTCACGCAGGTTTCTTGACAATGAAAGAAGGAAAGATGTCAAAATCTTTAGGAAATATTCTCACATTGGAAAATTTGAATAATGGAGGATTTTTTCCATTGGATTATAGATATCTCTGCTTATTGACGCACTATCGTTCCTCACTCGTATTTTCTCTGGAAAATCTAAAAGCCGCAAAAAATGCCTATGAACGAATAAAAAGAAAAATTATTGAATTGAAAGCAAAAAAAATTAAAGGAAAAGACTTGACAAAAGAATATAAAGATAAATTCAAAAAAGCGATAGATGATGATTTGAGCGTGCCCAAGGCAGTTCAGATTTTCATTGATGCTTTGGATAATCAACAATTTGATTCTCTGAAAAAATTAAGATTATTGGAAAAATTTGATGAAGTTCTCGGATTAAATATTGAAGAAATGAAAGAAGAAGATGTGATAATTTCAAAAGAAGTGATTAATTTGATGTCTGAAAGAGAAACCGCAAGAAAAAATAAAGATTTCAAAACTGCAGATAAAATTCGAGATAAAATAAAATCACTCGGCTATTCCTTAGAAGATTCTCCTGATGGCGTTAAAGCAAAGAAAATCTAAATGAAAAACAAAACAAGAAAGGTAAGCAAATTCGTCTACTGGACTCCAAGAATCCTGTCAATAGTATTTATCCTGTTCCTTGTCCTCTTTTCACTCGATGTATTCGGCAACGGGCTAACTTTCTGGCAGACAGCTCTAGCATTTCTAATGCACAACATCCCAGTAATTATTCTAGCCATAGCCTTGTGGATATCATGGAAATATGAATGGGTCGGAGGAGTTGCATTTATCCTTGCAGGAGTAGTTTATATTATTTTATTATTAAGAAATCCATTTGAATGGTATATGCTTGCCTGGGCAATACAAATCTCTGGAATTGCATTTCTAATAGGAATTTTATTTTTAATTAATTGGTTCAAGAAGAAAAAATAATATTATTTCTTATAATATTCTATGTGTAAAATCAAAAGCATTTGAAAAACGTTCAAGCTCCCTTTCAGAAAGTTTCCTCACTATTCCAGAATCTCTAAGAACAAAAGCTTTGTGATTTCCTTCCACGGCCCTCATAATCTCATAGTCCGCTACAACTATATTATGGTCTATCCTTAAGCCATTCTCAGACGGGCTCATTAAATCTATTGCCTTTTTTCCAAGACAGGTCTTCTCTTTTATAATACTCCTTGTTTTATCCACAACCGCAGAATCAGAAAGCTCCCTAAGATTCTCAGGCACATACATGAACAAATTGGCGTCTTCAAGCAATAAGTGAGGCAATATCTCCATAACTTCCGCATGCTCGGCCATATAACAGGGATCTGAAACTATCAGCGTATTCTTTCCTCTAAAATTCCCAAGGCTCTCAAGGCAAAAAACCAGATTATTTCTCCAATCTTCATAAACTCTGACATTTTTATGAAATTCTAAATTCTTCCGAAGTTTTTTTCTTTTTTCCTCATCTATTTCATGAAGCAAAAAATGCGCATCTGAATTTTTCCCCAGCGCTTTCAAAAATGCCATGTAGGCCGAACCAAAATAAGGATTGCCTGATTCTATATTGTAAATGCCCTCGCCTGAATGCAGTTCTATATAAGAAAATGGTTCAAGAGGCCCCATCATACTTTCGATGAGCGCGCCAAGATTGCTGTTCTTGACTCTGTCTGTAAAATTCCCGTGCTTATAAGGAAATTTAGCCACCAAATTCTTCAACCTCCATCTTCACAAGCTTGCCATCCTTATCTTCAATTACAATCTCATTTCCTCTAAACCCTTTATCTAATAGTTTGGATATCATTAATTTATCAGAAGGAATTATTTCTTTTGGCAGTTCATTTAAAGAAAACCAAGCAATATCTCCCTCTTCAGATTGCACCAGAGTTTCATTCTTTGTATTTACTCTGCACAAAAATATAACGAAAGCATGTTTAATCTTTCCGCTATCTTTTACTCTTTCATGCAACACCGAAACAACTCTGTCAAACTTGCATTTCAATCCAGTCTCTTCTTCAACTTCCCTAAGTGCGGTCTCTTTCAAAGATTCTTCCAGCTTTACTTTACCTCCAATCAATCCCCAATAACCTTGATAAGGCCTCCTCTTTCTCTTTAATAAGCAAATCTTCTCTCCATTCAAAATAGCTACAGCAACAATCGGCAATGCTCCGCTCTCCTTTCCAGTCATATGCTGATAAAATGGAATTAAACTTTCAGCGCTTTTCGTCAGAACATAAAACTCTCCTTCCTTCTCAATAATATTCTCCTCAATCAGTTTCTTCAGATGGTAGTCTAACTGATTCGACCTGACTCCAACAGCATTCTCAATCTCACTGAATCTCATTCGATGATTCTGCAAGAATAGCGAGAATATCTTCTCCCTTTCCTCTTTGCTTGTTATCATGTCGCTTTTCATAAAACTCCAAATAAAACGCCTTTTAAAAACACTTCCTCAAATATATTTGACTAATAAGTTAATAGCTGCTAAATCTCAAAGATTTTTCTACATCCTGCCTTACCTGCTCTTCAGTCGCAAGAAAATTAGAAATAAAGACTTAAAATAGAGCTTCTTGACATTGAATATATTTAAAAAAACAAAAAATCGCCATAATTATGGAAAACAATGATAAAATTGAACTGCTCTCGCCAGCAGGCTCTCTGCCAAGTTTAAAGGCTGCAATTGCGGGTGGAGCAGATGCTGTTTATTTCGGGATGAATAAATTTAATGCCAGAGAAAATGCAGTAAACTTTAACGAAGATTATCTAAAAATTGCCCTAAATCTTTTAAAATCAAATAATGTGAGAGCCTACTTGACTATGAATGCCTCCATTAAAAATTCAGAGATTGATAACTTTTTCAAGCAGATGGAATATGCTTATTTGAATGGAATTGATGCAGTAATCATTCAAGACCCTGCGTTCATAGAGATAATAAAATCGAGTTTTAGAAATCTGGAAGTGCATATCTCAACTCAAACAGGAATAACTAACTCCCTGCAAGCCGGTCTCTACTCTGATGCCTACAGCATTAATCTTGCCAGAGAGTTATCCAAAGAGAATATTGAATCAATAAGAAAGAATTTCAAGAAACAACTTGAGATATTTGTCCAGGGAGCATTATGTGTTTGTGTTTCTGGAAGTTGCTTGTTTTCCAGCTTACTTGGAGGAAGATCGGGAAATAGGGGCAAGTGTGCCCAGCCATGCAGAAAGCTCTATAATAATTCTTATTTACTATCTACAAAAGACTTATGTTTAGTTGATAAAATTCCAGAAATAATTAAACTGGGAATAAACTCCATAAAAATAGAAGGAAGAATGAGAACCCCTTTTTATGTAAATACGACAACCCGCGTTTATAGAAAAGCTATAGATTCTTATTATTCTGGAAAATTTAAAATAACTCAGGAAATGAGAAAAGACTTGGATGACTCTTTTTCAAGAGAGTTTACTCAAGGAAAATTTTCAGGAGAAGATATTTTTAATACCAAAAGAGCATCTGGAACTTCAGATGTTAAAAAAATTGAATATAAGCCTAAAATTAAAGAGATAAAGCTTGAAAAAAGAGAATCGAATCTCCAGATTCCTGATATCAAAGATAAACCTTCTTCTGGAAAAAAATTAATTACCAGAGTTTATGATAAAAAACAAGCTCTGATTGCTGAAAAATATTCAGATATACTTTTAATGGACATGTTTAATCCGGATTTTGATAATGTAAAAAAGATTATTTCAAAACCACTATATGCTGTAACTCCAAGAATAATTTTTGATTCCGATTCTGATAAAATCAAGAAAAAGCTTAAGGAAATCGAGCCAGATGGAATTTTCGCAGGAAATATGGGTGTAATAAGCATGAATCTCGGTTTGCCGATTATCTTGGATTATAATTGTAACTGTTATAATGACTTTAATTTAAATTATCTTGAAAACCTTCAAACTCAGCCAATTATTTCCATAGAACTCTCCTCAAAAGAGCTTGAAGAATTCAAAAACAAGGATTTTATTGTTTTAGTTCATGGAAAAATAAGGCTGATGACTCTAGCCCATGAATTGAAAGAAAAAGAGATTGCTGATGACAAGGGATTTAACTTTCATGTAAATAAAATTTACAATGGTATTGAAATAATAAATGAAAAAGAAATAGGGTTGTTTAATAAAACAAGAAATCTCCTAAGGGCAGGTATAAACCAGCTTTATATTGATACAGATGTCGTAGATAATTTTGAAGAGATTATGAAGGCATACCGAGATATTCTTGAAGGCAAAACAATTGACTCCTCAAAAATTGAAAAGAACTATGTTTTAGGCTGGAGCAAGCAGGGTGTCTTGTAAGGCAAAGATTATTCAGAAAGAAGTTAAAACGCCGGCGCTAGGATTTGAACCTAGGCGTCCTTACGGACAACGGTTTTCGAGACCGTCCCATTTACCGTTCTGGCACGCCGGCTTACAAATTAAGACAAATTAGGGTTTAAAATAACATTTATATATCAAAATCACTTGAACAAATCATGAAAAAACAAAATATTTCAAGGGCAAAACCTGCAAAAAAGAAATTGACACAAGCAGAAGAAGATATTTTTAAAGGATTAAAGGCAGAAGAAAAAGAAGTCCTTAAAGCAAAGAAGCAAAAAGATTACAATGAAGGAAGTTCATATGAACCAACCGTAAATACGGGAGATTTGATAGAAATAGAATTTGATACGGAAGATTTTGAGCCCACAGAAGGGGGAAGAGAAATCATAAGAGGAAAAGTCCTCGGAATCTATGACAATGGGATGGTTCCTGATATAGATGAAGAAGTAGAAGGCACAACCCAAGACCCTGCAATTCTTCTGGAAATTTATACTGCAGATAAAAATGATAGATGGAAATCTACAGAAAAGTTAACAGCTTACAAAATGAGTGAGCTTAAACGAGCAACAATAAGCTATAAAGAATAATAATTCTACTTCATTCTATAAACTGCCCAAATCATTCCAATCCCAGTTAATATCACAAGCACTCCAATAAATTGGGCAGCAAGAACTCCTGTATAAATTAGCATAACTCCTGGTGCAAAGAACCAGATTACTGCAGCAAACCATACCAATATCTTCCAAAATAAATTTTTATTTTTCCTCTTTGCCATATTTAAACTAATTCAACAGGCAATTTAAGTATTTTTAATTATTCTTTTCTATTAGATATACTGCATCTCCCTTTCTGCATTTTGGCACTTTTATTCCCACAATCTTTCCTTTATCTGCTTTAGAGATATTTTTATGCTCAATTTCTATACATTCAACTTTCGCGCGGGCAACTCCTGTTTTTTCTCCAATTATATAAATCTCATTTCCAACATTCAACTCATGGGCGGTTAATTTAATTGCTGCAACTCCAATTTTAGACCAATAATGCAAAACTTTTCCTAAAACAATCTTTCTCTCTCCTGCTTCTCCATCCTCACTTTTGGAAAAATCATCTGCAGTAGGCAAGCCAAGATAAAATCCTGAAGAAAATCCGCGATTATAGACTAATTTTAATTTTTCAAGTCCTTTTTTAATTTCATCCTGCGTTAATTTATTATCTAATGCTTCCCGATAAACTGAAACAACCGTTTTGACATATTCAGGATTTCTATTTCTGCCCTCAATCTTAAAATTTTTTATTCCTGCATTTTTCAAATCTTCAATAAAGGGCAATGTGCATAAATCTTTTGCAGACATTACTTTATTATTCTCTAACTTTAATTCATTGCCTTCTTCATCTTTCACGATATATGCTCTTCTGCAAAACTGAAGGCATTTTCCCTTGTTTGCACTTTTTCCGCATAAAAACTGTGAAGTAAAGCATCTCCCAGATACAGAAACACACATCGCGCCATGAATAAAACATTCTACTTCAACAATTTTACTTATTTTCTTTATCTGCTCAAGATTAAGTTCTCTTGCTAAGACAATTCTTTCGGCTCCAAGATTTTTATAGAATTCGGCACTTTCGCTATTTGAAACAGACGCCTGTGTTGAAACATGAAAAGGAATTTCATATTTATTGCATAATTTAATAACTGAAAAATCCCAACATATTATTGCATCAACTTTTCCTTTTATTTTTTTAAAAATATTTTCCAAATCATCTAATTCATCATTATAAATTATAGTATTCAAAGTGAGATATTTTTTAACATTGTCTCCGCAAATTATTGCTATTTCATCCAAATCCGAGATATTGAAATTTTTAGCAGAATCTCTCATATTAAATTCTTTTAAACCGAAATATACTGCATCTGCTCCCGCTTCAACTGCGGCAATCATACTCGGAAAATCTCCTGCAGGAGCAAGTAACTCAAATTTAGATTTTATCATAAAATTAGATAAAATAAGTGTTTAAAATGATATGCTTTGGATATAATTTTAAATAGATGTCTCTATAAGTTTAAATGAATAATCAGCAAAAACTCTGGGATAAAGAATATCAACAGCATAAGATTAAATGGCATAAAGATACGCAAACTCTTCCTAAAATCCTCAAAAATAAGGTAATTCTTGAATTGGGAATAGGAAATGGAAAAACTCTCCGCTCAATTCTGAAGCAAAATCCAAAAGAAGTTACAGCAATAGATTTCTCGAAAGAAGCAATTGTTCAGGCGAAAAAAGAATTTTCCAGAACAAAATTCATAAAATCAGATATAATTAAAATGCCTTTTCCTAAAGAATATTTTGATATTGTTGTCTGTTATTATATCCTTAATAATCTTTCAAAGAAAGAAATAAAAGAAGCAGTCAAAGAAATCAAAAGAGTTCTGAAAACCAATGGAAAAATCCTTTTCGAAGATTTTGCAGTTGGCGATTTTCGAGAAACAATAAAAATTCCTTCACATACAATTCAAAAGAAAAATGGTATAATCTGCCATTTTTTCACAATAATAGAATTAAAAACTCTCTTCAAAAATTTCTCCAAAATAAATCTTAAAGAAAAAATATCAAAACCAATAGCTTATAAAAATCTCAAAAGAAAAATTATCTCTGGGGCTATAACTAAATAACACTCGCCTTTAATATAACAACAGGTTCAAGAGGTCTATCATCCCCATCAGTCTCAACTTTAGCAATCTCGTCAACAACGTCCATCCCTTCAATAACTTCTCCAAATACTGGATGTTTCCCATCCAAGAAATTATTATTCACAAGATTAATAAAAAATTGACTTCCTCCAGTATTTGATCCTGCATTTGCCATAGAAATAGTCCCTCTGTTATTCTTATTTCCGCCTTTATGTGTAAATTCATCCTTAATTGTATAACCTGGTCCGCCCGCTCCAGTTCCAGTTGGGTCTCCACCCTGAATCATGAATCCACCCATAATCCTATGAAAAATAACATTATCATAAAATCCTTCTTTTACAAGTTTCTCAAAATTTCCAGCAGTTATCGGCATATCACTATAAAGTTGTATGACTATATTACCATAATTTGTTTGCAATTCAATTTTCGCTCCGCCGTTTGTCATATAAAATATAACTCCTGCTATCAAAATAATAGCAGATATTATAAAGATTGTGAGTGTTTTCTTTTGCATATTCATTTCATCTTAATCTTCTCTGCCTGCCAATCCTTTAAAATTTCTTTAGCCATCCTTACAGCATCAACTTTTCCGCCTTTCTTCAGAAAATTTCTTTTTCTTCCAAGAACTTCAATTAAAACTTCAGAATCTCCATTTGCATCAACTCCATAAAATGATTCAAACAATCCAGGATTTTCCCTCATCAAATAAGCAACGACCATATCTGGTTCTTTTATTTTTTCAGCTATTTTGATTCCAATAACTGCATGTTTTTTCAAAGCTATAATATCAAGTTCAGGATGTTCTTTCTCTTGAAAAACTCCAGGAGTATCAATGATAATAATATCTTTATTAAATCGTATGAAATGTTTTGCTTTTGTAAATCCCGCTTCAGGAGAAGTATAAGTCCCTTTCTTCCCAGATAATATATTTATTATTGTGCTCTTTCCCGTATTTGGATAGCCAATTACTCCAACTCTACTTTTAGCGTGGCTAATCTTCATCTTTTTAATTTCAATCTTAATCATCAATCTTAATTTTGCTCTGCCAACTTTTGATTTTCCTGAAAAGAATATGTACGGAGTTAATTCGGAGAAATCATAATTCTCCTTCAATTCGTTCAAATCTATCAAATCCACCTTATTAATAATATAAATCAATTTTTTCCCCTGTGCTTTTATAAAATTTTCCATCTCAATATTTCTTGTCTTGTCTATAAATCTCGCATCAAGCACTTCAAGAATTAAATCGGAAGTTTCTATCACGTCCCGAACCATTTTCGGAAATTCTACTCTATGCTTATTAGTAAGCGGGCTTTTCCTAAACTTGCCTGTTTTCTTTGATGAAAATATATATTTAATCATACAAAAAACAATCAAAAATAGTTTAAAGAGTTATTGATGTCTATTCAAGCAGATTAAGAGCTTCTTTGTCTTCAATAAACTCAGATTTGCATATTTCTGAAAAATAAGGTATTGAAAGCTCCATCGCCCACTTTTCAGTAAGATAATGCGAACAGCCAATTATGTTTATTCCTATTTTGTTGATTTCAGAAAGCCTTTTTGCATAATTTTTCTTGTCATATTCAGAAGAATTAGGAGTTATTATCCCTGTAATATAGGTATTTACGCCGCGATTCTTGGCTTCCTGCACCAGCTCAGGCACAAAACCTCCGCCAGTCACAATTGCAACACGTCCAACTTCGTCTGTAACTTTTCTTACCTTTGCTTTATAGTCCAATACTGCATTAATTCTCTTTGCTAATGCATCAAGCTTTCCTTCCTGAACTTTTCCAATCAACCCTATTAAAACTTGAGGATTATGGCCATCGGATGCAAATTCCTGTTCAACTTTTAATTTTATTTTTTTCGCGAATGCATATGCTGTTGAAACAATCTTGTCATTTCTGTTTTTATCCATCGGAACATGCAGGGAATATACAGATATTCCCATTCCTTCCATCAGTTGGTAATCTCTCTCTGTAAAATGAATAAATCCCTGTCCGTTTCTTCTTCCATCCCAATCAAACGGATGCTTCACAACCAAGAGAGTATTTGTTATTCCCCTCATATGTATTTCTTCCAGCACATACCTGCTTGGCGCAAATGCAGTATAAATTTTATTTACCTCATCAGAATTTTTTATCATTAATCCTGTGTTGCGCCCAGGTTTCCTGAATGATTCAAAGGACTTTTTTATAAATAAGTCATCAAACTGCCAGCGCCAGTCATCTTTGATATTTTCAATATCAAAATCAGAATCTAATATTTCAATAATCTTCTGTAGTTCCATAAAATTAAGTATCCTTAAAGGTTATAAATTCAATTATTTAAGCTCGGCAGAATCTTCTTCGCTTTCTTCCTCTTCTTCTTCCTCTTCATCTTCAGTTGGACTTTGAGTTGCAACGCTTTCCTCTTTATCTTCAGTTTCAACTTCTTCCAAATCATCGCTTAAATCATCTTCCTCATCTTCAACAACTTCTAAATCTTCAAGAAATGCGATTATCTTATCTAATTTCTTGTTAATCTGATTAAATTGTTCTGAAGATATCCCTGCAGATTGAGACTGTCCACTGCCTCTAGAATTTCCACCATTAGAACTAAAACATTCACTGCAAAATACTGGCTTGTCTCCTATTGGTTTGAATGGAACTCTGCATTCTTTTTTGCATTTACTGCAAATAACATCGTGCATTTCAAGAGGTCTTCTTTCTCCGCCGAATCCGCCTCTTCCGCCTCCAAATCCTCCGCTTCTTTCTCCGCCGAATCTGCTGCTTCCTCCAAATCTGCTTCCGCCAGAACGATTTCCTCCGAATCCGCCTCTGCTTCCGCCTCTTCCTGCGAATCCTCCGCTTCTACTGTTTGGTCTAAAATCTCCCATAAATCTTTATCCAAAACTGCTTATTTAAAGGTATGTTATTTCAAAAATAAATGAAACTCCCAACCAACATCTAAAATCAGAATATTAACTGAAAATAAAATAGAGTTATATAACTACAAAAAACAATGCGAATATGTTTATTAGCCTTTGGAAACTTTAGAAGCTTTGGGACCTTTGTCTCCTTGTTCTATTTCGAATGTGACTGAATCACCTTCATGAATAGACACTCCCGGATTTAGGCCAGTGCTATGAACAAAATATTCCTTTCCGTCTTCACCAGCTATAAATCCAAATCCTTTCGATTCATTGAAAAATTTTACTTTACCTTTCATTTGTATACCTCCCTCATTTATATATAAAATCTTGATGATAGCAGACGTATAAATGTTTGCTTTATGCGGGGGAAAAACGCCCTGAGCAGGATTCCTGAAGGTTTACAACCGAGGGGGCAGAAAATCCCTGATTTTCTGAATGTTCAAATCCTTATCAAAACAAAAACGCCCTGAGCAGGATTTGAACCTGCGAATCCTTGCGGAAATAAGTTCTCCAAACTTACGCGGTAACCACTGCGCCATCAGGGCTTAAGTTATCAAGAGAAAAAATACCTTTTAAAGATTGCTAGTTCTACCTTCTGCCATAGCTTACAAAAGAATATCCTTCTCGCTTTTCTCTGAATATCTCCTTCCAAATTTTTCTGTTTATTTCGGGAAAACAAGCATCTCCATCATATCTTTCTTCCAATTCCGTTATCTCTAATCTATCTGCCAGACCGATAGTCTGCCCATATACATTTTGCCCGCCGATTACATATAAGATATTGCCTTCCTGAGATGCAACATCTAACGCCTCTTCCACAGATGTGCAAACTGCCACTTCTCTAGGAAATTCAATTCCACCAGATTTCGTAAGAACAATATTTTTTCTTCCAGCCAGAGGCTTAAACTTCTCAGGAATAGAATAATAAGTTTTTCTGCCCATTATGACTGGATGCCCATAAGTTAAATCCTTAAAATGTTTCATATCTTCTTTTATTGGCTTCCATGGCAACGTCCCATTTCTTCCAATTATCCCATTGCTTGCAACCGCTGCTATTAATGCCAATTCCATTATACTGCCAATGCTCTTTTTATTGTTGGTTCAGGAGTGTAGCCTTCTAGAACAAAATCATCTATTGTCAATTGATTGTAAGGTTTATCTGCAATAGTCAGCCTTGGCAGAGTTTTAGGAGTTCTTTGAAGCTGTTCCAATATTCCAGTTACATGATCCATTCCTTCTCTACCCTTATCTTCAGAAGGTAGCTGTCCGTTAAGCCAGCTTAAAATGCCTGCATAATCTTGATGCTCTGTTACATTAATTCTTTCTTGCAATCCTGATAAATTATCTTTATACCATTTGGATCTAGCTCCGGCTCCAGAATAAAAATGAACATCTCCAAATGTATGGACAAATTCTCCAGGCTTCAATCCAATCTCTTTTGCAAGAATTTGTGTAAGCAAAGAGTAGCTTGCTATATTATATGGAACGCCAAGAAACATATCGCATGCTCTCTGGTACAGCTGTAAGTCTAAACTCTTCCCCTCAGAATTAAGCTGAAAGAAAGTATGACATGGTGGAAGAGCCATTCTTGATACCTCGTCAGGATTCCATGCACTCACAACATGCCTAGCGGAAGTCAGGTCTTTTTTCATTCCAGAAATTACTCTGGCAATTTGATCTATTCCGTTTGAATCTTTTCTAAAAGTCTCTCCTGCAGAATCTGAAGGAACAAATTTTGGTGAATGCACCCACTGAGAGCCATAAACTGGCCCCAAATCTCCCCACCTTGCAGCAAAGTCTGCATCTCCTTTTATCTTCTGTACATACTCCGCTTTCGCCCCAAACCAACCTTCAGAAAACTTCGGAAATTCATCTCTAAATATTCCTTCTTTAGCCATATTTTTTAGATTATAATTAAATGCATCATCGTCCCAGATATGAACATTATTATCAACAAGATATTTTATGTTTGTATCTCCCTTCAAAAACCACATCAATTCATGAGCAATATTTTTAAAGGAAAGTTTTTTTGTTGTCAGAAGAGGGAAACCCTCGCTCAAATTATATCTGTTTTGATAACCAAACAAATGAATCCTGCCGAGCCCTCTTCGGGGATTATCTTTGAATCTACCTTTAGTAAGAATATCTCTTGAATGTTTCAAGTATTGTTCAACCATCTTTTAAACACCCATTAAACTTGCACTTCAGATTTACCTTCTAACGAGACTCTTCCGCCCTGCCACTGCCCCCCATATTTTCTTACATTATCTCCAGTCCTATAGAATATTGCATGGGAAAATCTGGCCCCAAGCTCTAATATAAAATCTTCTCCGCCAGCATTATATAATCCAAAAGTTAATTTGCCTTTATATCCTGGATTCCCTGTAGCGCTATGAAAAGTTATCCCAGATCTTTGTAATGTAGACCTTGGTTGAAATAATGCGCATATGTTCTCTGGTAAATTGAGACTCTCCAAAGTTTCAACAAGATAGAAAACTCCTGGTCTCAGAACCACTTCTTTATGAACGCCATGCTTTGCCAAAGGCTCGCCAACTTCTGGACCGATTCTCTTTTCTATCCCTAGAATTGTTTCTCCTCTTCCAAGCCTATACACTGCTCCAGCCCTAAGATCAAATCCTGCACCTTCAGGCTGATTCAATTCTCTTTCACATAAATTTTCAATAAGATTCTGTGACTTTACAAGTTCTAACAACTCTTTTGTTCCGATAATTCCAGGCACCATAGAAAAATAGGAATTTGGATTGTATTTAAAGATTTATGTTCACAGAACTATATTATTGCATGAGTTGAATAATAGTTCTTTTGACGTCAAGAAATCTGAGGCTTTATTTCTTGAACGTCCGAAAAACTAAAGCCACATAGTTTTTCTGATGCGTACAACTTTTCTTTCTAAGAAAAGTCGTACATTTAATCTTTCATCTCAATCTTAATCTGCACACTTCTTGGAATCTGAAGTTTCATTATAGGATGCAAGATTCTGTCTTCAGCAGGAATATCAAGAATTCTTCTATGAACTCTCATCTCAAATTTATCAAAAGTAGCTGTCCCGTTACCGCATGGAGATTTCCTAGTAGTTACTTTTAATTTTCTTGTAGGTATAGGAATAGGCCCTCTTACAGAAACACCTGCTCTGTCAGTAATTTCCTTAATCATTCTAATTACATTATTCAAAGGTTCTATTTCTATGCTGCTTAGCTTTATTCTTACTCTTGTCATAGCAAACGAAGATAAAATTGGTTTTTAAATCTTTAGCTCGAAAGAGCTAAACGAGATAAAGATTCTTTGAATCTTTAGAACTTCCGCACCCAAAATGTGCGGAACGGACTAAGAATTTTTATAAAAATTCTTAGGATTTTTCTACAATTTTTAAGGAGGAGTGACATAACAGGAGAACCTTGATTCCCATATATAGTGGGCTCATCTCGCCGCGAGATGAGCCCTTTCATCCCAGCCTTAGCGGGATGAATATGATTTATGATACCATAAACTCCCTGAAATTTGCGGGAGTTTGTGGGGCAGAAAAATAATCTTATTTTTCTATAAATAAAAAGAAATAAACCGCTTTAAAAGCCTTTAGCTCGTAAGAGCTAGAGGGGTAAAGATAGGTTTGCCAATCTTTAGACATTCCGACAATACCTATTTAAAACTCAAAATCCTCAATACAAAATGGCAGAAGAGGCATTATTATTCCTAAGTCTTATAATAATTATTTCTGCTGTTCTTACTGTTATTGCAAGAATGATAAAACAGCCTCCGATTATAGCTTATCTAATTGCTGGAATTATCGTCGGCCCGCTCTTCCTGAACTTAATCGGCCCGCTCTCTCCTTCAACGGCGCTGATACAGGTATTTGCTCACCTTGGAGTTGCTTTCCTTTTGTTCATTGTTGGTTTTTCGTTAGACTTTCGCGTTCTGAAAGAAGTTGGAAAAGTCGCAGTTTTTGGAGGTATCGCGCAGATTACAGTAACAGGTTTCATAGGCTACTTCATTGCAATATCCATGGGATTCACAAATGTCTCCTCGCTTTACATCGCAGCTGGCCTTGTATTCTCTTCAACAGTAGTTGTAGTTAAAATCCTGGCAGACAAGAAAGAGATAGACACTCTTCATGGAAGAATAGCCTTGGGAATTTTGATAGTCCAGGACTTTGTTGCAGCAATAATGCTTATGATTGTCCCATTGATAAAAACAGGGACAGTCGGGATAATAGCAAACAACATACTGTTAATTATATTATTAATCGGCACAATATTTTTCGTCTCCCATTTCTTTTTCGGAAGAATGCTTGACTACCTTGCAAGGAGCCACGAAGTTCTCTTCCTGTTTGGAATAGCCTGGGCGCTCTTCCTTGCAACTGTTTTTGACCGCCTTGGCTTCTCGCTGGAAATCGGAGCATTGATCGCAGGAATGACTCTTGCCTCAACAAAATATACTCTGGAGCTTGGCGGAAAAATAAAGCCATTAAGAGATTTCTTTGTAGTCCTGTTCTTCGTATTCTTCGGCAGCCAGCTTGGCGGGGGAATAACCTCAACGCTTGTATGGCAGGCAATAATTCTTTCTATATTTGTCACAATCGGAAAGCCAATCATTGTAATGGGAATATTGAAAGTATTCGGATACAAAAAGAGGACAAACTTCCTTGCAGGAGCAAGCCTCGGGCAAATCAGCGAGTTCTCGCTAATTCTGACTCTTCTCGGATTCAGCCTTGCCCAGCTGCCAAGAGAAATCATGACTCTTTCAATCTTAGTCGCAGTAATAACTATAGGAGTTAGCAGCTATGGAATTTATTATGCCCACCCAATCTTTGAAAAGATTTCAAAAATGCTGTTCATGTTCGAAGGCAGAAAAGAAAAGAAAGAAAAGAAAATAAGAAAGTATGATGTAATACTTTTCGGCTACCATAGAATAGGCTACAAGCTTCTTGAAACTCTGAAAGATATGAAAGTTCCATTTGTAGTGGTTGATTATAATCCAAAAGTCATCCTTGCGCTCAGCAAGCAGGGAATCAACTGCATTTACGGCGATGCGGGAGACAGGGAATTTCTCAGCGATATAAGCCTTGAAAACGCAAAGCTTGTAATTTCAACAATACCTGACGCAGAATCAAACAGGGCGATAATAGAAGAACTGGGAAATCTCAAGTCTAAAGCAGCATTCATAGCAACCGCAGAACAGCCAAGAACTGCCATAGATTTATACCACGAGGGAATAGATTATGTAATTATCCCTCACCATTTAGGAGGGGATTATGCATCTGAGATGATTAAGAAATACAAAACGAGCAAGGCAAAATACAGAAAGGCTGGTTTAGAACACAATAAAAAACTCGAGAGAAGCAAGAACAGCTCCACTTTTATGTAAGATTTAAATAATCCCTTAATTTTATACAAATATGATAGACATCAAGTTAATAAGAGAGAATTCAAAAGATGTTGAAGATAATATAAAAAGAAAGGGGCAAATTGAAAAATTACCTCTTGTAGAAAAAGCAAAAAAATTAGATGAAAGCTGGAGAGTTTCGAAAACAGAATCTGATAATCTTCGCGCCCAAAGAAATACGATTTCTAAAGCGATAAGCGAGGCAAAAAAAGAAAAAAAAGATATAAGAGATTTATTGAAAAAAGCTCAGGAAATCCCTGAAGAAATAGCAAAAACAGAAGCAAAGATGGCAAAACTAGAAGAAGAAATAAATGAAGCAATGAAACAAATTCCAAATATTTTCTCATCTAAAGTTCCAAAAGGAAAAGATGCATCTGAAAATAAGGAAATAAAAAAAGTTGGAAAAATTCCAAAATTTAGCTTCCCAATAAAAACACATGTTGAACTTGCAGAATCTCTTGGAATTGCAAACTTTGATGCTGCAGCAAGAGTTTCTGGAAACGGATTTTATTACCTTAAAGGAGATTTGGCTTTGTTAAATCAAGCATTAATAAGATTTACAATAGATTTCATGACAAAGAAAGGCTATCAGTATATTGAAACTCCTCTAATGCTTCATGAAAAAGAAATTTTTGCTTCTATGAATAAAGAATCAATTGAACAATCAGTTTATAAAATAAAAGACGAAGACTTGAATCTTATAGGAACAGCCGAACAATCTCTTTTGGCGATGCACGCAGGAGACACAATTCCTGAATGGGAGCTTCCAAAAAAATATTTCTCATATTCTATGTGCTTTAGAAAAGAAGTCGGAACTCATGGAATAAATGAAAAAGGATTGTGGAGAACACATCAATTCAATAAAGTTGAGCAGTTTATATTTTGCAAACCTGAAGACTCAGAAAAATTATATGATGAACTTCTGAAAAATTCTGAAGAAATTCTAAAGGCATTGAAACTTCCATATAGAGTACTGGAAATCTGCACTGGAGATTTGGCAGATTGGAAATTCCGTTCTGCAGACTTGGAAGTCTGGCGCCCTACGACAAAAGAATACGGGGAAGTCATGTCCTTATCTAACTGCACAGATTATCAAGCAAGAAAATTAGGAATAAAAGTCCTAGACAAGCAGGGAAACAAGCGTGTTTTGCACACATTAAATAACACCGCTATGGCTACATCAAGAATTCTAGTTACAATTTTAGAAAATTACCAACAGAAAGACGGCACAATCAAAGTCCCTGAAGTTCTCGTCAAATATATGTACGGCAAGAAAGTCATCAGCTCTCCAAAATTAGAAAAAAAAGCAATTAAAAAAACTAAATCCAAGCCTAAGAAGGCAAAGAAATAATTATGGTTTGGCAGGATATAGTTATAGGAATTGCAAGCGCGCTCTTTGCATATTCTTTAGTCTTTCAAGTTTATGTTGGATTCAAAGAAAAGAAAGGATTCATAGCTTCACAAACTTCTCTTCTTACAACAATTGGATTATACATGACCGCTGTAGCTTATTTCACCCTCAATCTTTATATTTCAGCAATAATAATTTTATTCAGTGGAACTATGTGGCTTTTGCTTTTAGTTCAGAGATTGATTTATAAGAAAGCGTGAATTCACAAGTATTAAAAACTTGCAAATCTAATTAATAAAATGAATAAAGAAATAGATAAAATTAAGGAAAAAATAGTCCCAATTT
>JAUXTS010000032.1 GCA_030679115.1 archaeon
GAATTGAAGCAAAGGGAAAAGAAGTCAAAGTGGAAAAAGAGTGAAAGAGAGATTTATATAGATTAATTAAGTTTAAAATTAATGAATAAAGAGGGAAGAAAGATAGTTAGTTTAAGCGAGATTGCTATTCTTATTATTGCAACTTTTGCATTTGCTTATATTCTAAATGAAGCATTTTCAGATAATAATATTGTTTCAGCTATTGATTCTGGAGATTTAGAACCAGCTTATACTTGTATAAAATCAAAAGAGGGAAAGATATGCCAAGAATATAAAGCAAGTGAATGCAATAACAAATGCGATGGAGATTGCATTCCCGCACAAAGAAATGAAGTAGATTCGTGCAGACTTGGAACATGTTTTGATAAAGTTGAAGGAACATGCCAAGCCGAAACTCCGAGAGGGATTTGCGAAGAATTTGGTGGGCAGTGGTTTGATGACCCTTACGGAAATATTCCTGAATGTGAAACTGCATGCTGTTTATTGGGAAACCAGACAGCATTTACTACAAGCAAGCAATGCGATAGAAAATCTGAATTATTGGGAGTGACTGGAAAGTTTGATGATTCTGTGCAAAATGAATTATCCTGTTTAGCTTTGGCGAATCAAATGGAAGAGGGGGCATGTGTCAGCCCTCCAGAGATTGAAGGCGGGAAAAATAAATGTATATTTACAAAAAAAGATGAATGCATTGGAGGATTGGGAGGAACTTTTTATTCAGGATATTTATGTTCAAATCCTGAATTAAATACAGATTGCATAAGACAAAGTACTACAAATTGCGTTGAAGGAAAAGATGAAGTTTATTGGTTTGATAGTTGTGGAAACAGAGAAAATGTTTACGAAAATGATATGACAAAAAGCTGGAATAATGGAATTATTTTGAATAGCGCAAATAGCTGCAATATATTTTCCCAAGATAATAATTTAGCAAATCAAAAAACTTGCGGAAATTGTATTTATCTTTTAGGAAGCAAATGCGGAGAAAAAACTAGCGATGAATATTTAGATAGTGCGCAAAATGTTGTATGTAGAGATTTATCGTGTATTGATGAAGAAGGAAATAGAAGAGAATTGGGAGAAAGCTGGTGTGCGTATCAGAGTTCTATTGGAACAGATGTTGATAAAAAAGATTATCCTTTAAGAGCAACAGATGTTGTGGGAAGCAGGCATTTTAGAAAAATATGCATTGATGGACAAGTGCAGACAGAGCCATGCGCAGACTATAGAGGAGAAATTTGCGTTGAAGCGAATGTAAATATTACAGAAAAAATTTCATTTTCAAGTTCTGCATGCAAAATAAATAGATGGCAGGATTGCCTTTTATATAATAAAGATGTAAAAACAAAGGGTAAAGGAATTGAGGCGTCTATGAAAGCAAGAGATGCAAACTGCACGGCAAATACAGATTGTTTTCTTAAAAAAGTAAATGTTGATGAAGAATTCCAATTTGATGTGTGTGTTCCAAGTTATCCTGTTGGATTTGAGATGAAAAATTATGCTAAAGTTGCCGAAGATATCTGCAGTTATGGGAGTCAAAAATGCACTGTAATTTATATTAAAGATATAGATGGGTGGAACTGTATTGGGAATTGTGATTGCGAGAGTGCTAAATTCACAACAGAAATGAATGACTTGTGCATGAGTCTTGGGGACTGTGGAGCAGAAGTGAATATTGCTGGAGACATAACATATAACTACAAAGTGAAAGGCGCACCTAAACTTGTCAAAAATAAAAAATATAATGAATTGCTTTTGAGTTATGCAACTCCAGTTCCTGGAAAATTTGCCCTGCCTGGAAATTTAACTAATTCGTTTCTTTTAGGTGCATTAACGCCTGTTCAAGTTGATGGTAATCCAACAATTCCTCAAAACAGCCCGTATGAAATGGCGGCGACTGCAATTGGTGCAATAAGTGGAGGATTGGGAGGAGGAGTTACAATGATGGCAAATTATTTTGCAAGAGGAGATAATATTATTAATATGTTTAAGCAAGGGGTTGTTTACAATGTCGGAAGTACATATTCTCAAACTATGACTGGTTTTACCGATGATTTAGCAAAGTTTAATGGTATATGGGAAGCACAACCCCAATTTTTTGTTAAGGGTAATAGTTTTTATATGGGGGTAAAAACTACATTCCCTACTGGAGAAACTTATTCTTTAGCAGATGTAGTAAATGGTGGAGAAAATATCCCTGCAGATCTAATAATACCTCAAGAGTTTAAGGGTATGGCCGTAGATAGTGGATATTTTTCGTTAGATGCCGGAGGGAACATAGCAACAGACAATGGGTTTTTACAATTGGACCCTACAAAAACAAATGAGTTTCTGCAGGGAACTGTTAGTTCTTCTGCAGGAAAGATACCTGTAATTACGGATGCTCAAACTGGACAGGTAATTATTGACCCTCAAGCGGCGGCCTCAAAACTTAATACATTCACGACTGCAATGAATGCGATTGGAGTTGCAGCCGCAGTGTTTTCGTTAGCGATGGCAATATTTGGTCCAGGGCCTAAATTAATGGGAAGTATAATTCAAAGTGGGATTGGATTAATTTTAGCAATATTACCTCTTGTCGGAATAACTCTTGGACCATTTGGAGCGATAATAAGCATTCTTGTAATGATTGTCTTCAAGTTAATGGGAATTGGAGACACAAAAGAAGTAATTGTTTCATTCACATGCCAGCCGTGGCAGGCGCCTGTTGGAGGAGATAATTGTGAGAAATGCGGAGAGGAAGAATTCCCATGTTCAAAATATGCATGTCAATCGCTTGGGCAAACATGTGAGTTTATCAACGAAGGAAGCGATAATGAATTGTGCATTGACACAAATCCTAATGATGTGACTGCTTCTAAAATAACTCCTTGGGATGGATTATTAGGCATAGGATTTAAT
>JAUXTS010000034.1 GCA_030679115.1 archaeon
TACTTGGGTGCAAAGGAGTTTTAGTAAGTTCTGTTGTGGCTAATTCACAGCATCCGGAGCAGTTTTTGAAAGATGCCGCGGGGATGAATTGATAAAGTTTAAATAGTTACACATATTACACATATTACACATAATGACAAACATAACATTGGCTGTGCCTGATGAACTAAGAAAAGAAATGGAAAAGTTTCCAGAAATGAACTGGAGTGAGATAGCAAGAGCAGCAATCAAAAAAAGAATTCTTTTACTGAAACAGATAAAAGAACTTACAAAAGACAGCGAATTGACTGAAGAAGATGCCATAAGATTGGGAAGAGAAGTTAACAAAGCTGCTGCTAAAAGATATGGTATAAAATGAACTTGATTGTCGATGCAAATGTTTTCTATCTAAACACAAGTTTTAAATAACTACGTAGCTAATACGTATTATGCAGTTTACACATAAAGTGTCCAAAGGAAGCGCGTTCAACCAGATTTATGTACCGCGAGGAATGGAGGTTTATTTTGAAGTTGGAGACTTGGTGGAGGTTAAGCTTTTAGAGAAGAAGATTGTACTGTATTATTCTAAGATAGAAAAACTTGGAGAGTTTAAAGAAAAACTAATAAAGGAAATCTTTTCATTTTTATCGCGATTTGAAGAAGTAAAACAGACATATGTCGTGGGCTCATTTTTAACCAGCAAGGCAGATTATCAAGATATAGATTTGATTTTAATAACTAATAAGCTAAGTGATAAAATCTACGAAAGCCTGACTGAAAAATTTGGCATGAAATTTCATGTTATCAGCATGACTGAAGAAAAGCGGGGAATATTAAAAAAAATCTGCCCATTGACCAGGAGCATGTTTTATTACTGCGTTTCCAACAAGGTCATCTTAGAGAGCGGCGAAAGAGAAATTGATGCAAATCATTTAAGGTTTCTGCTCATGCTGCCTGAAGATTCTCTTGAGATAAATCTTTCTGGAAGGGCCTACTATGACTGCTTGAGAAGGCTTATTGCAATTGAAAAATTTTTAAGCAGGAAAGAAGAAGATCCGAAAAAAATAAATTCTGAAACTGAGAAGTTAGTTGGTGAGAATTTATTTTTAACATTAAAGGATAATGAGCAAATTGAAGGCGCTGCTTTAAAAAAAATCAGGAAAATAATGAAAGAAAAGCTGGACAAAATTGGAAAGGAGATTGCAAATCAAAAAGACGATGCGCCACCCTGCCTTGGAAGGCGTGATTTGAAAAGGCGCTCGTCTTTTGGATGCTCAAGATTCGACCCAATATTAAAAGAGAAGGTTGAATCTTGACATGGGAAAAACTAGCGATATTCATGAACTGACAAACATACTTGCAAAGGCGCTTAGGCATAAGATAGGAGCGATGGTCAATTCCAATGAAATTTACGCTGAAAAATACGCTAAAGATGCAGATTTGCTTATAAAAGAAGCTAAAAAAATCGTTTTTAGGCAAAATTGGAATAGCTATGATAAAAGCCGGATAAAAAATGAATTGAGAAAAAAATTAAGGCTTGAACTTGAAAAGAAGGATTTTTTAGATGATAGAAAGTTTGATATGATGGATGAAGAGATGACTAAGGTTTTGAAAGAGCTTGAACTGGCTTAACGATAGTATAAATACTTTGAATTTCTTTAGGTTATTATGGTTACGTCAAAACTGGCTATTGCTTCGTTTGTGCTTGGGTTGCTTTCTTTTGTATTTTTTGGTCTAATTTTTGGTATTTTGATCAAATATATGTTCTACAATTTTTCAGCGATTCTTATTGTCTACTATCCATTATTGATGATTGTACTTTTATTACATTTTATAATGCCCTTAGCTTCAATTATATCTGGATTAATTGCGTTAAATTACATAAAGAAGTTTAAACTTGAAGGAAGAAAACTTGCGGAATTAGGGATTGTATTGGGCTTCTTAACAATACTAATATGGATTACCAGGATTATTTAAGCCTTCTTGATAAATAGAAATATTTCCAGCCTACAAAAATCAAAACCATTAAAAACTAAAGTGGGCTGTTTATTCTATGGATAAAGGGGTAAAGGTATATCTTGGCTCGGATCACGCAGGATTTGCAGTCAAGGAAAAATTGAAAAAATTTCTGGACAAGAAAAAAATTAATTATGAAGATTTAGGGGCATCGAGTTATGAGAAAAAAGATGATTATCCAAAATTTGCATTTGAAGTTGGAGAGAAGGTTGCGAAGGATAAAGAATCTCGCGGAATTTTAGTCTGTGGGAGCGGAGCGGGGATGACTATCGCTGCAAATAAAGTTAGGGGAGTAAGGGCAGTTGCAGCATATGATGAATATTCTGCAAGAATGTCTAGAGAGCATAATGATACTAATATTTTAGGATTGAGAGGAAGAAACTTTCCGTTTGATAAAATAAAGAAAATTGTTTCAATATGGCTGAAAACTAAATTCAGTAAAGGGAAAAGGCATATTAGAAGAATAAAGAAAATATCCCACTACGAGAATGAAAAATGAATTCTCATATTATTCCTACAGTTTTTGCTTATTCTAAGAACAGTTTTATAGATAGATTTGAAAAACTTATTAAAATTTCAAAAGATATACAAATAGATATTATGGATGGAAAATTTGTCAAGGAAGCGTCTATTGATATCAAAGATATTCCTGATTTAAAAAAATATAATAATAATTTTGAAGCACATCTTATGATGGAAAATCCTAAAAATTATATTGAAAGATTAAAGAAAAAAGGTTTTAAGAAAATTATATTCCATTATGAAGCCTTGAAACATAATAACGAAATAGAAAAAACAATTGAAAAAATCAGAGAAGCAAAAATGAAAGTTTTCATAGCCTTGAATCCCGAAACTTCAATTTCGCGAATTCTTTTTTTCCTGCATAAAATAGATGGAGTTCTTTTTTTGGGAGTGCATCCTGGGAAAGAACATCAATCATTTATTCCCGAAACTTATGAAAAAATAAAAAAATTAAGAGAATTTAATAATAAAATTGAGATACAAGTTGACGGTGGAGTGAATATTGAAGTGGCTAAAAAATTAAAAGAAATTGGAGTGGATAAAGTAAATTCGGGCTCTTTTGTCGCAGATGCAAAAAATCCAAGCGATATTATAAAAAGATTAAATGTAATATTTGAGAAATAGACGAGGGAGGGAAACGATAAGAGAACCTCCCCCGTTTGTTGTGCTGTTCATTTATATTGTTTTGCCACCTCCTCATCAGATGTTTTAATTAATATACTGAATAAAATTATTTATTAATAGGTTAGGAAAGAAAAATCTATAGTGTTAATAGATATCTTAAATTCATAACGCTTAAAAAGCAAAAAACACCCCATTTATGATGGGAAGAATGTATCTTATACCTGGATGGTTCTATGGTTATGATATCTTTTTTGAAATAATATTTGGATTAATAACTTTATTCGTTGCATGGAATGCTTTTAAGATTTACAAGATTAGTGAGGAGAAAAATACAAGAAATTTTGGAATTGGATTTTTGCTTGTTTCACTTTCGTATTTTATATGGGCATGCATTAATATTTTCATTGTGTCAGATATAGGAGGAGAAAGAGAATTAAGTGTTTCCAATATACTTCTTTTGAGCACTATCTCTATTTATCTGCAGATAGCATTATTCATCGCAGGACTTGCGCTTATTGTCTCGATGACTCTAAAGACAAAAGAAATGAGGGCTTTTGAATTAATTCTTGCAATCAGTTTGAGTGCAATTTGCTTTTCCCTGAATAAATTTACAGCAACATATTCTATTGCGTCAATATTTCTTCTTTTCATATCAGTATATTATATTTCAGAATTTAATAGAAAGAAAAATAAAACTACTTGCATGATAGCTATGGCATTTTCCTTGATGTTTTTGGGAACTATAGGATTGTTATTTGCCGGAAGTGTATATCTTACATATGTAATCTCCCATATTGTTATTCTTATTGCATATAGCATAATTCTTATTTCGCTGATAAAAATCTTAAAACATGGAGAAAAAAAGAAACAGGCTTGAGATAATCCGGGATATTCTGAAGGTTATAAGAGACAGGAACGGAAGAATTAAGCCGACGCATATATTGTATAAGTCCAATCTCTCATATCAGATGATGGAAGATTATCTAAATGAACTTAAAGAAAAGGAGTTTATCACGGAAATTAAAGGCAAAAAAGGAAAGACTTACGCCATAACTGAAAAAGGCATGAAATATCTTGATAAGTATGCTATTGTCTCAGAATTTACAGAATCATTTGGACTTGGTTGATTTTTCCAGAGCTTCTATACCAGGCAGTTTTTCCCCTGATAGGTAAGCAATCAAAGCGCCTCCTGAAGTGCTGATATGCGAGAAAGTATTTGGAATATTATATTTTTGGATTGTTGTTGAAAGATGTCCCCCGCCGAGAAGTGTGAAAGTATTTTTCTTTCTTGAAAAATTTGACAAGAATTTAAGAATGTCAATTGTTGAATTGCTGAATTGCGAGATTTCGGAATAGCCGAGAGGGCCTTTCATAAAAATAGAATCCATGCCCCTCAAATTTTCTTTGAATAGATTGACTGTGTTTTTATCTACATCCCAAATTTTTTGATTGAATGGTGCTTCGTCCAGAGATTTTACGATGCGTTTTTTTGCTTTTTCTGGCTGAATGCCATTGACTGCAAAGTCTGTTGGGAGAATAATCTGTTTTTCATATTTTTTGCATAATGTTTTTAGTTTTGGAATAAGAGAATTATAACCCTGCTCTTTAAGCCATTTTGTTTCATAACCTAAATTATGCCCTTTTGCAACCAAAATGAGATTTGCGAAAACTCCAGAAACTAAAATTTTATTATGCTTATTTTTTAGGATGCTAAATAACGGAAGATAGTCTTCTGCTTTTGAGCCCCCAAGAAGAAAGGCTATTTTCTTTGAAGTTTTAAGATGAAAATTTTTCAATGCAATTAATTCTTTTTCAAAAGCTCTACCCATACAACTTGGAAGAATTTTAGGGGGAATTACGATGCTTCCATGAGTGCGATGAGAAGCGGGAAAAGCGTCATTTACATAGATATCAAAATTTTTGCAAAATTCTTTATAATGATTTGTTTTTAGTTTTGGATTTATTTCATCTTCAAAATCACGGACATTCTTTAACAATAGGATTTCTCCATTATTTAGAGAATTTATTTTATTAATTGCAAATGAATTAAATAAATAATTAACATATTGAACTTTTTTATTAGTATATCTGCTAAGAAGTCTTGCATGCTGATTTAATGAAAGAAAGTCTGACTTACCTTTTCTGCCCTGATGTGCGATTATTACAATCCTTGCACCTTTTTTAGATAATTCATTAATTGTCTCTGTAGATTCTTTAAATCTTGGAGAATCTAAAACTTTCCCATTTACAATTGGAGAATTTATATCTATTCTTAATAAAACTTTTTTCTCTCTGAAATCAAAGTTGTCTAGGGTTTTGAGTTTCATTTTAAGCACCTCTTTATTGAATCTAAAAAGTCATTAATATTTTTTTCTAATTCCTCGGAAATTGAGTGGAAGACTTTTGAATCATCAATCTCACCGTATCTATGAATAATAAAGTTTCTCATGCCTTTTGCTTCACCCAACTGACTAGCCAAGCTATCTGAAATTATTTTGTTTTTTGCTAAAATAACGAATATTTTATCCTCGCTGGTTAATTGAGTAATTTTCTTAAGATTAATCACTAAAAATGCCAAGTCTATTGTTGCTTCTATTATTTTTTCGGCGTATCTTTCACAAGCCGCTTTTGTTTTTAATTCTTTTTTGTATTCTTCCAATTCTTCTGGAACTATTGAAACCAAAAAATCCAGATATTCTTCTATTTCTTCAATTTTATGTTCTATTCTTTCTTTGATGTCTCTTTTTTCCATAATATCTTTCCGTATAAGTCTATTTCTTTTTTAATTTTGTCTGGAAGCACGTTATAGACTTGAACGTCTATATTTTCATCATAATTAAACTTAATCCTAAACTCTGTTGCCTCTTTTAAGTCTGTAGAATCAAACTCGACTGCAATGTCTATATCTGAGCGAATTGTTCTTTGATTTACCACTGTTGAACCAAATAGGATAATTCTTTTTATTTTAGGAAAATATTTGCTGTCTAAAATTTCTTCTTTTATTTCATTAATTTTTAATTTTATATGGGCTCCTTTTTTTAATTCTGAATCTTCTGAAATATTTGCAAGTGCGCTTATTGCTCTAAATTTTTTCTTTATATCTCTTGAAAGCCTCATTTGCTCTGAAGGAGTTAATCTGATGCCTAAAACCTGCTTTTGAATAATTTCCAGCTCTCGCTTTCCAAAGATACTTCTTAGTTCTGGCGTATTTTTTATTATATCTAATATAGATGCTCTAAATTTTCTTATCATAGTTACGATAATTTATATCATAATAATGATATATTTAAATGTTTGTTTTCTGTCTACTTATTGAGAATTAATTTTGCTACATCTACTAATCTTGAGGAATAGCCCCATTCATTATCATACCATCCAGCTATACTGATTAAATTTCCATTAATTGAAGTAAAGTTAGAATCAAATACACAAGAACTTGGATTATGAATTATATCTGCCGAGACTATCGGCTCAGTGTTATATTCTAAAATCTTTTTCATATCTGTAAGAGATTTTTTCTTAAATAATTCGTTAATTTGATTGGCTGTTGGAACTTTTTCTACTTCGGCGAACATGCTTGAGAGTGAGCCGTCAGCTACTGGAACTCTTAATGCGTAACCATCTATTTTACCATTTAATTCTGGGAGTGCTTCTATTACTGAAGTTGAGGCGCCTGAAGTTGAAGGGACTATATCTATTGCAGCAGCTCTGCCTCTGCGGACATCTTTCTTTTCATGTCCGTCTATAAGCTTCTGAGTTGAAGTGTATGCATGAGTTGTTACAAAATAACAAGATTTTATTTTGAAAGAATCGTTAATGATTTTCGCCATTGGAGCGATGCAGTTTGTTGTGCAACTTCCTGCTGAGATTATTTTATGCTCTTTTTTCAAAACATGGTTATTCACTCCAAAGACAACCGTGCAATCAGGGTTTTTTGCAGGTGCAGAAATAAGAACTTTTTTTGCTCCTGCTTTTATGTGCTTCATAGCTTCATCGCGGGCTGTAAAATGCCCCGTGCATTCAACAACCAAGTCTATTCCTTCTTTTTTCCAAGGAAGTTTTTCTGGTTCTAATTCATTGAAAACTTTTATCTTTTTATTCCCGAAGTAAAGAAAACCGTCCTTGTGATAGATTTTTTCTTTTGGACGCGGGTGCACTGAATCATATTTCAAGGTATAAACAATAAAATCCAAATCGCCAGAATGATTTATATAAATCTGCCATGGGACTTTCTGCTCCATTGCTGAAAGAAAGAACTGTTTTCCTATTCGCCCCAAGCCGTTTATTGCTAGTTTCATTTCACCCTCTTGATAGTATGCTTAATGGAAGAGAATATATAAAACTTGGGTTTAAGAGAAGAAATAAATAAAAAATTATTGCTTTAGTCCATCTAAAAGAATTCCTTCGATTCCAGCAAGACCTTTTTTCTTTAGAACTTTTGATATTTGTTCTGGAGTATAAGCAATTACTTTGTTGCTCTCTGATTTTTGCGTTTGGCTCGCGCCTTTGGCGCTCGCAGACACCCCACGAACTCCGTTGCCGTAGCCCAAGCCCTTGCTGTCGCCAAGGAGGCTAGACCTGTCGCCATCGACAAGCCCGTAAAGCCACAATTGTCTTGCGAACGGATTAGATTCAGAGTTTACAACGTAAGTATTAATTGAGTTTATTCCCGATTCTCTTAAAAATTCCCCATAGGCTTTTGCATCTTTTCCGAATGCGAATGAGGTTATTTTATCATCTCCAAATCTGTTTGTTGGAATTCCTGCTGATTTGAATTCGACTGAATCTGTAAGCGCTTTTTCAACTTGTTCGATTGTCAAATAAAATTCTTTTCTGCTCCGATTACAATTTGTTGCTTCTTTAGCCTTGTCTAAAATTGGAGAATTCCTTACTAAAAAGATTCCTTTCTTTGGAAGATATAAAACTCCTTCTCTTGTGTAGTTTCCTCTTTTAGAAACGCTTGAATCTGCTCCTTCCTGCATTCTTAACTGTGCGTTTTCCTGCAGAGAGATTATTCTATAACTTTTAGATTCCAAAGTTGCTTTTGCTTCGTCGAAAGGCGCGACTACATAAGCAGACTTTAATTTTCCTTTTGTTATGTCTTGCACTATTTCCATAATTTTTCTTGGAGAAAGAGGTTTAAAAACCTTAGGGTTATGTAGTTATTTAATAAGAGTAACAAAATTAAAGAATTAGAAGCATTATAATCGTGGTTCTGAAAAAGTTCAACTGAACTTTTATATTACCTTGTGGTAACCAAAAAGCTTAAATAGATATAAAATATACTGATTATATGAAGAAAACTGAAAGAAAATTAAAAAATACTGACCTGCTGGAGCTGTCAGAAACTTACAGAAGAGTGCTGTATTATTTCTTTTCATTCCCCCAGCAGTCAATAGGGCTTAATGACTTGTCTGAAAACATAGGCTCGTCAAAAACTTCTACTAAAATAGCAGTAATGAAATTGATAGAAGAAGAGTTTATTGTAAAAGAAGAGGTTGGAAAAGCATGGAGAATATCTGCCAACCAGAAGCATGATTTTATGATAACTAGAAAGATTCCTTTTAATCTGCAGTCTATTTATGAAGTTAGAATAATTGAAGCAGTTTATAATAGGGTGCCAAATGCCAGAGCCATAATTTTATTTGGAAGTTATAGGTGGGGTACAGATAATGAAAAAAGCGATATAGATATAGCTGTCGAAATCTTAGATAATAAAGAGATGCAAATAGAAAATTTAGGAGTTGTAGAAAGTCTTGGGTTTAGAAAAAATATAAAGGTTAATTTGCATATTTTTTCCAGAAACAAAATTGATTTAAATTTATTTACAAATATAGCTAATGGGATATTGCTTGACGGCATACTGGAGGTGCATCCGTGAATCAAAGAGAAAAACACCCTGATAGGAAAAATGCAATGAGCATATTGGAAGCATCTTCGAGGCAGATGAGATACACTTTAACTCTTGAATCAAATGATAACTCTGCTTTTAATATAATAAGAAATATTTACGAGTGTTTTAGAATGCTTGGAGATGCACTATTAGTCTCACGAGGAAAATTATCTGAAGACCATGTTGAACAGATAAGGGTGCTTGAAAATCTTAGAATACAGACAGAAAGGCCAATCAGACTTGTTGATAATTTGAGAAAGATGAGACATAATATCAATTATTATGGATATAACCCAAAAAAAATAGAATCAGATGATGCAATTTCTTTGGCAAAGGCCTGTTTTGAGTCATTATTGAAGGCGGTTAAAGAAGAGATAGCGTCTAACTTAAGAGAAAGAAGACTTGGCTAGAGATTTCTAAGCAAATCGTCCTTGGCGCCTATGTGCTTCATTACGGAAAGGGCTTCTTTGTGCCCGTAGGAAAGGCAGATTGGGATGGGCTTGTTTTTTATCATCCCATATATGAAACCTGCTGCGAAAGCATCTCCTGCGCCTGTTTTTTCAACAGGATTAATTCGCTTTATTTTTTTAGTGTATATTTTCTTTCCATCAAAAGCAAGAGCAGGATTGAAACCATCTGTAATTACGATTGTTTTTACATATACAGATATTTTCTTAATTGCATCTTTAATGTTGATTGAATGAGAAAGGGCGATAGCTTCTTCTTTATTTAAGATTAAGATATCTATGTTTTTTAGGAAAGGAGAGAGAGTTTTGAATCCCTGCTTGGCGAGATAGATGCTCATGTTTGCAGCAACTTTTATTTTGTTCTTTTTTGCGTGTGCGGCAAGTTTTTCTATAGTTTCCAATCCTGTTCCAAGAAGAGTTGAGAGATAAAACCATTTTGCCTTTATCTTATTTTGAGGAACGTCTTTCCAGGAGAGCTCGTTATTCAATCCCTTGAAAACAAGTATGGTTCTTTCGCCATGGGATGGCAGAATGATTGAATAACCTGTATTTCCAAATTTTGTTTTTCCTATAAAATCAACTTTTTCTTTCTTTAGTTCTTTTAGAATCATGTCTGCATAGATATCTTTTCCAAGAAGCCCGAGAAAAGCAGTTTTCAAACCAAGGCGGGAAAAAGCAACCGCGGTGTTTGAGCCTCCGCCTCCTGTTTTCAGAGTTAACTTATCTATCAGAAGTTTTTCGCCGAGACGATAGCATATATCTCTATGATTTTCATGAGTTATTGTTTCTGCTTTTGTTTTTAAAAAAACATCCGCATTTGCTCCGCCAACAGTTATTATGTCGTATGCCATTTTATTAAATTTTTTATGATAATATCTTCACCGAATACAACTACTCCTTTTATCGCATTTAATATAACTGGGTCTTTCTTGCTTATATTCTTTTCCAAATCTTCTTCGATTTGAAATAATGGATGAATTTTTTTGACATTTAGAAGATTTATCTCTTCTATTTCTTTTTTAAGCTTGGAAAAACTTTTGCTGTCCACTATGAAGAGAACATCTATGTCTCCGGAGTCTTCGTGTTTTTTTAAGGCAGAGCCAAAGAGAATTGCTGATTTTGCGCTCTTAGCTTTTTTTATCTCTTCAATCCAGCGTTTTGAATAAGGGTGAGAAATTTCTGCTTCTTTTTTCAACAGCAGTTTAATGTACTGCAGAGCATACTCACTATTGCTT
>JAUXTS010000037.1 GCA_030679115.1 archaeon
AAATTCATACGAGAGGCGAGAAAAAGAGGGTTCGATGATTATGAAATTCGTGAGCCTTTGCTTAGAAACGATTGGCCTGTTCTTGAAATAGAATCCGCTTTTGACGCGCTAAAGCCGAAGAAAAGAATACATTATACTTTCAAAAACCGAGTTGAACTTTATTTTGATAACAATCTGCTTAAACTTCTTGAAAAAAGAGCAAAGAAAAACCTGCTTACTCTGCCTGAACAGATTGAAGACATAATAAGAAGAAGCTGTATAAATGCCAAAACCAGAAAGATTCTTCCCGAAACTAAACTTGATGATTTGCTTGTCGGAGTTTTCTCAAGAAGAAAATGCAAAAGGAAAAAATAATTTATTTACATAACCTCTTCTATCAAATTCTTTAACTTCTTAATCATTTCTTCTTCTGAATATTTTACGTCAGAATATTTAATGTTTAATTTATCTTTACTAATCTTCAAAGCTTTATTTTTTGCATATTCCTTGTCTTCTGCATTCCAATTATATTCTTCAGAAGCCTTTTCAGCCTTGCTTCTATATTCAATTATTTCTGAATTGAGGAAAGATACAGATTCTGGCTTATTTGTATGCTTAGCTACAATTTCATGCACCGCAACATTTGCGATTATTCTGATTAATGAATCTCGAGAGTTATTTTTTCCCATTTTGAATTATTCAATTCTGTTTCCAAATGCTTAACAAGCAGATTAAGATAACTTATCGCTAATTTCTTTTCAATCTTCGAAGCAGTATTATTCTTAAGCTTAATAATTAAATCAATTCCTAAAAGATTTATTAAATTCTGCTTTAATTGATAATTATCTATATTTTTATTCATTAAAAGAGAAACGAGCAGAGCATTTCTAATCGCATGATATATTTCATCAGCATCTGAATTAATATTTAATCCTTCACTCCAATCAAGTTTCATTTTCAAATCCAGATTAGAGATATTTATTTTATTAGGAATTTTTAATTTGCCATAAATAACTTTGGAGTCTTTTAATTGATAGATTAATGAGGGATTATGAGGATATTGTGATAAAATCGTCTCTTTTGAATATATTTGAATATCCAGATTAATATCTTCTTTTTTCGCTTCTACTTCTGTTTTATTTATTAATTCATTCTTTTCTTTCAGGCTTTTTGTCAAAACTTTCTTTGTTGCAACAATTATGTCAATATCTTCATATTCTTCATAATTGGTTTGTATTGCAGAACCGCAGATTACTATTGAATCTACTTTTGGGATATTCCTTAAAATTATTTCTTTTATTTTTCTCTCAATTGATTGTCCTTTTTGATTATATTCCAGCTTTTTCAGGAGAACTTCAGCATTAATTGAAGCCATATCTCTAAGCTTTGGCCTGACAAACCTGCTCAAATAATTGGAATCTTGTTGAGTGAGCTTCTCATTTCTCAGTCTTTTATTTACTATATCTATCGCTTTTCTCGTTAAAATCCTGCTTTCTACTATATTTATCATATAACACTTTAAGGTGTTAAGTATTTAAATCTTTCTCAACATATTTAATAAACTCAAAACATATAAATCCAAGAAACCTATCTAAACCATGAAACACATGAAACCCACAAAGAAACTAATTACTTTATTATTTATATTTGGAATTATAATCACAGGAGGAATTTTATTTTCAACCGCTGGCTCATTCAAATATTGGAATGCCTGGGTTTTCATAGGAGTTTTATTTATCCCTTTCTTATTCAGCGCACTTTATTTTTCAAGGAAAAAACCAAAACTTTTAGAAAGAAGAATGAAATTTGAGGAAAAAGAATCCCAGCAGAAACTAATAATTAAATTGGCGAATTTAATCTTTTTCTTAGGCTTATTAGTTCCAGGATTGGATTACAGATTTGGCTGGAGCAACATTTCAAATTTCTTTGTCATTTTTTCAAATGTAATGATTTTCATAGGCTATTTGATAGTTTTCTTTGCATTTAGGGAAAATAGCTACGCTTCAAGAATAATTGAAGTAGAGAAAAAGCAAAAAGTCATAGCAACTGGCCCGTATTCGGTAATAAGGCACCCAATGTATTTTGGAGTAGCATTGATGTTTCTATTCATGCCTCTCGCTCTCGGTTCTTATCCTGCACTGGTATTTTTCATCCCAGTCATTATATTATTAATATTTAGAATACTAAATGAAGAAGATGTTTTATTAAGGGATTTGAAAGGCTACAAGAAATATACAAAGAAAGTAAAATATAGAATAATCCCTTATGTCTGGTAAAATATTAGATAATATCCACATTTATCCCCTTTTCGTTTTTCTTTCTCTGTTCATCTAAAAATGCTTCATATCTTTTAGATTCACTAAGTCTATGCAGTCTTCCATTATTAAGATAATGTGGGTCAATATACCTAAATTTCTTCTTCAATTTATACTGCGGATTATCAAGGTTTTCTCTAAGATTTAATCTCCTTTTAGCTAACAAATCAAGATTCATCCCAATATCAATATTTCCATTAATAGATATTTTTCTCAATACTTGTTCGTCTTCCATATAAAAATCATTTTCTTTAATAATTCCCCTTTCTAATGCAATTCTCAATGTTCGTGCAAGAATCTCCCATCTCACTACACATTCTGCTCCGCCCCAATGCACATTCTGGCATTTTGCATACGCGAAAGCAAACTTTAAGGCAGAATCGCTGTTCTTGAATGCAATTCTTCCTTCGTGATTAACTAAATCGTCAAGACATTTTTCAACAATTGATGGTTC
>JAUXTS010000040.1 GCA_030679115.1 archaeon
GGAAATACAATACAAGTTCAAAATGCTTCTGCAATATGGCTTACAAATGCTACAAACTTTAATTTCACAATAACAGACAGCGTTCTAAACTCTTTGATACGAGGAGAGTTTTATACGGGAACTGCAAGAGGAGAATGGAACTTTACAAATGCAACAAGGAATAACAATGATGCGATTAATGTAACTTGGATTACTAATGCTAACGGAACTTTGAATATGATGTGGTATTTGAATGTAAACGCAACAAATTCAACTGGATATGTAAATAATGTTAATGTGAGTGTTTATGATACTACAGACTTATCAAGTTGGGTATTAAATGTAAATACTTCGATAAGTGGTTATCCGAATGTTAATCAGATTAATTGGAGCTGGGGAGGAACTAATTATTCTATTTATGATAGCAGTCTTACTTTTATGATGAATTTTGACAATATTACTGCACTTGGGGAAAATTATACAAATGTCATAGATGTCTCTCAATACTCGCATAATGGAACTGTTCTTGGAACTGGGACAGTATGGAATGCAACTGGAAAATATAATGGAGGATATACATTTAGCAATATATCAAATAGTTATATTACAATTGCAAATTCTAATACAAGCCAGTTATTTGATTTAGGTTATGATACTCCTGCGACATTCAGCTTTTGGATGAAACCAAATACAGATGATGATACAAGATTGGTTATAGGAAGAAGCGGATATTCATTTTATTTCCAGCAAATTGGAAGGAATATTCAATTTTATAACTTTAATGCTGGAGGCTTTATTTTTGCAAGTTTAACAACTACAGATTCTCCACTATCTAAAGATTCATGGTCGCAAGTAACCTTAACTTGGAATTTAAGTTTAATATCTTTGTATGTAGATAATAGTATAAAATTAAGTGCAAATAATAATTCTATCTCAATTGAAAGGAATAGCCCGATAACAATAGGATGGGGATATACTGGAGCAACGCAAAATTCATATTATAATGGTTCATTGGATGAATTAAGGATTTACAATAGAAGTTTTAGTGCAGATGAAGTATCACAATTATATTATACAAATCTGCAGAAATACGATACAGACAAGTGGAACTTACTCGCATCTGAACCTTCTGTTACAATTGGAAATAAACCTTGGGAATTTGCTATTTCAAATGATACAGAGAGAAATAGCACGTCTGGAACGGAATTCGCACCTCATAGCATATATGGAACTGGATTGACAAATGCAAATGGATATTTGAATGATAAAATCAGATTGATGCAGTATTCTCAGAATTCAAGCGGATTTACATGGCATCAGGATAATTTGACTGCTATTAAGACTGGGTATGGGGTGTATATGAATAATAGCTTTAATTTGACTAATAATATAGTGATGGATGTTATTCTATCAATGTCGCTGAATGCGACATTGCTTAGTCCTGCGAATGGGACAAGGACGGAGACAGCTGCTCAAAACTTCACAGCGAATTTGAGCAGTAATATTGGATTGAATAATGCAACAGTGAAGATTTATTTCACAAATGGGACTTTCTACAATCAGACTACGACTACTTTATCTGGAGAACTCGGTAATGTAGTTGGAATTGTTGTAAATCTGGTGGAGGGAATATTCAGGTGGTTCTTCAGCATATTTGATACATTAGGAAATCAATATATTAGTGCGAATAATACTATAATTTATGATAATACTTATCCATTAATAGCGTTTAAGAGTCCGACTCCTGCGAATGACAGCGGAGTTACTGAACTATTTTATATTAATGCATCAATCACTGAAGTAAATCTTGCTAATGTAAGTTATAATTGGAATGGAACTATTAGTGTGTTTACGAGTTCTGATAGTGCATTGATAAATCTTGGAAGCGGGAATTGGATTTTCAATTATACTCAAACTGGAATTGTAAGTCAGCAGTCCTATACTTACAATGTTACGGTTGTTGATTTGTTAAGTCACAGGAATTCCACCGAGACGAGAATTATAAGGGGAAATATTGCACCGAGGTTTAATTTCATAGCAAATTATCCGAATGTCAGCAGTATTCTTGACCCTGGAGTTATGGTAAATATAACTGCCAACATAACAGATATAGATAATAATCTCGGCGCGGCAATATTACAATGGAGAAATTCCACGGCTCTGGATTGGACTAATGTCACGATGGCAAATGTGAGTGCAATATCATATACTACAATTATGAATGCAAGTTTCAATCTACCTGCTTACGAGAGCAATATTACTTACAGAATTTGGGCGAATGATACTTCTGGAAGCACCAATTACAGCCAGAATTATACAATTGCTTCATTCTGGGATTGCACATGGGCGTCTACTATGGATTTGGGAGCAACTGCAGGATGGTCAGTAAATAAACAAGTTGGAGTCATAGAAATAAATAATACGGGAGACTCAGCATATACAAATAATAATTGCAGTTTAGACTTTAGATTTACGCACGATTTGCCTGAAGGAAGGATATTTTTCAATAATGATGATGCAAAGCCATCAAATACTTATAATGCTGCAGCAGGAAATAATTTTTCTGTAAAAGTTAATGCTTCATTTTTGGGAGAAATTAATTCTGAAAGTCCGAAGATAACTATAAGCGAATTCAGAGGAAGAAGCAATAGTTCAAGCAACAATGTCAGCTTGGACTTGGTTACAAATAATGTCGGCCCATATCTTTATGAGAAAATAACTACTTATCCAACAATAGTTTATCTTACAACTACTAATTTCAGCTTGAATGGATACTTAAAGAATTTAATGGGCTCGACCACACCAAATGATAATAATACTGCGTTTAATGTAACTTCGTCTTGGACACTTCCGACTGGATTGACAAATATCAGCGGGAATTTAACAAGATATTATGTTAACTTAAGTGATAATAATTTAAATTATTTAACTGCAGTAATTGGATTTTCTGATTTAGCTTCAATGGACGAAGGAACAGGCACGATTGTGTTCAGTTCATACGGATATAATAATTCGTGGGCAAAAATTGTTGATGCAAGCGGAAACAATCAAATTAATACAAGTATCTCGGTGACATTCGTATGTTATAGCACAAGTGATGGGGTTTATGTAACATTATGCGGAACTGCAGACGGAGACGCACCGGCAACTACTACAACTACAACGACTTCATCAACTACTGGTGGCGGAGGCGGAGGCGGAAAGGGAAGTGAGAATTTATTATCAAGATTTATCAAGAGCAGACAGAGTTTTGAATTGCTGATTGGAAAACAGCAGGAATTCACACTTGATTTTGAAAATCCTTATCAAAATGCATCTCTTGATGATTTAGTTTTGGATTTGAGTGGAATGCTATCAGATTATATTTCAATCAGTCCTCCAAGCATAAAATCAATTCCTGCTTATGGGAGCAGAGAAATTACTATTAAGATAACTTCTCCTTCTTACTTTACAGAAGGAGATTACAAATTGATATTAAGAGTCAATGGAAAAATAAGTGGAGAAGGTAATTTCATGACAGAGAAGGAAATTAATCTTAGAATAGTTGAAGTAACTGCTGCAGAAAGCATAAGATATCTTGAGGAATCGAATAGTTCTATTGAAGATATGATAAATAAGAACTTCACAACTCGTGAAGTTGAGGAATTATTTAGGGAGTTGGAATTAGCGAGCAGTGAAGGAAAATATTCAACTGTGAAGAAATTATATGATGAGATAACTAATCTTTATGACACTGCAAATAAAGCCCACGATTTGTTGTTTGAATTGAAAGATAAAATTGCAGAATCCGAAGCTAATGGTGTTTCTACTCCTGAAACAACCAAGATGATTAATCTGGCTGAAGCGGCGTTTGCAAGGGGAGATTATGAATCTGCTTATTCAAGATTGAAAGAAGCGTTATTGAGTTATTCTGCTGAAGTTAAGGGAGAATTTAATCTTCCTGCTTATGTTTTGAATAATAAATTAGAATCTGCAGGAACAGTTTTAGCTGCTTCACTTATTGCGATTGGCTCTATTGTATTGATAAGAAAACAGCTCTTGAAGAATAAGCTTAGATTACTTGATGAAGAAGAGAAACTGCTTATTGGATTGATGAAAGTTGTGCAGAGAGACTGCTTTGAAAATGCGAAGATGAGCATGGAGGAATATCAAGAGGCGATGGCGCAGTATGAAAGAAGATTGAACAGTGTTGTTCAGGAAAAGATAACTGCTGAAACTCAACTTGCTAATTTGACTAAGATAAGAGGCGGAAAAGAGAAAGCATTGAAAGTAGAGTCGGATAGATTGAGAGAATTGATAAAATCGGCGCAGAAATCATACTTTGAGAAAGCAGGAATGGAAACGAGAGTTTATGAGGATATGCTTAGGAGCTACTCTTCAAGATTGTCTGAAATTGAGGAGAGTTTGGCTACTTTAGATGCTCAGAAGGCTCTGAAAAAACAGGGTTTGAAATTCGGGAGGGGAGAATGAAGAAAGCTTTAAATGTATCAATGACTCAAAGTATAATGAAGAATAGCATAAACAATAAATTTGTATTTTTAGGAATATTGGGAATATTTGTTTTGTTTAGCTTTATTTTGAATGCTGGAATGGCATTAAGTGCGGAATCTAATTTAAATATAAGTTCAAAAGATTACGCTGTAACTTGTATAGATGATTCTAAAAAAATAATGAATGATTTAATGAATGACGGATTCAATACAAAAAGAATTAATGACAGCATAAAACTTGCTGAACAGATTTTTGATTCACAGAGCAAAATAGAATTAAGAGGAGGAAAGGTAGATTATTCTTCAGTCGCAGGTTATTGCACAGATATAGAAGAAATCAGGGTTTCTGCTTATGAAGCAAAAGATTCGCTGTATTCTTTAGAAATCAGCTATAATTCATTTAAAGACAAAATTAAAGGATATAATGTAAATATTTCTGAAGTAGATGTGATGATGGAAGATGTAAGGCAGGAAATTATTAATGAAAGGTACGAAGATGTTCCTGAAGATTCTCTTTCTGTTGAAATAAAGATGGCAGATATAGAATCTACTTCAACTGCAACAAGTTTGTTTTATAGCACAGTAACTTCAGGAGTAAGAAGTTTTATTATTGATAATTATATTAAGATTTTAATTTTTATTGGTGTGCTCATTCTTTTGTTTTTTGCCTATAAATTAAGGATAAAGAGATATATTGTTTTGAAAAAAATAGGGCAGTTGGAAGCGCAAAAGAAAGTTTTAAAAGACTTGATTAGGAAAGCACAATATGGTTATTTCCATCAGGGAGAGATTTCACAGGGCTCTTTCAGCATTAAAATGAACAAATATTCAGAAATGGTAAGAGATATTGATAGGCAGATTCCATTGCTTAATGAAGATTTAGCTTTGATAGAATCTAAATTGAAGAGGACTGAGGCAGTTGTAAAAAGAAATGGAGGAGAATCTAAATTAAGGGGAACTGAAGTAAAGAGAACTAAAGCAAAGAAAGTAAAGAAAATTAAGGCAAAGAAAATTAAGGCAAAGAGAACAATTAGGAATGGGGGCAGGAGGAGATGAATAAAGAATGCAAGGCTTGGAGGCCGACTGAAACTATAGCAAGATTGGAGCAGAGAAATGCTATACGAGATGGAAAATTTATTGCCATGATAAATACTCATGTTGTTCAGGCATTGAGTATGAAAGAAAAAAAGGAGTTTTTTGAATATCTTAGAGAAAAAGGAAGAGTGAAAAAGTTTCTTTTGCTTGGCTCGTTTTTAATGTTTGCTTTATTTGTAGGTGTAAAACTTAATCTCACGGGAAATGCAATTGTTATTGAAGAGGAAATTGGCAGTTATTTATCTATTTTATCTATTTCAATTTTTGGCTTGACTATCTTAATATTGTTGATTATTATGTCAAGAGAAAGAAAAATAAATAGAAGATTTGACGAGCATGTGCAGGTTGCAGAAACAGTTTTTTCAGGAAAAAAAGATAGAGTTTTTAAAGGTAGAAGTACTAAAAGATAGAGTAAAAAAAGATGGTAAAAAATATAATAAAAGATTCAAAAGCTCAATTAAGAATAATTA